>JADIMO010000013.1 GCA_017694755.1 Candidatus Cryptobacteroides merdavium
GTTTTTGAAATCAGCTGTTGTTGCCATAATATTTCGTTTAATTGATTGACTGTAAATATTTGCGGGTGCAAAATTATAAATTGTCGGATATTCTGCAAAATTTAATTATAGGACAGAATTTCTTTTGCGACAGCCTCAAGCAGCCATTTCGGTGTGGATGCAGCCCCGCAGACGCCCACCTTGTCATCCTCCCTGAACCATTCTCTTTTCAGCTCTTCAGGGGAATCTATATGATATGTCCTTATATTCAATGATTTACACCGCTCGCAAAGAACCTTGCCGTTGGAACTTGCCTTGCCGGAAACAAATATCACTATGTCATGGTCCATGGCAAAGGCAGAGAGCTTTGCATGTCTTGTGGCCACCTGGGAGCAGATGGTATTGTGGGCGATGAACATTTTCGTGCCTTTGAACCGCTCTATGGAAAGTTCATTGGCATCCGCCATCATGACTTCCAGCTTGGAACAGATGGCGGAATATTCCGCCGGGCTCTTGGTGGTCTGTGAAAATATCTCGACCGGCCTCTGAATATCTATCTCTCCCGATTCCACAGCTTCATTCAGCATCTGCATGTTCTCTATCACGACAGCCTTGCCCTCCACCTGGCCTATGAGACCAAGTACCTCGGCATGTCCCGGCTTCCCGAAGATGACTATCTGTCCGTTCCTTTCCTGAAGCCTTTCATAGGCCTCCCTTATGCTCTTTTGCAGCTTCAACACCACCGGACAGGTGCAGTCGACGATATTGAACCCGTGGGCACGGGCCTTGACATAGGTCTGCGGCGGCTCTCCGTGGGCACGGATGAGAAGTGTCTCGTCTTCCGCGTCCCTCATTTCCTCGAGGTCATCCCTGTCTATGCACACAAGTCCCTTGTCCTCAAGCCGCTTCAGTTCAGCATCGTTATGCACTATCGGGCCGAGGGAAAACAGCTTCTTTCCGTCTGTCCCGGCATGGCGGTCCAGAAACTCCTCAGCCTTGTCTATCGCCCTTATGACTCCGGCACAGAACCCGGAATTGCCGTCGATGTCTACAGTAATGTTCATAACCTTAGATTTAGTCCCTGTCAGTCAGATTGAATTTCTCCGCAATCACATTCCTGATCCATTCCATCTGGTCAGCGAGAGTCATGCGGGAATTGTCAAGCGTTACCGCATCCGTGGCCATGGCAAGAGGTGAAGCCTCCCTGTGCGAGTCGATATAGTCGCGCTCCTGGAGATTGCGCATGACATCCTCCGTCTTCACATCCTCTCCCCTGGCACGCATCTCCGCAGCCCTTCTTTCCGCCCTCACATCCAGGTCTGCCGTCATGAAAATCTTGAGTTCTGCATCAGGGAATACGGTGGTGCCGATGTCCCTGCCGTCCAGAACCACCCGCTTCCTCTTCCCGATCTCACGGAGCCTCTTGTCCACATAATCCCTGACCTGCGGAACAGTCGCTATCGGACTGACCTTGCCGGATACTTCGAGGCTGCGGATATCTTTTTCTACACACCGGTCCCCGATGTAGGTCTTCCACCCGTCCCCCCTGTCCTCAAAATGGACATCCAGTCCGTCAAGGGCCTTTTCAAGGGCCGGCAGATCTATCTTTCCGTCCGGGGATATGATGCCGTTCTCTATTGCATACAGGGTGACAGCCCTATACAGGGCTCCCGAGTCAAGATACAGGAATCCCAACTCCTCTGAAATGAGCCTGGCAAAAGAACTTTTGCCCGTCGAAGAATAGCCGTCAATCGCTATGATTATGTCAGGTATATGCATCAGTACACGTTTAGCTGACAAAAATAGAAATTTTTATGCAAACAGATAAGAAAATGTCCGATATTTGTATGATGTCCGCTCCGGCACCGGACGCCGGACACAAAGGCCATCTGCCGGAAAACCGTCCGTCCGTCATCGGAAGTCGTCCGGAGAAACATGAAAAAGCATCCGGAGAAGCATAACGATGACCCGCATAGAAACATAAAAAACAAATATATGAAGCTTCTTATAATAGACGACGAGCGTTCCATCAGGAACTCACTGAAAGAGATACTTGCAGACGAAGGATACGAGGTGGATGTGGCCGAAGACGGGTCCATCGGATGCGAAAAGGCAGAAAAGGAAAGGTATGACGCCATATTCTGCGACATCAAGATGCCGAACATGGACGGAATCGAGGTCCTTGACAAGCTTCACAGGGACGGGGTGGACTCGGCTGTAATCATGATCTCCGGACATGGCGACATAGACACTGCCGTGGAATGCATAAAGAAAGGAGCCTTTGACTTCATACAGAAGCCTCTGGACCTGAACAGGATACTTATCACCATCAAGAATGCCACTGACAAGGCCACACTTGTAAAGGAAACGACAAGGCTGACCAATGAGACCACAAGGCTCACGAAGAAAGTCTACGGACAGCAGATGATTGGAGAGTCTCCGGCCATTCTCCGCATAAAGGAAATGATTGACCGCGTTGCCCCTACTGACGCCCGCGTGCTGATCACCGGAGCCAACGGCACCGGAAAGGAACTCGTGGCAAGAAGCCTGCATCAGAAAAGCAACCGGTCCGCACTTCCATACATAGAAGTGAACTGTGCCGCCATACCGTCAGAACTCATAGAGAGCGAACTTTTCGGACATGAGAAAGGAGCCTTCACATCAGCCATCAAACAGCACAAGGGCAAGTTCGAACAGGCTGACGGAGGCACCCTGTTCCTTGATGAAATAGGCGACATGAGCCTCGCCGCCCAGGCCAAGGTGTTGAGAGTGCTGCAGGAAAAGAAACTCTCCCGAGTAGGCAGCGACAAGGACATTCAGGTGGATGTCCGGGTGATAGCCGCCACCAACAAGAACCTGAAGGATGAGATTGCCAAAGGAAATTTCAGGGAAGACCTCTACCACAGGCTGAGCGTAATTCTCATCCAGGTGCCTTCTCTTGACGAAAGGAAGTCGGACATTCCTCTGCTTGTGGATTATTTCATCGGCCAGATATGCTCTGAAACCGCATTGTCCCGCCGGGAAGTCGACCCGGAAGCCATGCGCCTGCTTACTGACAAGAGCTGGACCGGCAACATCCGCGAACTCCGCAATGTGGTAGAACGCCTCCTCATCCTCTCCGGCGACCGCATCACCGCCGACGATGTCCGCGCATACGTCTATTGATCATATCCGCCGTGATAAACTCCCGTGGCGGATCATTTTGAAGAATCGGATGTGGCCTTGAAATTATCCTGAGGCCTGTTCTGGACGGCCTGTCTGGCGTCGGTGAAGGCAGTGGAGCGCTTGAGGACGAAGTTGGAGCCGAGATATTTGGTGCGGACATCGTCATCGGCGGCAAGCTGCTCAGGGGTGCCGCTCTGAAGGATGGCACCGTCGTAGAGGAGATAGGCACGGTCAATGATGGCAAGGGTCTCGCCGACATTATGGTCGGTGATGATGACGCCGATATTCTTGTATTTCAGCTTGGCGATGATGTGCTGGATATCTTCTACGGCAATCGGGTCCACACCGGCAAACGGCTCGTCGAGAAGGATGAACTTCGGCTCTATCGAAAGTGCCCTGGCGATCTCGCAGCGCCTCCTCTCGCCTCCTGAAAGCTGGATACCCAGGCTCTTGCGGACCTTGTGGAGGCTGAACTCGTCGAGAAGCGACTCAAGCCTTTCCTTCCTCTCAGCCTTGCTGTAACCCTTCATCTCCATGACGGACAGGATGTTGTCCTCCACAGACATGCGGCGGAACACCGATGCTTCCTGGGCAAGGTAGCCCACACCTTTCTGTGCCCGCTTATACATCGGAAGGGAAGTTATATCTTCATCGTCGAGATAGATTTTCCCGGCATTCGGCACTATCAGGCCGGTTATCATATAGAAGCTGGTCGTCTTACCGGCACCGTTCGGTCCGAGGAAGCCCACGATCTCCCCTTGTTCGGCCTCCATCGAAACTCCTTTCACGACGGTACGCACTCCATATTTCTTGACAAGATTTTCACAACGCAGTTTCATGTCGGTTCATTTTGAAATCATGATTATTTCACATCAAGGCCGAAATCCGAAATCAGATTCTTGACTTCGGCATTCTTCTCCATCAGATCCTTGGCCTTTTCACTCGGAGTATATGGCCCCGCTTCCACATGTTCATCCAAGACCACATCCACCCTGAGATGAAGCCTTGCCGAGCCGGCAAGCTTTCGCAAGGTACCTTCAAGCTCATGCAGCAGCTTTTCTTCTATCCATTTCTTCTGCGCCATGTTCAGCACACTGAATATGACACATTTCCCGTCTTCGTGGTCTGCAATCTCAAGTTTGGAGGAAGCAAGGGTGTTGGCCAGCCTCGGCTTGGAGGAATACGCGACTACCAGCTCTTTCCATTTGAGCCGTATCGTATCATCTGAAGGAATGTATGAGGTATCCTGACTGGCATCATTGGACGGGGCTGCTGATACAGGATCTTCCGGACTGTTGCTCATCAGGGACTTTATGGAAAGGGAGGACGGCTGTCTCGCCGCGCGTCTTCGCGGAGCCCTGGCCGCTGAAAAGTCATCTGCGGCGTCCCCGGAAGACAGCGGTGCAGCTGAAGCAGAAGCGGATGGCTTTTCCGGAGCCGATGCATCCGTCCGGACTGACTGGACAGGCTGGGCAGAAGAAACTGCAGGGGCAGCCGGACTGGCCTGTACCGGTGCAGCGGTGGCAGAGGCAGCGGGAGCGGAGGTCACAGCGGAAGACTGTACCGCAGGGCTGGCCTGCTGCCCGCCGAGGCTCTTCATGAGGAAACTGAGCTTCATGAGGGTGAACTCGATATGAAGCCTCGGGTTCACGCTCAGCCTGTAGCCTGACTCGCACTGCACAGTGGTATTCAGACACTCGTAGAGGAACTGGAGCGGGCATCTTTCCGCCTGTTCCTTATATCTTTTCTTCAATGAATCAGGCAGTTCCAGCAAAGCATCAAGTCCCGCGCTCCTGCTCACTATCAAATTCCGGAAATGGCTGCTCAGGGCAGATACGAAATGCAGGGCATTGAAGCCCTTCGCCAATATGCCGTCAAATGTGAGAAGCGCTGAAGGATAGTCCCCAACGAGGAAGTCATCCACAAGGCGGAAACAATGCTCATAATCAAGGACATTGAGATTGGTCAGGACATCCTCGTATTTCACATCCGTACCGCAGAACGCCACTGTCTGGTCAAATATAGTCAACGCATCGCGCATCGCCCCATCGGCCTTTCCGGCTATCACATGCAGGGACTCATCATCTATAGTAATGCCCTCCATATCAGCTATATGCCTCAGGTTCTTCACGATATTGTCGACGGTAATCCTGTTGAAATCGTATGTCTGGCACCTGGAGAGGATAGTCGGAAGTATCTTGTGCTTCTCCGTAGTGGCAAGGATGAAGATGGCATGGGCAGGCGGCTCCTCCAGGGTCTTGAGGAAAGCATTGAAGGCCGACTGCGACAGCATGTGCACCTCATCTATGATGTACACGCTGTATTTGCCGACCTGCGGCGGGATCCGCACCTGCTCCATCAGGGCCTTGATGTCATCGACACCGTTGTTGGAGGCCGCATCCAGCTCATGGATACAGTAGGAACGGCCTTCGGCGAAAGAAATGCAGGATTCGCATTTGCCGCAAGGCTCCATGTCCGGAGTGGGATTGGAACAGTTTATTGTCTTGGCGAAAATTCTCGCCGTGCTCGTCTTGCCGACGCCGCGCGGACCGCAGAACAGATAGGCATGGGCCAGCTGCCCGCGGACTATCGAATTCTTGAGAGTCCGGGCTATATTGTCCTGTCCGACCAGAGATTCGAAATTGTCCGGCCTGTATTTTCTTGCTGATACGATATATTCTGTCATGACCTGCAAATTTAAGTAATTTTAAGCATATTTTTGTAACTTTGCCGTCCGTTTCGGCAGTAACGGCCGGCTTATTGCATCATACGGCCAGCCTGACGGATGTCATTTTATATAGAGTTGAGATGAAAAGGATTCTGCTGCTGATTGTTTCAGTCATGGTGCCTGTGATCATGTCAGCCCAGGCGCAGATAATTACAAAGGACGAGAAAATCGAAGATTTCCCGGAGAAGACAACCAAGGTGGTCCTGTCTGGAAATGACTTTTTTGATGCCGCACTGAAGGAGGAAGTCAGGGCAAGGTGGAACATATCCGCATTTGAGTTCTGCACCCTGACGGAGTTCCAAGAGCTGAAATCCGATGACAGCTATTACTTTCTCATGCCGGTGAAAAGCCGTTTCCGCAGAGAGTCAGAACCGGGAATAGAAATGCTGACCCTCATAAAAGGCGGAGAAGGAGCAGACAAGGGGCTCAGCAAGATGCTTGAAATAGTGTCAATGCCGGTCAGGGCGGCCAAGTCACCGTCAGGACGCGAATTCATCTTTCTCCCGGCAATGATTGACATCATCCAGGAGCATGTGGTACATGCCCTTGAAAGGGGGCTTAATGCATATTCCACACTTGCCGGCACATCTTCCAACATAATGGAAGCCGACACGATGAAGATAGTGTTCTCGAAAAATGACATTTCTGATGAAGTCACACCGGAACTGAAGGCTTTCTACTTCAGGAACGGAGTCTGTGCCACTGATGAGGAAGTCGCGGACAACCTCATGCTGGACAATACGGCAAACACCCTGGTAAGCTATACCGTGTCGCCGTCCGAGCCTGTTCCGGGCTCATACTGCTACAAGATGCTGATAAATGCCGGAACGCATGAGCTCTATTATTTCAGGAAACACAAGATAACCAAAAAGAGGGGGGCAGGATTCCTGGCCGAGGACCTGATGAGGATAACAGCCGACAGGGAATAAACGGAGCGGGAAAGATGAAGTGCGGAAAGACGCCATGCGGCATCAGATATGCCGTAAAGACAGGAGGGTCGGCAGTGGGATATTGCGCCCTGAGCATCAGATGCGGCACGAGGGATGAAGAAGGCTATCATTCCGGCATAGCCCATCTTGTGGAACATACCCTGTTCAAGGGGACGGCAAGAAAGAACGCAACCACCATAAACGGCTATCTCGACAGGCTCGGAGGCGAACTGAACGCCTACACGACAAAGGAAGAAATTGTGCTGCATGCAACGGTACTGAAAGAGGACCTGAACAAGGCAGCCTCCCTGCTCTTTGAACTTGCCACATCTCCGACATTTCCCCGGAACGAGGTGGAGACAGAGAAAGGAGTGGTCATTGACGAAATCAATTCATACAAGGATTCGCCTTCGGAGGAGATATACGACAAGTTTGAAGAAATGCTGTTTGCCGGACATCCTCTGGCCGGACCGATATTGGGAACCGCAGCCTCCGTCAAGAAGATAACATCTGACGAGCTTTTGAAATTTGTAAGGGAAAAATTCAGGCCGGAGAACATGGCCTTCACGGTCGTGGCCGGACTGAATGAGGACAAGATGGAGAAGGCCGTGCTCAAAATGGCTGAAAAATATTTCCCGGAATGTGAAAAGCCTGCGGAAGAAATGCCTGAACCGAAACGCCTCAAGCCGGAGGCAGCCTGCTTCGACAAAAAGATGACAAGACGGAACCATCAGGTCAACTGTGTGATAGGGACCACTGCCCCGTCACTGTATGAAGAAAAGGAAAGGGTGGCGACCGTCCTGCTGTGCAACATTCTCGGAGGCCCTGCCACCAACTCCATCCTCAATTCCGTCCTGAGGGAAAAGAACGGATGGGTCTACGGGGTGGAATGTTCCTACACCCAATATGCCGACACCGGCATTGTGGCCATCTGCCTCGGATGCGACAGAGGCAATCTGGAAAAATGCTGCAAAGCCATCGGCAAGGAAATCAGGAAACTCCAGGACAGCCCGATGAGCGAAAGGAAACTGAAGGCAGCCAAGAAGCAGCTGCTCGGACAGCTTGCCATAAGCTCCGACAACGGGGAAACACAATGTCTTTCAATGGGAAAGAGCCTGCTCACATACGGACATATCGCAGATGACAGGCAGACAAGGGAAAAGATCGAGGCCGTCTCTGCAGAAGAACTGATGGAACTTTCCCGCAGAATTTTCGACAAGGAGAAGCTGTCAAGGCTCGTATTTGCCTGACACACAATAAAAGACTATGGAAGCATCGGACAGATATATCAGGGAACATTCCTCAGGACAGACGGAAGCCCTTGCCTGGATAGAACGCCAGACCAACATCAGGACAAACCATGCCAGGATGCTTTCCGGAGCCGTCCAGGGGAGGTTTCTCACAATGCTCACTGAGATGATACGGCCTGCCCGGGTGCTTGAGATAGGCACATTCACCGGCTATTCAGCCGTCTGCATCGCCTACGGACTGCCCGAAAACGGACATCTCGATACCCTTGAAATCAATGATGAGCTTGAAGACCTGATTCTCGAAGGATTCGACAGGGCCGGGGTGTCCGGCAAGGTATCTCTCCTCATAGGGGATGCAAAGAAGACACTGGAACAGCTTAAGGCCGACCTTACAGGCACAGGTACCCGTGTACAACCAGACGAAACTCCGTCCATTCCGGAGAACTGCAGCCAGCCATCAGGAAACGGACTCTACGACATGGTGTATATCGATGCCAATAAAAGGGAATATCCCGAATACTATGACCTCATCTTCAACATGGTACGTCCAGGTGGCTACATACTTGCAGACAACGTGCTTTGGGACGGCAAAGTCTGGCTTGACCCTCTTCCGAAGGACAGACAGACGCAGGGCATTGCCGCATTCAACAGCATCGTCGCCAACGACCCACGCGTCGAATCAGTAATCCTCCCTGTCCGCGACGGTCTCAACCTCATCCGCAAGAAATAAACGGATTTCTTCAAAATACGTAGCGACTGTTCGATGAATTCCCCGGCTCTTAGTATAATAAATTCGTCGAACTGACGTTAATTTCTTGAAATATGTGCACCGAGAGCATTGAGGCGGATGTCGATATCTTCATAGCCGCGGTCAATCTGCTCTATATTGCCGATGACACTCGTGCCCTTGGCCGACATGGCGGCGATGAGCATGGCTATGCCGGCACGGATGTCCGGGGAAAGCATATTGTTGGCCCTGAGCGTGAATTTGTGGTCATGGCCTATCACCACGGCGCGATGAGGGTCGCAAAGAATGATCTGCGCCCCCATGTCTATCAGCCTGTCCACAAAGAAAAGCCTGCTTTCGAACATCTTCTGATGGATGAGGACGCTTCCCTTGCACTGTGTGGCCACGACGAGCATCACGCTGAGGAGGTCAGGGGTAAGACCGGGCCACGGGGCATCGGCAATGGTCAGGATGGAACCGTCCAGGAAAGACTCTATCACATAACTTTCCTGCTCCGGAATGAATATGTCATCGCCTCGCTGCTCCAGACCTATGCCGAGGCGGCGGAAACATTCGGGAATGATGCCGAGATTGCCGTATGAAACATCCTTGATGGTGATGGAGCTGCGGGTGATTGCCGCCATCCCGATGAAACTGCCGACTTCTATCATGTCCGGAAGAAGCGTGTGACTCGCACCGTGAAGCTTTTCCACACCTGTGACGGTCAAAAGATTGGAACCGACGCCCTCAATCTTCGCCCCCATGGCCACAAGCAGGCGGCAGAGCTGCTGGATATACGGTTCGCAGGCGGCATTATAGATGGTCGTAGTGCCTTCTGCAAGGGCGGCTGCCATCAGGATATTCGCCGTGCCTGTCACTGAAGCCTCGTCCAGGAGCATATATTTGCCTTTCAAGCGTTGACCTTCCGGGACATGGAGATAGAAAGCCTTCTTGTCATTGTCATATTCCAGGCCGGCACCGAGATTCATGAGACCGAGGATGTGGGTGTCCACCCTCCTGCGGCCGATCTTGTCCCCTCCCGGCTTCGGGAAATAGGCGCTGCCGAAACGGGCGAGAATCGGGCCGACAACCATCAGGGAACCGCGGAGAGCTGCACATTTCCTGACAAAATCATCGCTCCTGACATAGTCAGTGTCGATTTCATCAGCCTTGAACACATAGCAGCCCTTTTCCTTGCGGGTGACCTTGACCCCCATCCCTTCCAGAAGAATGATCAGGTTGCGTATGTCCAGAATTTCCGGAATATTGGAAATCGTGACCTCCTCATCTGTGAGGAGGACGGCACTGATCACCTGAAGTGCCTCATTCTTCGCTCCCTGCGGGCGGATGACTCCGCTGAGCTTGTGCCCGCCTTCAATGACAAACGAACTCATAATGTTGCAGATTTACACATGCTCCACTTCCGGATGAAGTGTCACACCGAATTTTTCATATACCGCCTTCACTGCCATCGCCTCAACGGCAAGGATTTCCGAAGGAGAGGCATTCCCCGTCAGGTTGACTATCACCAGCGGCTGTTTCTCATAGATGCCTGCATTCCCGGCGACAAGGCCTTTCAGCCCGCACTGGTCCAGCAGCCATGCGGCAGGAACCTTTATAAACCCCGAACCGGCGTCATAATGAGGAACTTCATAATCCGCCCCGTGCTCTATCCTCGCCACGGAGGCAATCCGTTCATAGTCCGACCTCGGGATGACCGGATTCTTGAAGAAGCTCCCGGCACTCCCGATGACTGCAGGGTCCGGCAGCTTGGCATTCCTTATGGAAAGTATCACATTTCTCACAAGCATCGGCGACAGGCTGCCCTCCCCGGCGCTGACGCCTTTTCCATGTCCGACTGCAGAGTCCTGTCCGGATTTTCCGACATCAGTTCCCGGAGCGGCCACATCAGGGACATCAGGGCCGGATACAGTTTCAAATGCAGCGTTCACCGCCTCTTTCACATGACCGTAGTCCAGCCTCAGAACGGGCGCTGAAGAAAGAGTGAAGACAACCGAAGTCACCACATACCTGCCTTTGGCCGAATCCTTGAACATGGAATCCCGATAGCCGTAGCCACACTCCGAGGCCTTGAAGGCAACCCTGCGGCCCGTAACGCAGTCAAAACATTTCACCTGAGAAATGATGTCCTTTGCCTCAACCCCGTATGCCCCGATGTTCTGGACTGCCGCAGCCCCGACTTCGCCCGGAATGCCTGAAAGATTCTCCGGCCCCCAAAGTCCCCTTTCGGCACACCAGAGGCAGAAGTCATCCCAAAGCACCCCGGCTCCGGCCTCTACAGAAACCTTACCGTCCGAGGCCAGGTCTGCACAGGTTTCCGCTGCAGAATCCCCTGGCTGATACTGATGTCCGGTACCGTCCAAAACTGAAATGAACCTTATGTCAGAATGAAAGACAGTCCCCGGGAAATCCTTTGTGAAAAGCAGGTTGCTCCCCCTCCCTATATGCAGGAAAGGGCTCGGCAGACCGTCCGGAGACATCCCGTGTCTCATCTTCCAGAGCCCCTCCAGTTCCTCCACCGTCCCGTATTCCACAAAACATGCGCAGGACACCTTCATTCCGAAGGTGTTCCACGCACGCAGATCCATATTGTAATCCGTCTTCATCCCGACAAATTTTAAATTGCGATTATCCGGGAAAATACCATAAAACATGCAGGGATGTTTCCCGGTCACCATGAAATTGGGCGCATCAGCCTATTTCGGCACCGTTGGAAAGAGTCTCCTGAGGGGTGACAAAGCGCATCTTGCCGTCGCCCTGGCGGGCCATGAGGATCATGCCCTTGGACTCGATGCCGCGGATCTTGCGCGGAGCAAGGTTGGCAAGGATGCAGATCTGGCGGCCGACCATCTGCTCGGGAGTATAATATTCGGCGATGCCTGAAACGATGACACGCTTGTCTATGCCGGTATCAATGGTGAGCTTGAGAAGCTTGTCTGTCTTAGGGACACGCTCGGCTTCAAGGACTGTGGCTGTGCGGATGTCCATCTTCTCAAAATCCTCAAATGTGCACTCGGACTTCTGCGGAGTGACACGGCGGGCCTCTTCGGCGGCCTGCGCCGCCTCGTTGGCCTTGCGGATTTCCTCAAGCCTGTTGATCTGGGCCTCGACCACGCTGTCCTCTATCTTGCTGAACAGAAGTTCCGGCTCGCCAAGCTGGTGTCCCTCAGGCAGGAGACATCCCGCACCGAGAAGGCTCCAGGTGAGGACGACAGAGAAATCATCGGCAGAAGAACGACTTGCACCGGCGTCTCCACCATCCCTTGCAGGATAGGTATGCAGGGCGGCAGACTCTTTCTCCCCGTAGAAATTGACGGTAGGAACACCCTCCCCGTGACGGTGGTCAGCACCGGCTATAAGCCCCACATTGAGAATCTTCCTGAGCTTTTCCGCGGAGAACGGAAGGAACGGCTCGAATGCTATGGCAAGGTTGGCACATATCTGGAGGGCGACATTCAGGATGGATGCCGTCCTGTCCATGTCGGTCTTGGCGACTTTCCACGGCTCGGTGTCAGTCAGATACTTGTTGCCGAGACGGGCCATGTTCATGGCTTCCTTCAGGGCCTCGCGGAACTTGTAGTTTTCAAGATTGCCTTCTATCGCTTCCCTCATTGCCGGTATCTGGGCAAGGGTCTCGGCATCAACCGGCTCGGACTTCTTGTCGGCAGGCACCATGCCTCCGAAATATTTGTGGGTGAGGACCACGGCACGGTTCACGAAATTGCCGAGGATCGCCACAAGTTCATTGTTGTTGCGGGCCTGGAAATCTTTCCATGTATAGTCATTGTCCTTGGTCTCAGGGGCATTGGCGCAGAGCACGTATCTCAGGACATCTTCCTGTCCCGGGAACTCCTTCAGATATTCCTGGAGCCATACGGCCCAGTTCCTTGATGTGGAAATCTTGTTGCCTTCAAGATTGAGGAACTCGTTTGCAGGTACATTGTCCGGAAGGATGAAATCCCCATAGGCCTTCAGCATTGACGGGAAAACGATGCAATGGAAGACGATATTGTCCTTTCCGATGAAATGCACGAGCTTGGTATCCTCAGACTTCCACCATTTCTCCCATGACTGTGGCAGGAGTTCCTTGGTATTGGAAATATAGCCGATAGGGGCATCAAACCACACATAGAGCACCTTGCCTTCAGCTCCTTCCACCGGCACCGGAACACCCCAGTCAAGGTCGCGGCTCACGGCACGAGGCTGCAGGCCTCCGTCAATCCAGGACTTGCACTGCCCATACACATTGGTCTTCCATTCCTTGTGGCCTTCCAATATCCACTCCTTCAGCCACGGTTCATATTTGTCGAGAGGCAGATACCAGTGTTTCGTCTTCCTCTTGACAGGCTCGCTGCCGCTCAGGGCGGACTTGGGGTTTATAAGCTCGTCCGGGCTGAGGGTACTGCCGCATTTTTCGCACTGGTCACCGTATGCCCCCTCCGCCCCGCATTTCGGGCAGGTCCCGACTATATAGCGGTCTGCAAGGAAGGTATTCGCCTCGGTGTCATAATATTGCTCGCTCTCCTTCTCGATGAATTTCCCTTCATCATAAAGCTTCCTGAAAAACTCGGAGGCGGTCTTCTCATGCACATCCGAAGTGGTCCTGGAATATATGTCGAAATTGATTCCGAGTCCGGTGAACGAATCCTTTATTATCCTGTGGAACCTGTCCACGACATCCTGCGGTGTGCATCCCTCCTTTTTTGCCTTGATGGTGATAGGGACCCCGTGCTCGTCGGAGCCGCAGATGAAAAGTACATCCTCTCCTTTCATCCTCAGATATCTCACGTAAATATCGGCAGGCACATAAACCCCGGCAAGATGGCCGATATGCACCGGTCCGTTTGCGTACGGAAGCGCACATGTGACAAGTGTCCTTTTGTAATTGTCTTTCATATTCTGCAAACAGTCTAAAATTTCAAAACATTATCAATCATACCCGTCCGAGACGGTTGTTGAGGTTTTTCCTGGCCCTGTTCAGTCCATCCATCACCTTCAGTATGTCCATCTGTGCGGCGACATCGTCACCGGCGGACTCCAGCTTTGCATCGTATTCGGCAAGCATCTTCTCTATCCTGCGGCTCTGGTAGGCCATCACGGACTTGGGAACATACATCACAAGCATCGTGGACTTCGAGGTGAGGGCATTTATATAGTTTTCCACCGTAATGATATACTTATCCTCCAGAAGGTCGGCTGTGACAAGGGCGATTTCCCTGTCTGTGCTGTTCAGCAGCCTGTTCCTTATCTGCTCCTGAGTCAGACCTTCGTCATACATCCTGAAATATTCATCGTAGGCCTTCCGGTATATGCCGTTGGCAAACTGCACATCATCCCCTGCAAGTGCGGAATCAATGAATTCCGCCACAGTCTGGGACTCGCCCTCCATATAGAATTCCGAATCACGGTCAAATGCCAGATGCTCGTCACCGGATTCCACAATGAATCCCAGCAGTTCCTTTTCGCACGGTGCAAGATAAGCATCATCGAATTTCAGCCCCGCCGGAGCTGAAAGCACACTCACCGGGCGCGGTTCCGAAGCGGCGGCACCCGTGTCTTCCTCCAGGCGTAACTGGATATGCTCCTCTTCCCTGCGCCTGCGGGAGTCATTCCTGGTCTTCTCCTCCGCAAGCATCTCCCCCCGGGTATGGCCTATGCGCTCGAAAAGTATCTGCGAATCAATATTGAACTTCCGGCTGCACACATCCACATACACGGAACGCTTGACGGCATCCGGAATGAGGGCCACGGTGTCAGCTATGTCATTTATCAGGTTGGCCCTTTTCAGAGGGTCATCCCCCGCCTCGCCGAGCAATATGTCCGACTTGAATTCTATGAAGTCCTGCTCATGGGAGTCAATGAAGTTCCTGACCTCCTCCAGCGTATGTTTCCTCGAAAACGAATCCGGGTCATCGCCGTCAGGAAGAAGCACCACCTTCACATTCAGCCCTTCCTTCAGCACCAGGCCGATGCCTCTCAACGCCGCATGTATCCCCGCCGAATCCCCGTCATATATAATGGTGACATTTTCCGTGAACCTTTTGATCAGCCTCACCTGTTCCACTGTCAGGGATGTGCCGCTGGAAGCAGCCACATTGGTGATGCCGAGCTGGTGCATCGATATCACATCCAGATAGCCTTCCACAAGGAAGCACCTGTCCCGGCGGACAATCTCGTTTCTCGCGAAATAAATCCCGTACAGAGACCTGCTCTTGACATATATCTCGGTTTCAGGGGAATTGACATATTTCGCCACGGTCTTGTCCGTTCTCAATGTCCTGCCCCCGAAGGCTATCGGCCTCCCGTTCACGGAATGTATCGGAAAGATGACCCTGTCGAAGAACCGGTCCGAAAGACTGCCGTCATCCCTCTTTACACACAGGCCTGTGTCCACAAGGAATTCCTCCTTGTATCCTGTCTCCCTGGCTGCATCGGCAAGGGCATGGCGGCTGAGCGGTGCCCATCCGAGCCCGAATTTCTCTATGGTGGCATCCTCCAGCCCCCTTGACTTGAAATAGGCGTATCCGATGGCACGCCCTTCCTCTGTCTTGAGCGAATCCTTGAAGAAGCCTGCGGCAAATTCGGAAACGAGCATGAGGCTCTCGTTACGCTGCCTCAGGGCAATGTCCTCCGCGGATTCTTCCTTCTCGACCACTTCGATGTTGTATTTCTTCGCAAGGAATCTCAGCGCATCACCATAGGACAGGTTCTCATGCTCCATCACGAATCCGACGGCAGTCCCCGACTTGCCGCAGCCGAAGCATTTGAATATCCCCTTTGCCGGGGAAACATAAAACGAAGGAGTCTTCTCGTTGTGGAAAGGACAGCATGCGACAAAATTCGCCCCTCTTCTTTTCAGAGAGACGAAATCCCCGACTACATCTTCAACACGGGCTGCATCTATTATCCTGTCTACTGTCTCCTTCGGTATCATATTAACGTCAGTCCGACGGATTTGTTTTACTCAGCACCAGGGAATCCGTCGGACTGTCGTTAAGGATTTCTTCGAAATCCATTTGTCTTAATCCCCAGTCGCTCCGCGACAGCCCCTTACTAAGGGGCATCACCCTCCTTTGCTGCTCGCTTTCGAATGTCCACCGGACATTCTCATAAACCGCTCTCGACCCTGAATAGGGAGGACTGTCGCAGGACAAGTCCTGCTCCGTAATCAGGAAGGGTCATCGACCTTTTCGTAATCTACATCCTTGATGTCATCAAAGCCTGACTGCCGGGCCTGGCTGCCAGGCTGTGCAGCGCCCTCCCCGAACTTTATGTCATATTCCTTCATGGCCTTGCGCATCTTCCACGATGCTATGAGTTCGGACACCCCGTAGACCAGAAGGACGATGCCGGCCACAAGCGTCAGAGCCGAGGCTATACCGAAAGGCTTGAACACCAGCAGAATGCCTCCGACTACAGCCAATGCCGGGAAAAGGAAGGCAAAGACCCCCATATTGACAAAACTTGATGCACTGACCAGGGCGAATATCTGGAAAAGTCCGAGGACAAGAAGCACGATGCCGAGCACCACTATCACAAAACTTGCGACAAATTCAGGGAAGCAGAATATGAGAATGCCCAGAATGATATCCACGACAGAATTGAATACCATAAGGCCAAGTCCGCCGTTTGTCCTGTTGATGAAGCCGAAAACGGCCGAGACGAGCCCGGATGCAATGAGCACTGCCGCCAGCACCTGCACAAGCACGACGAGGGACGACCCGGGCATGGCAATCATCACTATCCCCAGAACAATTGCCGTAACGGCGCGGAGCAGCCCGCTGGTCTTGTTTTTGAACCCGAATGTAATCATAATCCAGTTGGAAATTTCCGTTTCACTTAAAACTACGGGCCGGAAAATGTCATTCGCCGGCCATATCCTGCAAAAATAGGAAAAATTTCAGTATTTTAGCGACTTCATTTCCGATGAAATCACAATAATCAACAATACACCGTGGCCATGAAATCTGACATCGAAATCGCAAGGAGCATCAGCATGAAGAAAATCACGGAAATAGCCGCCGAGACCGGCATTCCGGAAGAATGCATTGAACAATACGGGCATTATATGGCCAAAGTACCTGAAACACTGATTGATGAAACTGCAGTAAAGAAAAGCAGACTCATACTCGTGACCGCCATTACCGCCACCAAGGCAGGCATCGGCAAGACCACCGTGTCCGTAGGTCTCGCCCTCGGTCTCAACAGGATAGGCAAGAAAGCCATCGTGGCACTCAGGGAGCCGTCCCTCGGGCCATGCTTCGGACTGAAGGGCGGGGCTGCAGGCGGCGGATATGCACAGATCATGCCGATGGACAAGATAAACCTGCATTTTACAGGCGATTTCCATGCGGTCACATCCGCACACAACATGATAGCCGCACTGCTGGACAATTATCTCTACCAGCACCAGAACGAAGGATTCGCCCTCAAGGAAATCCTGTGGAAGCGGGTACTCGATGTCAATGACAGGTCCCTGAGAAACATCGTCACAGGACTCGGTCCCCGCACCGACGGCATCACGAGACAGTCTGGATTCGACATAACCCCGGCTTCGGAACTCATGGCCATCCTCTGCCTTTCATCCGGACTTGATGACATGAGAAGGAGAATCGAAAACATCACCCTCGGACTGACATTCGACAACAGGCCGTTCACGGTCAAGGATCTCGGAGTGGCGGGGGCAATAACCGTCCTGCTTAAGGATGCGATACATCCGAACCTTGTCCAGACCACGGAAGGCACCCCGGCCTTTGTGCACGGAGGGCCGTTCGCCAACATTGCACACGGATGCAACTCACTGATGGCAACAAAGATGGCTATGACATTCGGAGACTATGTTGTCACGGAAGCAGGCTTCGGGGCAGACCTCGGAGCAGAGAAGTTCTTCAACATAAAATGCCGCAAAAGCGGGCTGCACCCGGTGCTTACCGTGCTTGTCGCATCCCTGAGAGGACTGAAGATGCACGGGTTCGTGTCCGAGGACAAGATTGACGCCCCTGACCCGGAAGGGTTGAGACGCGGCTTCGCCAACCTCGACAGGCACATACAGAATCTGAAGGCATTCGGACAGACAGTGGTCGTATGCTTCAACAGATATGCTTCCGACACGGAGGAAGAAATCAATATGGTAAGGGAACACTGCATGGAAGCCGGAGTGGGATTTGCCGTCAACAACGCCTACTGCGAAGGAGGAAAGGGAGCAGAAGAACTAGCACGGCTTGTGGTCAGAACGATAGATGAACAGCCTTCCGGTCCGCTCGCATTCACATACGACGATGACCGCAGCGTGGAATCCAAGATAGAAAGCATAGCAAAGAACATATACGGGGCCGGCTCCGTGTCCATAGGCAAGACAGCAAGGAACAAGATAAGGATGATAAACGAAATGGGCATCTCGCATTTTCCGGTGTGCATAGCCAAGACACAATATTCGTTCTCACAGGACAGCACCAAATACGGAGCCCCGTCAGGCTTCAATTTCAGCATCAAGGACATCGTTATAAACACCGGGGCGGAAATGCTCGTGGCTATCGCAGGGGACATAATCCGTATGCCGGGACTGCCGAAAAGGCCTCAGGCCCTGCACATCGACATAAAAGACGGGGAGATAGATGGCCTGAGCTGATAATGCAAGATTCTCTGCCATGAGAGCAGACAATCTTCAATTTCAAGATGAGCGGGCCACGCTCCCGCGCCACTTAAATACATGACACCCTTTCCGGGATCAGAAGAACAGACATAATGGACAAATACGAAATGTACATCCTATACGACAATCACAACCACAGCCAGTTCTCATTTGACGGCAAAAGGACATCTGTGGAAATATCCGCTGCCGCAGCCCGGGACAAAGGGCTTGCAGGTATCTGTTTCACGGACCATTGTGACTTTTATGTACCGCCGATGAAGGCCGCATTCGAGAATCTGGTTCCGGAAACATTTGACGTGAAGGCCCAGCAGGCAGAAATAGACAGGGTCAATGAAGTGATATCCCCAGGGGAGCCGCATCATGACGGCAATATTGAAATCATACAAGGCACAGGCGGCAGGACCGGACAAGACTCCGGCCCGCAGTTCAGAATATTCAAAGGAGTCGAAATCGGGATGCAGAAAAACTGCAGGGACAGAATAAGGGAATTCCTGTCCGGAAACTCCTTCGACGAAGTTATTGCCTCTGTCCACTACCTTGATGACACGGACCCGTTCTACGGCGGCTATTATGAAGGCAAAGACTGGAAAACCGCATACGGGCACTACCTCGAAACCATATACGAAGAAATGACGTGGCTTGGAGACTTCGACATCATGGGTCATTACGACTATGTGGCCAGATACGCCCCATACCCGCAGGCAAGCATCCTGTACAAGGATTTCGGTGACATATTCGACGCCATTCTGAAATACCTTGCGGAAAATGGGAAAGCCATAGAAATCAATACCAAGACCTATCAGGACTATAAGGGACGCACCCCCGTCCTTGACAGGCACATATTGCTCCGCTTCAAGGAACTCGGAGGAGAGGCAATCAGCCTCGGCTCCGA
>JADIMO010000105.1 GCA_017694755.1 Candidatus Cryptobacteroides merdavium
TGCTGGTATTCTTCTGCGACAACCTGATCATGCAGGGCCATCAGAACGATGTGATGAGCCTGGTACGCCTGGCATCACTCTACAACATCCCGTTTGCGACAAACAGGAGTACAGCAGACCTCATCATATCCTCCCCACTGTACAAGAGCAAGGACTACCATAAGATCATCCCTTCGTGCATCGAATCATACAAGAACAGGAAACTTTGACAAGAGACAAAAACGGGGATCAGCCGTCAAGCTTATCCCCGTTTTCTGTAAACAATTCATTCTGCAGGACATTCTGCTCACTTCTGTCTGTATAGCTGCGGCCGGCTATCTGATAGCCCGTCTGCCGGTAGCCCTGTACTACAAAAAACATCACGGCCATACAGCCGCCTGAGTGTGACGCAGAGCATACGAAAAGAGTACCCTGATGATTCCAAACAAATAAAACGGGATGGCCGCGGCCATCCCGTTCATTAAATTATTCCGAAGCTGAGGACTTCTGACTACATCGCAGACTCTCCGCCCTCGCCGAAGAGCATCCTTTCCGGTTTTTCTGCAATGCCTTCCGGCCTCGGCTGTACTCCGAACCTTGCATTGAAGTCTTCTCTCGTGGCAGTCTTGTAGCCTTTCAGTTCAAACTGTCTTGGAGAGGAGACATTGTGCGGCGTCAAATCCGGAGAAGCTATCTCGAGAGGTCTGAATTCAAGAGGCACCGAATATGGAGACATGGCGCCATACGCTGCGACAATCTCGACTATCACCGGTTTTCCGCAGATGCCTTCGGCATCTTCAGGGACGGCCACGGCAACAATGCTTGAGTTCCAGGACATCCTCACCAGAGCTTCAGTCTTTTTGTAGCTGCCGTATCGCTTGACTTCTTCAATGAGCTGGTCTGTCGGCATCAGATAAATCTCGCTGAAGCTGTTGGTGAATGTCACGAAGTACCATCCGGCAGTACCTTCTCCCGGAGTTATCGTAATCTTGGCTCCGGCATTGTCACTCCACAGTTCCGGAGGATAAGTATAAGGATCGTCTCTCACAAGATCATCCCCGTCAAGGATTTCATAGCTGATGTCCACAGAAGCGTCACTCACCGGGATATCAGAGCCAGGCGTGGTGAAGCGTACTTTGGTCAATCCGGTGGTAACAGCCCCCATGTAGCCGAACGCCATGACATAATAATCGGTATTCGGCTTTATGCTGTTATAGAACAGGTCTATCTGGGTCGGAAGGTTCTTCTGGCCCGAATATGTCACATAATACATGCTGCTGTTGCTCCAATACTCGACCACAGCTGCAATCGCGGCTTCATCGGAACCATATTCCTCATATCTTTCCACAGGCATACAGCCCAGGACATACAGCTCGTCATCCCTGGATGGCTCGCAGGTAAGTGTCACTTCAGAAGTCTTGACATCTGTCACTCCAAGCCCGAATGTCATGTCCGACGGGACAAGGACATCCGTGCGGAACTGCTCATAATAGACATCCGTTGTCCTCCGTCCGTCGGCATCGACTCCGAAAAGGACAAGAGTATAATTGGTAGAAGGATCCAGAGGATTGATGCCCAAGTCCCTGTATGAATTGAGATGCTGCTCTCCGGAGAATGTGTACTCGCCGTTCATCCAGTCATATTCGTATGAATTGGCCTCATTGATGAGAATAGTCGCCAGATCAGATCTCGAATATGATGAAAAATATTCAGTGGTAAGACAAGTTACATAATACTTTGTGGACGGGTCGCTCGGCACAATGTCGAAATCCGCCATATATGATGTAGTCACCTCAGAGGAGATTTCAAATGTACAGTCATCCGTAATCTGATGCGCATTTGTAGTGAACGGAGCCTTCTGGAAATTTGTTGTAATCAGCCCCTGGTCCTCAAGTCCGAATGCATAGGCATAATAATCCGTATCGGAAAAAAGATTTTCAGCGGAAACAATATACTCGCCCAGCTGTGTGAAATCCGACCATTGCTTCCACACCTGGAACAACTGCGCTATCCAGATTTCCTCCTCAATGTAGTCTACAATCTCATCCATTATGGCCTGGTCGCTTCCTGCAGTCTCGTAATCCGCCTTGGATATTATTCCTGTATAATATCTGACATTCTCATTCGACGGAATCACCCGCACGGACAGATCTGAATCCGTGCTGCTCTCAAGACTGAACTCAAAGTCGCAGTCAAGCTGTTCAGGGGACTTTGTGGAAAAGCGTACAACAGTCATTCTGGTAAGAATGTCAGCATCCGTATCCAGCCCGTAGGCATACGCACAATATTCGGTGCCGGGGTCAAGACTGCTCCATTTCACGCCCTTATCCCCTTTCTGGAGCACGCCCTCCAGATATACGGACAACTCCACACCAAGCCGGGAAGCCTCGGACTTGAGATAATCGATGTCATCGCGGATATACCTGTCATAGTCGCCTTCATATTCATCAAAGACAGACTTAGGGACAAGACCGTTGACATAAGTCATGTTCTTGTCATCAGGAAACCATGAGACCGTGGCCTCCACTTCCGTCACTCCGGTGACATTTATGACGAACCTGTCATCCACAGACTCCGCAGGCTTCTGAATCAGCTCGATGACAACAGGCTCGGCATTCGGATAACTCAACGTTATGTTTGCGCTTCTGCCGGACTCGTAGAAATTGACTTCCGGGAAAATCTTGATTACGCCGTACTCAGGATATTCGAAATGATTTGCCCATTCTGCATCAGCCTCCGCAGTTATCTCCTGTCCGGTGACATAATTCTCCACTTCATATTCAATGAGCACCTCTGTGCCGTCAGGTTCCGCCTCAAGCGGAGTCTCCGATTCCACTATGATGGCCGCAGAACCGCTTTCCGCCACAGACAGCTGCTTGACGGTGACGATGACAGGCTCAACAGGACCGTATGTCACAGTCACCATGGCATTCCTTATGCCGCTTCCGTCATTGCGGTCAACGGCAAAGCGGATTTCCCCGTCACTGGAATAATCGAAATCATGAATCCAGTCCTGATCGGCCCTGGCGTCCACTGATATGCCTCTTTCCGCATTCTGCACTTCATATACTATGACACCTTCGGTACTGTTGAAGGCCAGCGGTGCGGGAGTCTCCACCACCAGGACCGGAGAAAGCTCTTCCTGCGCACAGCCGGACAGCACAAGGGCAGGAATCAGAAAAAGATATAGGAATTTTTTCATCAGTTTGCTATAATTAATATCTGTTTGCTATAATTAATATAAATCAATGTCTGTGTGTCAGTCCAGATATGCTGCAGAAGGAGGCACCTGCACCTCAACCAGCACAGGCCTGCCTTCATTGCCGGAGGTATCAATCCCGTAGCCGGCTCCGCAGAGGACAGAGTTCCACGCAACGGCATACCTCACCGTCGTCTTATTGTAATTTCCGCGGCCATTCGTATAGATAGAATAGAACAGTTCTTCCGTATCCATTGCCTGAAGATAGCTCAGGCTGTTGCCGAAGCCGGAAAAGAACCACGAATCAGCTCCGTCCGGCGCTATCGTAAAGACAACGGCAGCCTTGTTCTTGAAATCCTCGTTACGGACAGGATCCTCCTGATAGACATCATTCCCGTCTATTATCTCATAGGAAATTACCAATGAAGCAGATGAGAATTGCCGCTGAGGCGTGGAAAAGCCGGCCTTGAACAAGGCGGTATTTACACCGCCGGAATATCCGAAAGCATAAGCGATATAATCAGTGCCGGCACTGAGTGTACTTCCGTCATAATACTCCGTATGCTGTCCGCTGACAGGAACAATGCCATATCCGAGGAGCTGTCCCGCCATTGCATCCATGAAGGCGGCATCCGAAGGATAACTTTCATATTCAGATTCGGAGACACAACCGTACAAGTAGTAATCCCCTGTGTCCGGTGTGTATGTGACTGTGGCATTCCCCGGCTTCAGGTCACTGACGGAAAGTGTTATATTCATGTCAGAGACACCCACTTCCGCAGTCCTGCATGAGGCGTATGCCACCTTCGTGGTCCTTTCACCTTCATTGCTGACTCCGAATACAAAAACCGTATATTCCGTGTCAGCCTGAAGCTGCACCGTATTCAGGTCTTCCGCTGTATCAAGAGTCCTCTCCCCCGTCCATATATACAAGGTGCCGTCCCAGTTTATGCCGTTGTTGTCGGCCATATTGATGAGAAGGGCAGCGACATCCTCGGCAGAATTTGCATCAAGGATTTTGGACTCGGCCACATAGACATAATATCTTGTGCCGGCGTCCGAAGGCACAACCGTAACATCAAATGACTGCGATGTTATGTCCGAGAATGTCAGATCAAATGTACAGTCATCGGTAATCTCGACTTCATTTGCGGAAAATCTGGTTTTGGTCACCGGTGTCGTCGCGAAACCGGCCTCATCCAGCCCGAAGGCGAAGGCATAGTATTCTTCTGCCGGAATAAGCCCCGTGAACTTTTCACTATGCTGCCCTGTCTCCGTAAAGTTTGAGAAAGTCCATGTAATTCCGAATGAAGCATAATATTCTATGAGTGCAGAACATTCCTGCACCACGGATGCGACAAGAAGCTCGTCAGAGCCCATGGAATTCTCGTAGTCAGATACCGGGACCACACCCATATAGTACTGCAGCTGCGGAAAGTCCGGAGTGACCGTGACTTCGGCGGAATTCTGCCTGACAGACGAAATGGTTATATCAAAGCCGGCATCCGGATAATCATATCCTCCGCTGCGGAATTCCTCCACAGTCAGATTGTCTCCGAATGTGCCGTCTATGTCAAGGGAAAAGGCAAAGGCACAATAGTCGCTTTCGGGCTGGAGGCCGTCGAATCTTTGTGAAGACTCCCCGGTCACCACATATTTCCTTATCACGGCGTTCAGCCTCAGTCCGCTTGACTCGGCCTCCTGCCTCATCTGCTCCACCAGAGAATCCATGAAAGCCGCATCGGAACCGTACGAGTCAATGTCTGACTTAAGCGTACACCCCGTGTAATAAGTCTGCTCCGAGTCCAGCGGACTGAAGCTGGCCACAGCACTCCGGGCACCCTCAAGTTCCACGGATATGTCGATTTTCATGCCTCCCGTCTGGTCATAGGCATCCTGCGTCAGAGTAAGTACCATGTCCGGACATTCCGGATAAGTGACAGTCAGGTGTGCACTTCTGTGTTCAAGACCTGTATTTCTGTCCATGACAAAGACAATCCTGTCATCAAGGCATTCGATGTCATGCACCCACTCCTGGTCTGAACGGCACCTCATTATGGCATATTCAAACGGATTCTTTATTGAGAAGCATATGCTGAATTCTCCGCCGTCGGCAGAAAAAGCCGCTGTCTCTTCAAAAATCACTTCCGGCACAAAATCCTCCGACTCTCTGCAGCCTGCCAGGAAAAGCACCGGAAGAACAAGCATCCATACAAAACGATTCATCTCAAGAATTTCGGGAAAAAATTATCAGAATTCATATGCAGCCCTGACTTCCCACACTCCCAAACCTTCGGATCCGCCTTTCGGCCAGGTGGAGACAGAATAGGTGTTGTTATAAGAAGTATAGGTCAGGTACACATATTCTCCGGAGCTTCTTTCTGTCGAAGTATCCATTGAAGCAGGGTAAATCCCATTGCTGTTGAGCAATGACTTGAAGTTCGGGTCATTGATCAGATTCTTGAAGAAGTCCGCGACCTCTTCCTGTGAAAGCATATACCAGTCCTGTCCGAAATTGTCGTCTATCCACTTGAATGCCGGATATGCATCAGGATAATTAGGCATTGACCAGACCTTCTCAGTATTGGCCCGGCCGTCGTCAAGGCTGGACGCTCCCACGAGTTCATTTTCAGTACTCCATACAACTGTGAACATGTTCAAGGACTCTGTTGACAGGATCTTTCCATGCCTGCCGTTGTCGGTAATCCAGAATACGAATCCGGTCTTGCCGTCCTCAGTCGTGTATGTGTCACCAAGCTTGTATCTCGTACCCGTCATCTCTGTCACCGTCACATTACATGTGCCTGAAGCCTTTCCGCATGTTGCCGTCACTACGGCAGTTCCAGGAGATACCGCAGTCACTGTCCCGTCGGAGCTGACAGTCGCGACTTTGTCATCGGAGCTGCTCCATGTCACAGTCTTGTCTGTTGTGTTCACCGGCCCTACAGTTGCAGTAAGCCTTTCGCTGTCAGAAACTTCAAGAGTAAGCTCCGACTTGTTCAGTGTGACAGATTCGGCCTCTATCGGCAGTACATTGACTGTACATTTCGCCGACACATCCCCGACAGACGCCGTAATGACAGCTTCGCCAACTCCGTTTCCGGTCACATGCCCGGACTGCGTCACATTGGCCACAGAAGCATTGGAACTGCTCCATACAATCGTCACGTCAGGTACATTTTCCGGCTTGTAGGAAGCCGTGATATCAAATGATTCTCCTATGAGAATATCTTTTTCATTACAGTCCAGCGTAATTTCCGTGACCTCAGGCTTGATTACAGTCACATTGCACTGCGCCATCTGCCCGCCGGCCCGCGCCGTGATGACGGCGTCTCCGAGTCCGACAGCCGACACGAGACCGTCATCGTCTACAGTTGCCACAGATTCAGAACTGGAAATCCATTCCACTGAGTCATAGTCGGCATTTTCAGGCTCAACAACAACCTCAAGACGAACAGCAGCCCCGAGATCAAGGGTAAGTTCACTTTGGGAAAGCGAGACCTTTTGCACGGCAGTCTTTTCCTGCAGGTCATCGGCATTACATCCGGAAATTAATCCGGCAAGCACCAGCGCAAGCGCGGATGCAAAAAAAACTTTGGTTTTCATACTCGTCAGTTTTATGTCAATTTTACAATAGGATTATATCGGGAGAGGACATCAGATGCCGGCGGCTTCAGGCAAAGCTTCGCCTCTGGACTCAAGCATAGCCGCGACCGTTTCGCGCGCAATTTCTTTCAGAGAACGTATCTCACCAGCCGCTGCAGACCGTCCTGAAGTCACAGCTTCAACATCCTCCGGAGCAAGCAGATATCTTTTCGGCACATACTCCCTGATGACAGCATTTCCCCTTGCCTCACGGACTCTTTCTGCTGCCGTGAATGATGATGAGAGCGGCACTGAAGAAGCTGATGAAGAGCCGGAGAACAGTTCCGGTTCAAATTCCGCAATCTGCGATCTGTCTGCCTCAAGACTGACAATTACAGGGTCTCCGTCCTTGCCGTCAGCGTCCACCCCGAGAGCCAGTGCCGCACAGTTCGAATAATTCCACGGAACACCGAGGACAGACACTCCGGAAGATGTCCCCGGGAATCTGGAGCCGTTTGCCTTGATGGCGCCGAGCAGCACATCAGGATTCAGTCCCTGCATATATTCGGCGCTGCGCTCCTCTATCCATCCATACCAATGGTCTGTGCCGGAGGTCGGTATAAACTCTATGCGCAGAGCCGCAATGTCAGACCATGTCGAGGCCGGATATTTCTCCGGATCAAACTCTACCAGGTCATTCCCGTCATACACGGTCACATCAATTCTGACAGAGGCATCGCTGGCTTCCCTTTCCGGCGTCTCGCATCTTACGAGCGTGACATCCGTCGTCTGGTTCCAGTAGCTGCATCCGAATACGAAGACATAATATACAGTACCGGGCCGTACGAAATCATAGTCATAGTCATAATAGATTCTCTGGCTCACTTCCCCCTGATTCTGGTACAGGGCATGATCCGTATTGTTTCGGCATGCATCTTCAGCGACTGCATCCGGATCACTCCCCAGAGACTGGTATTGGGCCTCCGTAATGATTCCCATGACATAAGTCTCGTCCTGAGACGAAGGCGACACGTTCACGGTGATCGACGAATAATCGGCAGACTCCACAGACACTCTGAATGTCATGTCCGAACGGGGCACTTCCGCAGTGCTGAACTTGAAGATGCCGACATCAGTTGTTCTTTCTCCCTTTTCATCAACCCCGAAAGCCACAAATGTATATCCTGAATTCGGGACAAGGCCGTCAAAAGTCTCTTCACGGTATCCGGAAAACAGGGAGGAAACCCAGCCCGGCTCCGTCTGCATGCCGTTGATACAGGCATCGGCTATGACCTCCGGAGAAAGTCCCGCCACAGAGGCGTCTTCAAACACTGTGATGAAATACTTTGTGTCATCGGATGAAGGAGACACCGACAAGGTAGCCTCGTACGGTCCCGCCTCAACAAGCCTCATGTCAAATTTACAGTCATCAGTCACTTCAACAGAAAGCGTCTTCTTGCGCTCCACCGACAACGGAGTCGCCTGATAGCCGTTGTCAACACCGAACGCGTAATATACATATTCGCTGCCGGAATAGAGATTCGGGGAATCAATCTGTATCGGTCCGCTGTAAGTGAAGTCCGCCCAGGTCTTTTCAATGCCGAGGCCGGCATACATGTTTATCACATACTGGATCTCCGTAATCATTGTCGGGACAATCTTGTCATCGCCATAGGTATCGTATTCAGCAGCAGTAAGATTGCCGGCCAGGTACCTGAACGATGCGGAGCCCGGAGTAAAGACTGCCGAAATGTTTCTTGTCCCGACTTCCGGGAATGTGATTGCAATATCTTCATCGAACCATGGAACCGGAGCAGTTCTCAACGGCTCCTTGAAGACCGCAGTCACCGGCACTGCGTCCTTTCCCATCCCATACACATAAATATAATAGTCGGTATCCGGGAGGAAAGTATCCATTGTCGTCACCGTCTCCCCGCTGCGCAACAGCACATCTTCAAGGAGCATTTCAAGAGAATATCCGTAGGTTTCGGCAATTGAGGAGAACAGATCAAGATTGTATTGTATGAGTTCCTCGTCCGATTCGTATGCGTCAATTTCCTCCTTTGTACCTGTCAGGAGAAGATATGTCATCTCCGGATCTTCAGGAATCACCTTAATTGTTGCCTCAAATGCCGTTATATCCGTCACTTCTATGGCAAAGCCCTGAACTGCAGAGGAGCCGGAACGGCCCTCCTGCGACACGGACACGCTCACAGACTCGGCCCCGGGTGCAGCAATGGACACGGATGCAGTTCTGGGATTCTCCGAGTCATTTTCCCCTATGCTGAATACTACGGACCCGGGCGAGGAAGCATCCACATCATAAATCCAGTCCGCCGAAGGAACGGCGTCGACAGCCAGACTGACTTCGGCTCCGGTATGCTTGTCAGTAATACTATAGGTGATTGTACCCCTCTGGGCTTCAGATGTAAACTCATCAGGAGCCTCAATGATGCTTATGACCGGGACGGTCGGGTCCTGCTCATTGACACAGGCAGCCAGCAGCAACGCTCCGGTCAAAATCGCCAAAATTCTTTTCATCTTCTGTTCTAATAAATGAATGGATATGCCCTGAAACATACATCCGGGCAAAATTATCGGGGATACCACGGATGCAGCCTGTCAAAGCATAAATTATGCACAAACAATTTTTGTAAAATTAATCGGAAAAATTCATAATTCCAACTTTTTTCTGCCGGAATATGACAAGGCCGGAATATGACAATCAGAACAATGTGGGATGGCTGTCCGACAGACATGAGAGCACCTTCTCCATCACTGCTTCCCGGAAAAGAACCGACTTTGAGCTGACGCCGTATTGGACGCAATAACGGTCAATCGCCTCCAGTTCCCTATCATTCAAATATATGACCTGCCGATGCCGCCGCAAAAGCGCAGCCCTGTGCTTGTCCATGAATGCCGGATCAATACCTTTCCCTACAATCTTTTTACGCATTTCTTCTGAAATATTTTTAGGAATCATCACATCACGTCGGAATATGGATCTGCACCGGAATCTCCGGATACTTTTCTCATGGCTTTTTCCGAATCCGCCCTTGACTTGCTCCTGTTTACCATCAGCACTCCGGAAAAAACAAGGATGACTGCCACAACCTTTATTATATTGAACGAGTCCATTCCCCAAATGACTGCTATAAAAGCTGCAACTGCAGGCTGCAGATAATTGTACATTGCCACAAGAGTCGGACGCAGGGTCTTCTGCCCCAGCGGCACCAGAAAGTAACACAGGAATGTGCCGCAGAAAAGAATGAACCCGAGTCCGGCGAACTGTCCGGCAGGCACAGCTCCCCAGGGCTCCGAAAAGAACCTGCCGGATGACAGGGGAAGCATGACCGCCGAGGCGAAGGTAAACATCCATTTCATCAGGGTGACAGGAGAATACTTGACAATTATATCCTTGAAAATCACCAGATACGTGGCGTATGAGCATTGGGCGAAAAAGCAGAGGAGATCCCCCCATACATTAGATGAGGCCGATGAAGAGTCCGAAGCATGGAAACCTGGCATCAGACGGTTTCCGAAGACCAGAAGAAGTGCGCCGCAGGCCCCGAGAAGCACACCGATGGCCTTGCGGGAAGTAATGGGCTCCTTGAGAATGACTGCAGCAAGCAGCATTGTGACAATAGGCAGGGATGTGGTGATGATGGATGCATCTACGGGCGAAGTCATGGACACGCCTGAAATATATACCCCCTGATTGAGCACTATGGCAAACATGGCAGCTCCGAAAATCTTGAGAAAATCCTTTCTTTCGACTTTCTCCCTTTTCATGAAAGGGGAAACAAGCCAGAACAGCAGGGCCGCCCCGAAAATCCGCACATCCGTCACCGTCACGGCGTCCACAAGCCCTCCGTCCATGACAAATTTAGAAATCGGCGCCATCGCACCCCACAT
>JADIMO010000106.1 GCA_017694755.1 Candidatus Cryptobacteroides merdavium
TATTTGATGAAATCTTCTGCAAGCTCCATATTGTCTTCGATTTCATAGAAGGCCATTTCCGGCTCTATCATCCAGAATTCCGCCAGATGGCGCGGGGTGTTGGAGTTCTCTGCCCTGAAAGTAGGACCGAAGGTATAGATTTCACCGAGTGCCATTGCCCCGAGTTCTCCTTCAAGCTGTCCGCTTACGGTCAGGCTCGTCTGTTTTCCGAAGAAGTCCTGGCTGTAGTCGATGCTGCCGTCTTCCCTGCGCGGAGGGTTGTTGAGGTCGAGCGTGGTCACTTGGAACATTTCTCCTGCACCTTCGCAGTCTGAGGCTGTGATGAGAGGGGTATGCAGATATACGAAACCCTTGTCGTTGAAATATTTATGGATGGCAAATGCCATTGCGTGTCTTATGCGCAGCACGGCTCCGAATGTGTTTGTCCTTGGTCTGAGGTGTGCGATGCTTCTCAGGAATTCAAGTGTGTGCCCCTTTTTCTGCAGAGGATAGACTGCAGGGTCGGCTTCGCCGTATATTTCGATTTCCTTGGCCTGTATCTCTACTTTCTGTCCGCTTCCAAGTGATTCAGTCAGGTCTCCTGTCACGCGGATGCAGGCTCCGGTGGTAATCTTCTTGAGCATTTCCTCGTCAAAGGAAGCCATGTCCACTACCACCTGTATGTTATTGATCGTAGAACCGTCGTTTAGGGCGATGAAAGACACATTCTTGTTACCTCTTCTTGTCCTTACCCATCCTTTGGCTGTAACTTTCCTGCCCGGATCGCTCTGCAGCAGATCCTTGACTTTGGTTCTGATGACTTTTTCCATTGCTTTTATGCTTTTGTTTATGTTTGAATCTTTTGAATCTTTGCCGTCTGGATTATTCCCTGTTCAGAATGCGTCCCTTGATCTCTGTGTTGTCGAGCCTTCCTGAGAATCTTTCCGAGCCCTTTCCGACAGCATATACAGGAACCGGTGCTCCGGTATGGTTGTTTGTTGTCCAGCCTATTCCGGCAGCATCGTTCAGTCTTTTGTTTTCTGTGGCCGATGCCGGTTCTCCGTCTTTCTTGTATGCTTCTGATATCTCTTTCCAGTTTATGGTGCTTGTTCCGTTGCTCCCGAGTGTCACTCCGCCAGTCTCGTGATCGGCAGTCACGATTATGAGAGTCTCATCCGGGTGTTTTTCATAGAAGCTGTATGCTGTTGCAACGGCTTCGTTGAATCTGAGTATGGCATCCACCATCGGCATTGCCATATTGTCATGTGCAGCCCAGTCTATCTCTCCTCCCTCGCACATTATGAAGAACGGCTCTTTGTCGCCAAAGTAATCAACGCAGGTCTGCAGCATTTCGGCGAGTCTGGAATCTTCTTCTTCCGGTCCGTTTACCTCATAGTTTTCAGGGTTGCCTTCCTTGCCGCTTGGCTGTATGAATACGATATGCTCCGTTGAATCCATCTCCTCCCTGAATTCCTTTTCTCCGAAGCATACGGTATATCCCTTTTCTTCAAGCACTTCAGGAGTCGGTTCGGATGTCTTGTCCTTGCCGCTGTACTGCAGGAAGCCTGAGCCGCCGAAAAAGTCGAAGCCGCTTTCCGGGATTTCAAGGCTTATGTTGTAGTAGTCTTCTCGGTCAAGGTTGTGCGCATAGAAAGATGCCGGTGTCGCGTGGTTCACTGGCACTGATGACATTATGCCTATCTTATATCCCTCGTCTTTCAGGTCGTATGCTATGCTTCTTAGCCTGTTGCCGGCCGGGTCTACTCCGAGGTATCCGTTGTTGGTCTTTGTCCCGCATGAGATTGCCGTGCCGGATGCTGAAGAGCATGTTATGTGATGATCTGCTGAGTATGTCGTGCAGCTGCCAAGGACTGGAAATCCGGTGAAACATAATTTTTCCCCTCCAAGTTTCCCGTTAAGATATGAGAGGTAGGATTCAGCTGTCGCTGCCTGTGCTGCACCCATTCCGTCGCCTATGAAAAGGAAAACATATTTTGCCGGTGCTTGATCTTGCTTCGTGGTGTTTCTGCTGGCATTGCAGGATATGATGCCTGTCAGTGTTACGGCCAGTAATATCGCTGCCGTAGCTTTTGTAATGATGGTTCTTGTCATAGCTTTTCCGCTCTTCATTTTACTGCCTGCAAATTTACTCTTTTTTCTCTTATGTGGCATATCGCCATGTGCAAAAAATGATTCATTGACATTTTGGGCCCCGTTCCTGCATATATGCACACAAAAAAAGCAACCCAGATGGGTTGCTTTTTTTAATGTACTTGATTCATGTCAGTCTTTTGCCGGCTTTCTTGCCGAGTACATGATCTTCAGTGCTGAGCATCTTCTCAACTCCTGTTTGATATCTGTGATGATACCCATTCTCACGTTTTCATCGGCCTTGATGGCAACTGTCATGAACTGCCTGTCCGCCTCGCTCTTCGACTCCCTTTCAGTAGCAATGAAGTCACGGATGTCTTCAATTGACCTGAATGAGTCGTTGAGCTGTATTTTGGCGTCGTTTCCGTATATAGCCTGCAGATGGTGTACCGGCGGGCCTACATTGATGTAAGCTGCGAGGTCTTTCCTTTCAAGTTTGGCTGACTGCGATGCTTCAGGAAGTTTGACCATTACCTTGTTTTCGGTCTCCCTCAGCTGTGTGGTCACCATAAAGAAAAACAGCAACATGAAAACGATGTCGGACATTGACGCAGTTGTCAGTCCTGGTACATCTTTTTTCCCGCTTCTTCCGAATTTTGCCATTTTTTCAACCTCCTTTATCTTTTGCTTACGTCCTTAGGCTCAGCCTCAGAAATATTCTGCGGAATAGCCTCTCTCACGATCTTCTGCTTGTCTTCGTCAAGACTCAGGTAAGGCTTGCCGTAATTCGCCTTGGCGAATTCGTCACGGAGTTCATCGATTGCCCTCACGATCTCGTTCTGTACGGCAATGTATGCCTGGTAGCTTGTACCACGGTCGTTCTGGAGAGAGATGACCCCTTTTGAAACCTCATATTGTCCGAATCCTTCAATATTCTTCAGTTCCTTTTCCGGAAGCTTCGGATCATTGTTTGCGTTGACAAGGAATTCCTTGATCTTGAAGTTTAACTGGCTTACATCAATAGGCTCATTCCCAGCCATAAGTCTGTCAGCAGAGTTGATTTTGACCACAACGATGTTGCGGCGGTTGATCTGCTGGTTCTGGACTTTCTGGTTTTCATCCGGCATAGGCGGCAGACGGCGCTGCAGCCCCGAATTCTGCTCCATGTTGGATGTCATAAGGAAGAACGACAGCAACAGGAACGCGATATCGGCCGTTGAACTTGAATTTATCTCTGGTAATTTCTTTGCCATATTGATATGTCGTTATTTTCTGTTACGGTAAGCCGAGAAGCATGCTCCGAAGAAGATGGCAAGTATAGCTGCTCCGCATGCAATATATGCAAGGTTCAGTATTGTGTCAGTCATTTTCAGTGTGCTTGCCTCAGGCTGGGTGCCAATGTAACCCACCAGAGGGTCACCGCTTGCAAGGGCGTAGGCAACCCCTACAATCACTGCGCAGCCTACAAGATATATGAGCATCTTGACAAGGCTCTTCGGGTTGTTTATGACGGCAATTGCAAATCCGATGACCACGGCTACTCCTATGGCGATGCCTACCATCACATATGCCCATCTGAGAAGCGCATTCACCGATGCGTCATTGAAGTCGGCGGCAAAGCCCCAGACTCCGATGGCGACGCTGACTGCCATCAAAACCCACAGTACGATTTTTATGATTCTGGAATATTTCATTGCTGATGATTATTTTTTCTCCTGATATTTTGTCAACATGTCTACAAGGGTGATTGAGGTATCCTCCATTTCAATGGAGATGGCATCAATCCTTGAAACGATGTAGTTGTAGAAAATCTGGAGGATGATGGCCACGATAAGACCGCCGACTGTGGTGATCAAGGCCACTTTCATACCGCCTGCAACGACATTAGGAGAAATGTCACCTGCAACCTGGATGGCATCGAATGCCTGTACCATACCTACGACTGTTCCCAAGAATCCGAGAGAAGGTCCTACTGAAATGAAGAGGCCGATCCATGAAAGTCCGTTCTCCATGAGGCTCATCTGTACAGAACCATAGGAAACGATGGTCTTTTCAACCACTTCAATGCCCTGGTCCATGCGGAGGAGACCCTGGTAGAAAATGCTTGCTACCGGTCCGCGTGTGTTGCGGCATACTTCCTTGGCAGCTTCTGCACCGCCGTTTTTGAGCGCTTCCTCAATCTTGGCAAGAAGTTTCTTCGTGTTGGTCTTGCAAAGGCTGATGTAGATGATCCTCTCTACGCAGACTGCGAGACCGAGGATGAGACACAGCACGATCAGGGACATGAAGCCCGGGCCACCGTCAATGAACTGGGTCTTCAGCTGCTGGTGAAGAGGGACATCCTGTGATGTGGCAGCTACAAGGTCAGCGAGTGAGCCAGCCTCGCTTGCAGCAGGGGCTGCAGCCTCGGTTGCAGTTGTTTCTTCAGCGGCAGCCTGGTCCTGAGCTGCTGCGTATTGTGCAGTAA
>JADIMO010000107.1 GCA_017694755.1 Candidatus Cryptobacteroides merdavium
GTAAAAATTTTAAGTAAAACCTTGCAAATATAATGATTTTTCTGAAATTGAGTATATCTTTGCACAAAATTTTGATTGCTATATATGCTTAACAGACGTATTTTGAGAATCAAGGCATTCAAAGTGCTGTATAGCAGCATAATGTCTGGTAATATCTCACTTTCGGAGGCAGAGCCGGCGCTTGAGGAGTCTTGTGAGGCCACAAGGGATCTTTATATCTTCATGCTCGGCATCGTTTCCCCATTGACGAAGATTGCAAGGGAAAAGATTGAGGCAGGGAAAAGGAAGTTCAATCCGACTGAGGAGGAACGCAACCCGAACATGAAATTTGTCGAAAACTCCCTTGCCAGGCTGCTGGATTCGGATCCGGATTTCACCAAGATCTTCAAGAAGAAGAAATTTTCTTGGGATCAGTACGACCTCTTTCTGAGAAAGGTCTTCGCATCCTTGAGCGGGAAGAAATACTATCAGAACTACATGTCTTCGTCCGATGCCTCTCTTGCCGCAGACTGCCGTCTGTTCATAAAGATATTCGAGGAGGAGTTTGTGGACAGCGAGGATCTTGAAAAGATATTGGAGGACATGTCCATATACTGGAATGATGACCTTGCCTATTCCCTGACTTTCGTCTGCAGGACGCTTGAGGCTTTGGCCAAGGGGGAGAGATGGTCTCTGCCTCCTCTCTATATGAGCGACCTGGTGAAAAGCCCGGATATGGAGAGCGACAGGCTTTTCGTGAAGAAACTCCTCAGGAGTGCCTGCACAGGATATGAAAAGTATTCCGCAATGGTGTCCGGCTCGGTCTCCAACTGGGACAGGGAGCGTATAGTATATACTGACATGGCTCTGATAGTGCTAGGCCTGGCTGAAGCCGTTTCCTTTCCTAGCATTCCGGTCAAGGTGACAATCAACGAGTATGTGGAGATTTCCAAGTTTTATGGGACTCCTAAAAGCCGTATTTTTGTGAACGGATTGCTGGACAGGCTTATACAGAAGCTGAGCAATGAAGGGGAGATCGTGAAGACCGGCAAGGGCCTTCTCTGACACCGGGAGGGGCTCCGGACTGAAGGTTCAGTACAGAAGTGTGTGGTTTCAACACTGAAGTGCGGCAGCCGGCGGTCTGTGGGGTTGCAAAATTGGCCGGGATATTGTATCTTTGAAAGATTTTTGTGGTGAATGGGACTGTTTGCCGCACATTTATAAATGACAAACAAGTCGACAGACATAATTTGACAAGTCGACAGACATAATTTAAAAAGAGAAAACTGAAAATGAACATTCTGACAATTTTATTGCAGGCGACGGGCAGTGCCGCCGGTCAGACTGCCGGGGCGGGCGGAAGCTGGTCGATGTGGATCATGCTGATCCTTATCTTCGTGGTGATGTGGCTTTTCATGATCCGTCCTCAGAGGAAACAGCAGAAGGAACTTCAGAAGTTCCGTGACGGTCTCCAGAAGGGCGACAAGGTGGTCACCATAGGGGGCATCTACGGTACTGTTGCCGAGGTTAAGGAAAAAACTCTCCTGCTGGAGGTTGACAGCAACGTGAAGATAAAGGTTGACAAGAATTCGGTGGTCAAGGACTTTTCTGCTGCTTCCCAGCAGTAATCTTCCTGTTCCCCGGCTGCGGGACTGACGGATGGGAAAGATATTCAACAAGATATTGAAGTCGTTGGATTTCAACGGGAGAGATTGGACAGTGTTTCTGTTCTCTCTCCTGTTGGCTTTTAGTATATGGCTGATACATAATCTGTCTCTGAAGTATTCGGAGTTCATACAGGTGCCTGTGAGAGTCCAGTGTGAGCTTGAGGGGCATTCTGACGTGTCCGTGAATGTCGACGATGTGATTGCAAGGTGTCAGACCAGCGGGTACAATATCCTCAGAGCGGCCCGGCTGCAACACAGGAAGCCGCTTTCCCTCCAGGTGACTCCTTCCGTGCTTCACAGCGGAGGAGGGGAAATCTTCTATATGACTTCCGATGACCTGCAGGAGTACACGCATCTGATATTCGGTGAGAATGTGAGCGTGGAATACTTCCTTAAGGACACGCTTTTCTTCAGATTTCCTTACGAGACACACAAGAAGGTACCGGTATATCCGGTGCATATTCTCAGATATGATCCCCAATACATAGGCGAGGGGAGCATGACAGTGGAGCCGGATTCCGTCGTTCTTTACGGTGAGCCGGCACATCTGGACAACATAGGCATGGTCATGACGGAGCCGATAAGGCTTGACGGGATAAATTCCAATGTGCATGGTGTGGCCAAGCTGGAAAAGGTGAAAGGGATAAGAATGTCATCGGAGTCGGTACACTATTCCCAGGGGGTGACGAGGTTTGTGGAGATTACATCGGTAGTTTCGATACAGAGCCGGAATGTCCCTGCCGACAAGGAGCTGATGATATATCCTTCGACGGCCGAGGTGACTTTCCGATGTATTTTCCCGCTTCCTTCCAATCCTACCGGTTCTGTCCGGTTTTATGTGGATTATGAGGATTTCATGAATTCCCTGAACGGAAAATGTACGGTCAGGACCGATGCTCTTCCGCCGGAGATCATAGGATATGAAATCACTCCGAGAGCGTTTGACTGCGTGGTCAACGAAAGGTTATGAGAACCCTTGTCATCACAGGAGGCATAGGAAGCGGAAAGTCTTCCGTATGCGCCCTGCTGGAAGGGCGCGGTGTCCCGGTATATGATTCCGACAGCCGTACAAAGGCCCTTTACGACAATGACAGGGAGCTTTTGGAGCGCATAGGTTCTGCCATGGGCTGCCGGATCACCGATGATGAAGGGCTGCTGGACAGAAAACTTTTGGCTTCTATGATATTTTCGGACGGGAGGCTGCTGGATAAGTTGGAGAGCGTGGTGCATCCTGCGGTCCTGGATGATTTCATCCAGTGGAAGTTATTGCAGGAAAGGGAAATATGTTGGAATGACGCGGCAGGAGAAGTGCCGTTCGTGGTGATGGAGTCGGCGATTATCCTTGAAAAGCCTCTGTTCAGGAATGTGGCGGACAAGGTGCTGCTGGTGGATGCCCCATATCAGGTGCGTCTTGCAAGGGCTTCCAAAAGGGACGGGGCGGCTCCGGAAGAGGTGGAGAGAAGAATGGCGAGGCAGCCGCTTCTGAATGCCTTTTCCCTCGGGCTTGAAAGGCCGGATGCGGACTTTGTCCTGACAAATGACGGGGAGTACGGTGCGCTGGACGCAAAGGTTGACAGCCTTCTGCACATTTTGTGGAAAAATGAGAATAAATGCATATATATTTGAGATAAAGGTAAAAACATCATGAAAACTGATCTTTCAAAGATTCTTTCCATTTCGGGACAGAGCGGTCTGTTCCGCTATGTTTCACAGTCAAGGGCAGGTGCGATAGTGGAGTCCCTTGCAGACATGAAGAGGACCTGTTTCGGCATGAACAGCAGGATTACTACCCTTGCTGACATTTCAATATATACGGAAGACGGCGAGCTGAAGCTTAAGGACGTATTCCTCAAGATGAAAGAAGTCCTCGGCGAAGATGATGCCCCTGCGGCGAAGTCTGCCCCTGAGCAGCTGAAGTCATTCTTCGGTCAGGCTGTTCCGGAATATGACAGGGACCGATTCTATGTTTCGCACATGAAGAAGGTGGTGGAGTGGTACAACGCCTTGAAGAAATACGCTTCACTTGATTTTACCGACGCTGACGCCGAAGCTGCGGCTGAAGGTGCCGGAGAAAGTGACGGCGGCGAGAATGGTGCCGGACAGGAAACAGGGAAAGAGGAGTGAGCATGTCCGGGCATGAAAGGCCGCGTCTCAAGGCGGTCACACTCGGCTGCTCAAAGAACAGGGTCGACACGGAGCACATCCTTGCACAACTTGGGGACAAGTATGAGATAGTTCCCGAGCAGGATGAGGATACCTCTGTGGATATCCTGCTTCTCAATACCTGCGCCTTCATCGGAGATGCGAAGGAAGAGTCCGTGAACGCCATATTGAGTGCCGTCGCATTGAAGGGCGAGGGCCGCATCGGGAAAGTATTCGTCTTCGGCTGCCTTCCGGAGAGATATTCTTCGGAGATGCCGGAGCTGATACCTGAGGTGGACGCCTGGTTCGGTGCAAGGGATTTTGCCCCGCTTGTGCGTGCCTTGGGTGCAGAACCTGCTCCGAAAAAGGAGAATGTGAGGCGGTATCTGACAACCCCAGGGCATTATGCCTTTCTGAAGATTTCTGAGGGATGCGACCGGCGGTGCTCGTATTGCGCAATTCCTGCAATAAGGGGACGTCACAGGTCGGTGCCGATGGAAGAGCTTGTGGAGGAGGCCAGACTTCTTGCGATGAAGGGAGTCCGGGAGCTGATAGTGATTGCCCAGGACACCACATATTACGGACTTGACCTTTACCGCCGCCGTGCCCTTGCCGAACTGCTTGAAAAGCTGTCGGAGATAGATGGCATAGAATGGATAAGGATACATTATTCATATCCGGATGATTTTCCGGAGGATGTGCTTGACCAGATGGCTCATAATCCGAAGGTCTGCCGTTATATGGACATTCCTCTCCAGCATATTTCAGACAAGGTGCTCGGAAACATGAGGCGTCATGTGGACGGGGCATGGACAAGGCGTCTGATAAAGACCATGAGGGAACGCGTCCCTGGCGTGGTCCTGAGAACGACCATGATTGTAGGGCATCCGGGAGAAGGCGAAGAGGAATTCAAGGAACTGCTCGATTTTGTGGAGGAAGCACGTTTTGAGCGTCTCGGGGCGTTCAGGTATTCCGAGGAGGAAGGGACATACGGGGCGGAGCATTTCAGGGATGAGGTGTCGGAGGAAGTCAAGCAGGACCGCTGGGACAGGCTTATGGAAGCCCAGAGTGAGATTTCCCTTGAATTCAACCGCTCCCGTATAGGCAGTGAGGTAAAGGTCATCATAGATGATTTTTCAGACGGGGTATTTGTCTGCCGGAGCGAATTCGAGAGTCCGGAGGTGGACGGCGAGATTCTTGTGAAATATGACCCGTCGGCGATGGACGGCGTTGAGCCGTATTCCATGATAGGGGAATTCATTATGGTGCGTATCACCGGAGCTGATGAATATGACCTTATAGCGGAGCCGGCAGACATGGATGTCTGCGACTGAGGCGGAAATGCTTCCGGCTCCGGTTCTGCCGCTGGCTTGTGCCATTGAATCATATAAACTGTATTGTCATGAAACTGAGGAACTTTCTTTTTATTCTTTTCCTGCTGCCGTTGGCATCCTGCGGTCCGCTCTCATTCATGATGAGCGTGGATATGAGGCATCCTTCCAGATCCGGTCTTGAACTGGGGCATAAGAGCTTTTCAGTGGCATATGTGGACAACGGGAATGCAGTGGATTCCGCTTTCATAGCCTCCGTTTCGGAAGGTTTTGCACAAAGGCTCGAGGCGGAGTATTTTGACGGTGAACCGGTCATCATGATATACAATATAGACGGGCAGGAAGGTGCGGACTATTCCTCTAAGGACTCCGTACTGAATGTCCTTATGGACACGGGGAGCGATGTGGTCTTCCTTTTTGATGCCCCGGAGACAGGGGAAGTGACCCTTTCCGCACCACAGAAGGTGGAGACCCCTGCAGTCAGGGATTCGGCCTATATCGTCGAGGCATCCCTTCCGTATTCCATTCGCCTGTATGTCTATGATTCGATGAACAAGGATGACGAGGTGCTTGAATATACCGGAAGCGCTGCCGCAAAGCCCGTGGCCTATACAGACGGGAATGATACCGATTCGGTACTTGTGGCCAAGGCCCTTTCTGCTGTGGCATCTCCTGCCAGGGAGGCCGGCAATATTTCGGGAGCACCTTTCCTTCCCAGATGGGTCGAGGAGGATTTCACTTTCGTATATTTCGACAACGGGCAGATGGCCTGGATCGATGCCGCAGTGGCCGCCCATGACTGCCGTTGGCAGGACGCAATGGACATCTGGCTCAAACTGACTGACACAGGGAATCTTGAGCGGCGTTCATGTGCCGCCTATAACCTTGCCGTCACCTTCTATATCCTCGGCCGCTATGACATGGCAAAGGAATGGCTCGATGTCTCTGATGCCGACTATCCTCTTCATCTTTCATACGACATGCGCAGGAAGATAGAGGCGAAACTTGGCAGACAGGTGAAATGACGGGAATCCATCCCGGATTCTGATATTTGATATTCTTCGTGAATCTGATAAATAGGAGACACTGACCTCACGGAAAAACAAGAAAAATGGGATGACTCAAAGTGGAGGTCATCCCATTTTTGTGGCTAAAGGAGGAACCGTAAGCCGGTTTCTGTTTCATTCTGCCATTTATCTTCGCAACCTACCCCCTGACATCGGACGGGCAGCCCTTGACTGTCAGTATATTTGGTCTTGCAGGCTTCAGGTCCGTACCCGGACGGTGTCGCCACAGCCCGTCGTGAGCTCTTGCCTCACGTTTTCACCCTTGCATTCTCCGCGGGTTGCACCGCTTCACCGGATGCGGTTGTTTTCTGTTACGGCTTCCACGAGATTGCTCCCGTCTGCGCTTTCCGCAGTGAAGTGCCCTTTCCTGTCCGGACTTTCCTCACCGGATGCTTCCGGCGCGGCAGACCGTCCCTCCTTATTTAACACCATTCCGACGAATTTATGATGCTCTGCCTAGGGAATTCGTCGGAATGTCGTTAAGGATTTCTTCGAAATCCATATGTCTTAATCCCCAGTCGCTCTGCGACAACCCCTTTTCAAGGGGCGTCACCCACCTTGTTCCTCCCTCTCAGGGAGGACTGTCGCAGGACAAGTCCTGCTCCTATTTATATCCTAGTTTACGTTCCATACGGTCATTCTGGATGATGTTCTTCTGCACTTCGCGCTCGATGGCAGGGGTGATGTCCTTGCAGGTCTTGTGGCAGGCCATTTCAAGGGAATACATCCTTCCTATGCAGAAGTTGGTGTGCTCGCAGCCGCTGCAGCAGTTCTCGTCGGCCTTCATCTTGTTGACAAAATCCGTATCCTCAAGCACTGCACGGCCCATCTGGAGCATCTGGAAACCGCTGTCGATAACCTTGTCGGCATCCTTTCTTGATGTCACTCCTCCAACATACACAAGAGGCATGTCCGGAAGGGCCTTCCTGAATTTGAGGGCATCCTCAAAGAAGAAGAGCTTCTTGAACGGGACTGTAGGCGATACGATCTTTCCTCCGATCATGACGCCGAGCTTCAGCCACCATTGGCTCATCGGCATATAGTGGGCGATGGCCTTTTTCGGGAACTGCCCCCTCATGACATACATCGGGGCTCTGCTGACAAAGCCTCCCGAGAGTACAAGCGCATCGGCTCCGCATTTCTGCAGCTCCTTTGCCACTTCTATGCATTCGTCTGTCTCCATTCCGCCCCTGAATCCGTCACGGGTGTTCATCTTCACGAAAATCGCCACCTTGTCCTTGCCTGCATCAGTCACTGCCTTCATGCACCTTTTCATGAAGCGCATCCGGTTTTCAAGGGAGCCGCCGTATTCGTCCCGGCGATGGTTGGTATACGGGGACAGGAACTGTGAGATGAGGTATCCATGTCCTGCATGTATCTCTACTGCATCGAATCCTGCCCTGATTGCGAGCCTGACAGCATTGCCGTAGGCTTCCACGACTTCATCTATCTCGGCATGGTTCATCTTGTGGACAAAGGTAGGGGAGTAGAGATTGAATCCCCGGCTTGCCCCGTAAGGCATGCATCCGCATATCCTCCTGTGCGACATGTTGCCGCAATGCCCGAGCTGGATGGAGGCCTTTGCCCCTTCGGCATGTATTGCATCCGTGAGTTTTTTCAGATCCGGGATTATCTCCTCCCTCATCCAGAGCTGTCTTTCAAATGAGAGACCGCTCCGGCATACAGCCGCGTATGCCACTGTGGTCATGCCTATGCC
>JADIMO010000108.1 GCA_017694755.1 Candidatus Cryptobacteroides merdavium
CTTTTAATGTTGGGGTCTTGGGTTCGAATCCCAAACGGATCACGGATGCGGTCTGCAAAAGGCCCTTCATGACGCTTCCTTAGCTCAGTTGGTAGAGCACGACACTCTTAATGTTGGGGTCCAGGGTTCGAGCCCCTGAGGGAGCACAAAGGCGGAAGAGCAAAACTTCCGCCTTTTTTCGTATTTCCTTCCCGCAATTGATGTAATTCGGATCACCAGAAATGCGGGCCTTGATGGATGACGGAATTGAAAAAACAAGAGGCCGTCCTCGGAATCATTTCCGGAACGGCCTCTTTTGAGTGCGCAGGATCAGAGTCGAACTGACACGCCATTTCTGGCACTACCTCCTGAGAGTAGCGCGTCTACCAATTTCGCCACCTGCGCCTCAGTAAAGTGGGTGCAAAGATATAACTTTTTTTCTGGATTCAAGAACTTTTCTGCATTTTTTTGCATTTTTCAACAGACATTCCTCCCTGACTCATATTATCACCTCAAACCTGAATTCCTTTACCCAGTCATCCACTATGAAAATGACATCTGTCTTGGAATAGTCTATCTTCACTTCAACATCATCAAGGTCAGAGGCAGACCAGTCATATCCGCTTTCGATTATGAATTCACCCAAAGCAAACTCCCTGAGTACACTTCCGTCTTCCACAATCTCCAGTTTGAGGGAACTGTCAGTCTGGCGCGGAATCCTGATCGAGGCGGTTCCTTCATCCGTGAGTTCGGGACTGAACACAAACATGCCCGGCACGGGCTTTCCCGAAAGATCATATCCGCTCACATTCCCTTTTATGCGCATCGAAAACGGAATGAATGCCTCGCCCTCATGGGCAAGGCTTATTGTGACATTGCAGAAATTCTTATGAAGGACAGGCGCACACACGCAAAACTCACAATCCGCATTCACCCGCTCACTATGGGAGAAGACCGGCGGACACTCCATCCCCTCGCTGATGACAACTCCCCTACCCGGGAAAAAGAATCCGTCTGCCCCAGCATAAACATTGGCATACACCCATCCTTTAGAAACTTCTATGCCGTATTCTCCGGACAATTCTCCAATATCAACAGTATCACGGAAAAGAATGCCGTCCGCAGATGTGACATCAAGATTTACCAAAGGATGCACATCTTCATCCACCCCGCTGAAATCAAACACCATACGGCACGGGCAACCACTCCTGTCCTCCTTCACGGAACACCCCGCGACAATGACAGTGATGAAAACCGTCAACAGAAACACAACGGACGACAATCTTCTTTTCATATCGGCATCATTTAATGGTCAGACATATCATATTTCAAATGATCCTGAATATCCTTCATCCCAGTCCTCGACTTCAATCACAAATGACGCATCTTCCTTCACGACAGGTATGTCAGGCGATGACGATCCGGGCTTTGTAATTTTCAGTTCAGTCACCGTATAAAGATGGTTGGACTCTATCACAGGCATTGTCATAGGATAATAATAGGTGACCCCGTCAAGTTCGGCCTCGACTACAAGTCTTGTCTTTCTAGGAGACCATGTTGTTTCAGACGCATCCTCTACGGTCGGGTTCGGGTAACAGTAGAAATGGTGTGGAACCTCATACGGGACCTGTCCGGTCACCGGAACAGAGAGATTGCCGCTGCTGAGCAGAGCAGGCAGTTCTCCTGCATTCTCCATCCTGTTATACCATACTGCAGGCTGCCCTGTCCCGAAATACGGTGCATCACCTGCAACATTCACCAGATATATTCCGGTGACCTTGAATTCGGCATTCCTGTATTGTTCCAAGGCAAAATCAGTGACAATCCTTTCAATGGAGACCCTCGCAGCCTTTCTTGACACTGGTACAGTCACACTTGAAGATGAAGAAAGGGTAACAGAAACTGTTCCGGACATCACAAGGCTTCCAACGCTATTGGCTGACAATAAGGAAACTTTTGACCGCAGAGCAGAAAAAGTTGTGATATCCTTTATTTCCGGACTGTTGGCCAGCACAGCCACATCCCTTTCTCCTGCAGTGCACTGAAGAGACAGGGCGTTACCTGCCGATGAGGCCCATGCATCCAGAGATCCGTCCTTTCTGAACACGAATGCCTGTATCCCTGTCAATGCAGTCTCATCCCCGACATCGGTCATTCTGGTCATTTCACTGACCGGCACAGACACGTCAAGCGTAATTTCTTCCGACTGGACAGCCACATCCGCAATCTCTTTCTCCTGGCAGCCGCATACGGCCATTGCAAGCATTGCTGCAGCATAAACAAAAAATTTTTTCATAGCACTTGATTTTATGTTTAACAATAAGTGTTTCTTCATTCATCCATGATATGTGCATCAGGTCTTACCAGTGCGGCAATTTCAGGATCAAGGTTGGCTCTGTGGACCATTGACGGCTCCATCTCCGCACTCTTTCTGTAGAATTCCACAGCCTCCTGTCTTCTCCCGAGCCTGGCAAGCGTGACAGCCATAAGATAGCTTGACCTGTATGTCCTGTCTCTTATGCCGGAAAGGACGGCAAGGGCAGATTCATCATATCCGGAAGAAAGATATGCCAATGCACTGTTATAGTCCTGATATGGCCGGAGGAGATCGACCGCAGTCTTATAGTCCATGTTCCGGATAGCCTCCACCCCTTTCATATAGACTGTATCCAGTTCCGAGGTATGCACCGTATCTTTTTCCATGTTTCTTCTGTGCAGCCAGAAATCAAACTTCACGCTTCTGAGCTTCGGATATATCTTCTCACGCATATATCTGTATTCCGGCAGTGTCCGGAAAGACAGTTCCACAGAATCCTTGTCATTCTTTTCCATCAGAGCCAGTATCCGTTTCCTGCTTGCCTCACTCAATACGGTATCCGATTTCACCAGAAGTCCGAACTGGGCCCAGTTTTCCGGCACAGAAGCCGACCGCAGCCTTCCGGAAAGGCTGTCAGGAAAGTCTTTCCTTATGTATTCCAATATGGACTCCGCCCTTCTGCCTGCAAGAGAGGCATTATAGGAATAAAGCCCTTCCGGGGAACAGGATGCGGTAACGGACATCGAATCGAGCACATATTCGGACCTGGACGTGATCTCGGCAATGCATTTTCTGACGCGGGACAATTCTGACGAATTACCCTCAAGCAGTGTGTCTATGTCCGCACTGTCCTTGCGGAAGTCTATGAATGCCCGCGTATTGTCATAAACCACACGCTGCAGGACTTTCGTACGGTATCTCGGAGTGTCATCCACCAGGGAAGATAGGGAACTCACATAGAATACCAGGTCTTCCGGCCGTGCAAGCGGATGCACCATTTCTCCGTCACGATAGACCTCTCCCTTGAGTGAGACGATGATCTTCCTCAGGCCGGGGAAACTTCTCACCGGCTGGACATATCTGTAACAGATGTCCCCGTCAGCTGACACAAGTACCGTGTCAAGCCTTATCCCTTCCGTAATGACGGGATCTTTTACATATCTCCTGAACATCTTTTCCCTGTCTCTCTTCCTGCGCTCATTTCTTGACACCAGGACATGTCTGGTATAATGCTCCAGAGCCTGTTTCTGGCTCACTCCGAAAAAGTTCTCGGCCTGGGGATCGGAAACGAATGAGGAATCTGTCTTCATGGCGTATGTGTCTGGGAAATGGCGCATAAGGAACTTTTCCAGCTGCCCCACATGCACCAATTCGGAGCTGTCGGTGATTATGGAGGCAAGAAAAGCCATGTACCGCTCATATCCCCTCAACTGAGCCTCCCTGTATCCCTTGCCGGTTATGTATATAGGTTCAAGGGATGACACCTTTCCTGCCAGTTCCATCTCAGGAATGAATTTCAGCCTCCATTCCGAATCTGTCATGAGCGCCGGAACCGATATGTCAAATTCGACCAGAACATTGCCGTTCCTTTCAGCCACATTTCTGAACCTCGCCACCACCCTTGAAGCAGATATGACATCCGTAGCCACCATTTCCCCCGTCTCGGAATCCTTTATAGCATTCATGATAAGGGGCGCTTCCCTGCCATTTTCATCTCCGGACATGCCCTTTCCCGAGCCTGTATCTGCGGCATATTCCGACATACGGCAGTCATCGTCCGCCTTTTCGCCCGGGATGGATATCTCCACACCAGGACTGCAGGCTGCAAGTTCAGACAGCCTCCGTTCCGCAGCACATGAACACACTGCGGCCACGGCAAGACAGAACGGCAACATTTTCTTGAAATCAGAAGACATATGAAATGGATATGATTATATCATTCGGTAATATGAATCCTTTCCTTCCGGATCCGGACGTGACTCCGCACAGTGGGCATGTATATTCAGTGTACCATTTCATCCCGGCCCACAACCCGACTCCGAACTCCAGGTTAAGCCTCGGATGAAGCATATGGGTATATCCCGCAGTCACTCCTGCTCCCGCCCTGTCTCCTTCCTCTGTCCTGCGGGATATTATGCCACCTGTATTATATTCCTGATATTGCACTTTCCCGGCTATCCACCATCCCGAATACGAATGCCATGGCCAGAATCTGACTCCGGCATGCCATGTCTGCTGACGGGCCTGGAACTGCCCGGACGGGCCGGCCTTCTCCCTGAATGTCCATGGATTGTACTTTGCCCCTGCATTGACCGTCCATCTGCGGCCAAAGGCATACGAAGCCTCCAGATTGAGCGTGCCGAGATTGGCGTACCCGAGGACATTCGTTGAAACCGAAAACCTTCTTGCGTCAGACAGCCATGGCAGGCACAGAAGAACGGCGACGGCAAGCAGCCTGATATAGTTCAGAATCTTCATGGCTCGGGAATCAATTATATCTGTTGAACGCCTGTTCGATGACGGTAACCTTGTCCGGACAGATGGAAATCAGCCTGGCCTTCAATGCATTCCTGTCTGTCACATCAGAATCAAGGGCTCTGAATATTTCAGACCTTGAAATTCCCCTGTCATCGAGATATCTGAATATCTGCGGTCGGAACCAGAAAGATGTTCCGAACGACGGCATCTGCCCTCCGTACCTCTCCTTATACATCTTGCTTTCCATATAATAGGCCCACATCTCCCCCACTTCACAATACCCGGCATTCTTCTCCGTGCCATTACCGTATGTAGTGCCACCGGAAGTCACATATGACCACAATATATAATATATGTATTTGTCCCAGTAATCCTTTCCGGCCTTTGCAAAATGGCTTGCATGTGAAAGTTCATGACAGACGGTACTGTAAAGGTCCCTATAGTCGGAGGCGTTTTTTGTTCCTATCGTTATGTCCGGCGCAAAGAAGGCTATTATGGAAGAAAAGACGCCAAGGAACTCCGACAGAAGGTCATTTTCGACAAATGCCCCGTGATGGATCATGACTGCACTGCTTGCGGAAAGTCCCGAAAACAGCCAGATTCTCAGGTCGGAAGGCGGAGGAGTGATGCTCATGTCATCGTAAGTGCAGCGTGTGATATAATCATACGCGGCATTGTTGACAACGCACCTGTTGAATAGCTTGCGGTCCGAATCCCGGGTGATGGTGACAGACAGTCCTTCAGGGGATGTCTTTCCAAGTGCAGAAGCCGAAGCAGGGACTATGACCTTGTTGAAACCTATTGCGAAGCCTTTTTCGTTCTTGAAGACAAGACGGTATCTGACATTTGCCGAAAATTTCTTCGGAATCTGATAATACCCGTCCCGGTCTGTATATGCCCGCGAAAACTTCACAAAAGTATTGCAGCGTACACGCACCCCTGCCACTCCGAAAGGCTTGCCCCCATTGGCATGTTCATCAACGATGGTGATACGTCCTGAAGGATGCACCTTATTGGCTCTTGTGGCAGGCACCAGCATATCTCCGTTGCCTGTAAGCCGGTATGCCTCCGACTCCAATGCATTCCAGTCGATGCTTTCACCGGAACGTGTCGTGATGTCACTGTCCGCTATGAAACATTCATCGATTATCTCATACCTGATACGCGGGAAGTCAAAATCCTTCGGTACTACCGCATACTGCCATGTGATCTCGCCTTCGGCAATTCCCGGATCATGGTAATAGTCCCCGTCAGTGACGATAGAGTAATCTACCGGATGGTCAACCAGATCAATGCCTAGGTCATACAGAAGATCATATTCTTCAGAGTCAGCAGGAAGAAACCTGACATAAAGATCGGTAGTCTCAATGTCGTTTCTTGATCTGGTAGGATAAAGGGAGGTATAGGCCCTCCTCACATTTTCTGTCTTGTATGGATTTTCCAGTCTTTCACCGAGCACTATCATCTCATGTGAAAGCACGTAGTCAGAATCAGACGGTATGACGTCCGGACCGGATCCTTTTGACCCCTCTTTGCTGCATGACGACACCGTCATCAAGAGCAGCATCAATTCCAAAAATCTTTTCATGGCATCCGCAATTAATTGGTACGGATGCAAAGGTATCGTCAGTTATCCGTGTTCCGCAAAAACAAACGTTTAATTGCACGAAATGCCTCCGGATAGCCTGCAAGGCCAGAAATGTCCCTTATCATACATAAAAAAACGGCAAAATGCCGTATCGGGGAGGGTGATGTCAACGAATATTGAAAGTATACCTGAAACCGACCGAAACACTCTGTGGAATAAAACGCGTCCCGGAGAGAAAACGGATTTTCGGTGACCATTCAAACAGAAATACTACAGGCGAGCCGGCAAGCTTGTATTCCAGCCCGAGCGGAATATCTGCCGACATGAAGAAGCTCCGCCTGCTGCCCTCCTGCGCCCTGTCCTTGTCCCCGAACTGCATTCCGGCGGAAAGTCCGGCTCCTATATATGGAAGGAGGCCGGAAGTGCGTTTCACGAGCTGCAGGTTGTATGCACCGGAAAGCAGCATGAATTGATATGCAGGAGTAAACGGATTTACAAGGCCGAAGGATATGTCCACCGCGCTCGACCTTGTGACAAAGAACTTGCCTTCGGCTGCAAAATAATTGCCGAGCCTCACCCCGAGCGAATAGTCGTATGGCCTCGCCTGTGCCCGGCCGGCAAAGCCGAGAAGGAAGGCAAGGAGAAGCCCGGCATATAATGCTGCAATCCTTTTGTTCATAAAAATTTCTTCAGGCAGGAATCATCAGAAATAGTTCACGGTCTTCTGCTCCAGGGCGGAAAGGATGCCGTTGGCAAGACGGCTCACACCGAGGCGGAAAAGATTTCTGTTGAGCCATTCCCTGCCAAGGACAGCAGAGACTATGGCGTGATAGCTGACAGCATCCATTGCCGTGGAAATGCCTCCGGCAGGCTTGAAACCCACCTTTTTCCCGGTAGCCTTATGATAAGCGGCAATGCATTCACACATCACATATGCTGCCGCAGGTGTTGCATTCACGCTCACCTTTCCTGTGGATGTCTTTATGAAGTCCGCTCCAGCCTCCATTGCCAGGAAAGAGGCCTCTGCTATGGCGTCAAGAGTCATGAGCAGGCCCGTTTCAAGAATCACCTTGAGAATCACCTTCCTTCCCTGCCTTGCCGCCGCATTGTCGATGCACTCACGGATACGGCATATCTCCTCCGATGCGGCAGACTCATCCCCGTCAAGGAAAGAAGACAATGCCAGCACAATGTCCACCTCATCTGCCCCGTTCTCCACGGCAAGTTCACATTCGCGAAGCTTCACCTCCAGAAAACTCTGTGAAGAAGGGAAACATGCGGCAACCACAGTGGCATGAAGTCCATCAGATGCCCTTTCATCACGGACTACAGAGGCGAAATCAGGATAGACACACACTGAAGCAGGAAGAGGGACATCCGGATAGGACCGGTTCAGGTCATTGACCTTGCGCACAAGCTTGGCTATCGAAGTCTTTGTGTCCTCTGTCTTCAGCGAAGTGAGATCCATCATCGAAAAGCAGTCCTTGAGCACCTGTTCGGAAACCAGATTGTCCAGTCCGGAGGCTATCATTTCAAGACTCCTGTTGATTTTCTCATTGTCAGGAAAATATCCGTATTTTTTCAGCAAAGAATCCATAATATATCAGGTATGTTTAAAATTCTCTCATCTTTGAATCAATCACGATTGTCACCGGGCCGTCGTTAAGCAGTGAGACCTTCATGTCCGCTCCGAAAATTCCTCTTGCAACCGGCTTTCCAGCCGCATCACCGAGCATCCTGCAGAACTCCTCATATAGAGGTATTGCCGTCTCGGGCCTTGCTGCCCTTATATATGACGGCCTGTTGCCCCTTGCCACCGAAGCATACAGGGTAAACTGGCTGACAACCATGATTTCGCCTCCTGTATCAGTCACGGAGCGGTTCATCACCCCGTTTTCATCGTCGAATATCCTGAGTGCGGACACCTTCCGCACCATCCATTCCAGATCCTCTTTAGCGTCTCCTTCCGTAAAGGCCGCAAGTATAAGCATCCCCTTGCCTATGCCCGCCTCATATCCTTCATCCGGCACGGCCACGGAAGCATTGCTCACCCTCTGTATAACAACTCTCATATCTAACTTCAGTCCAACGAATTCCTTATAATGATCTGCACATGGCTTCCGCCGGGAAATACCCGTACATTCTCCCTTGTCAGCCCCTTATCTGAACCATGAATCCCTCTTCAACCAGAGGGCGCACCAACTCCTCCATCTGCGCTGCGCTGAACTTCTGCAGATCCTTCTGCGGGGTCTCCCTGTCTATTGTATATACCATTATCTCCCTCGGCTTCAGCCTCCTGACAATATCCGTCCACTGCCGGAGGTATTTCTCTGCTGAAGAATCATATTCCGGAGACTTCAGAAACATGGTCTGAAGCACAAAATCCCCGTTGAAGCGTTCAAGGCTGCAGACGGTCTCTTCGACAGAATAATGTCCGGAAGGCCTGTTTACTGCCCTCACTCCGGCATCGTCCGGGGCATCCAGTTTCAATATGGGATTGTCCACTTTCCTCAATGCCGCGAACACATCCTGCCTTGCAACCATCGTGGCATTCGAGAGCACGGACACCTTTGCATCAGGATAATACCTGTCCCTCAGCTCCAGCGTCACATCCACTATCTCAGGAAAATCCGGGTTAAGCGTAGGCTCCCCGTTGCCTGAAAAGGTGATGGAGTCTATCTGTGTACCCGCATCGGCACAGGACTTCAGTTTTGCCGACAATGCCCTGCGCACATCTTCCGTCTTAGGGAAAACCTTGTCCCCGACACTGTCCCGGTTCCATCCGCATTCGCAATATATGCAGTCGAAATTGCACAACTTGCCCTTCGAGGGCAATATGTTAACTCCAAGTGATGCCCCCAGACGCCTGCTGAAAATCGGGCCGAACGCTATGTCGTCAAAATGCAGCATGGCTTCTATATGATTCTGACAGATAAACTTCCGGCACTGAGCCTGCCGTCCGCATCCAGCCCGTCCACGAACACAAGTCCAGGGCGTTTTCCTGGAGCAATCGTGCCGAGCACATCTTCCTTTCCGAGAAATTCGGCCCCGTTCCTGCACGTCCATACCAGCATTTCACCAAGCGGAATCTCCGGAAATGCAATCTGCAGGCAATAGAGTTCCTTCACCATGTCCAAAGTGTCGTTGCTGGACAGGGAATCAGTGCCCACAGTAATCTTCAGCCCGTTTTTCCTCATCAGCTCCACAGGTGGAAGGGCATCATGGATGAATATGTTCGAAAGCGGGCAAATGGCCCAATATACATTCTTCATGACGGCAAGGGCCGCATCAGCAGCCTCCTGCGTAAGACAGACATTGTGCACAAGAAGAATATGCTCGGGAAAAGGGGCTGTATGCACCTTTTCCAGCCTGTCTATGAAATACATCAGGGAAGGCTTTCCGGTCACAGGCGGAGTGCTCATTCCGGCGCGTCTGCGGTTGTTCCACAATGCCCCGGAACCATGCATGATCATCTCTTCCTCCTCGTGGCTCTCCTGGGAATGATAGGAAAGGAAACCGGACTTCAGCCCCTCGGCCGAGGCGGCGGTAAGGAGCTCCGGGCTCATGGTATAGCACGAATGGGGTGTCGGAGCGGCATCCAGGCCACATTCAGCAGCCTTTTCTACGAGTCCCCTGACTGAGGCAATCACTGAATCACAGTCCTCCGGCTCTGTACCGAAGACCTCCAGAAATGTCCTTGTATAAAGAGGGGATGAAGCCTTCACCCCGAAGCTGTCATCACAGTTGCTTATGTCCGCCATTGCGGAAACGCCCTGCTTCCAGAGCCTTTCCATCCAAATCCTGACAGCCTCAATCCTGTCCTCCCTGCCGGAAGAGTCACGCATCTCATTTATCTGGTCAATGAATCCTGCCATGCCGGTGCCCTTTCTGAACTTTCCCTGAAGGTGCGAAAGTTCGATATGGCAATGTGCATTCACGAATCCCGGAACCACTGCACCGTCATAGAAACGCTTTTCCGAGGCAATGTCCTCACAATGTCCGGTCCTGAGGACCGTCCCGTCGTCATCATATTCCACGAAACCGTTTCTTATCGGCTCTGTGGACTCCAAGGTGTAAAGATATGATGCAGCTATCCTGTTCATATAAGATCAATTCTCTTTCCTGTTCAATTCATTATGCCCTAAAGATACAGCAGGGGCGGCAGCCTTTGACACCTCAAGGGGCTTTGCATCAACCGGTATCGGCTTCTCCTTCTTGCGGTTCTTCCCTTGAACGGGTTCACGCTTTGTCTTGACGGTATTGTCTTTCATCGGACTGACTTTGCCTGCCTTTGCTTTGACAACAGTATCTTTGACTGCATTGCCGTTTACTGCAGACGAGTCGGCAGCCGTGGACATTGTCAAAGTATCCGCCACATGGAGAGAATCATCGGTCATCTGCAGCACAGGACCGGCAAATACGGTGTCATATCCCACCTGCGGATTGAAATCAAATCTGCCGCCGGTCGAATCCACAAAGAACCTTATGCTGTCCAAAACAGAAAGGTATGGATTCTTCAGACCTGTCAGATAATATATTCTTTTCGGGCTGTACCGGTTCTCCCCTCTGCGTATCCGCGTGATCTCGTCAAGCATTTCCTTTTCCTTGCGCAGTTCCCGCAGCCTGTCCTCTATTATTACGGAAGACTCTCGTAGAATCCTGGCATATTTGTCAGGATCGGACAGATAATAATCCATGCTCCTGCGGTAGTCGTCTGCAGTATATCCGTATTTTTCGAATACAGGATCATATACCAGGGTCGTGTCCGCCGTACGCCGTGACTCCGGATGGGCATTTATCCACTGGTCCGTGACAAACATCTCGGCATAGATTGCGGACAGCTTGTCTCTGGGTATGACCTTGCTTTCCTCATTTCTGCATGAAAAGATGGACAGCAGGCAGGCGGCGGCAAGGCAGATTTCAATGATACGCTTCATCATCGGAAGTAACGCTATCTCAACACGGCACCGTATTCATTCGTAAATGTCGAGAGCAGTTTGGACATGACCTTCTCAACATCATTGTCCGTCAGCGTCTTGTCCACATCCTGAATGACAAAGTTCATGGCATACTGTTTCTTGCCTTCAGGTATCTTGTCTCCCCTGTAGACATCGAAAAGGGTAACATTCTTGAGGATCTTCTTGCCTGCCCTGAATGCGCTCTTGCGCAGGTCTGCGTATGACACGCTCTCGTCAAGGAGCAATGCAAGGTCTCGGCGCACCTCCGGGAATTTCGGAAGTTCCTTGTACTTTATCTTGTCCCTTTTAACCAGTTCAAAGAATGCCGGCCAGCTTATTTCTGCAGCAAACACCGGCTGGCGGATGCCGAACTGCTTCAGGCGTGCAGGAGCAACCGTACCCATCACCGCAAGCTGCGCCCTTGATCCCGGAAGCCTGTAGACAAGCCCTTCCGAGAACAGGTCGGCAGGGGCAGGCTCGTACTCCATAGAATATATGTCTGCGCCGAAACGCCTCAGCAGCAGCTCCAGATAGCCTTTGAGCTGGAAATAACTTCCCTTGCGAGGCTCTGAACACCATGATTTCTCGCCCGGCCCTGTGATGAAGAGAGCGTATGCCGTCTTCTCATCATACGAAGCGAGGGTGGTGCCGTCAGTGTCCGGCTTCCGCGAATATACGGAACCGTATTCAAAGATACGCATTGAAGCTGTCTGTCTGTTGATGTTGTATGCAATCACCTCAAGTCCGTTGAGAAGGAGGGTCTGCCTCATCACATTCAGGTCCGAACTGAGCGGATTCAATATGCGCACGCAGTTCTCCTCAGGGAAGGTCTTCAGATGCGAATAGTATTCAGACTTGGTGAGTGAGTTGTTCATGGTCTCCACAAAGCCGTTGGCGGCGAGGAAATCCGAAACAGCATTCCTCACCTTCTCCGGCTCAGGCTGCTCCACGGCATTGGCACAGCCGCGCACGGAAGAAGGGAACTCTATGTTGTTGTAGCCGTAGACCCTCAATATCTCCTCCACCACATCGCATTCGCGGTACACATCCACCATGTATGAAGGCACTGCCACCAAAGCGCCTGACGGCAGCCCGTCGGCTCCGGTTCTTCTTTCTATGAAATCATAGGAAAGCCATGTCAGGATATTTTCTATCGTATCATGGCCTATCTTCTTGCCGATGAAATTCTCGATCCTGTCATAATCGAGCTCCACGGTCTTCTTTTCGATTTTCTCAAGGCAGAACTTCTGGACCTTTCCGACGACATGGCCGCCTGCAAGCTCCATGATAAGCATGGCTGCCCTCTTTCCTGCATATTCGACGGCAAGCGGATCCGCCCCTCTCTCGTATCTGAACGAAGCGTCAGTCTTCAGCCCGTGCCTCTTTGAACTTTTCCTTATGGAAACAGGATTGAACCATGCGCTTTCAAGGAACACATCCGCAGTGGCTTCGGTGACTCCTGACTCCTCGCCTCCGAAGACTCCTGCAAGGCACATGGCCTTTTCCTCATTGGCAATCATCAGGTCCTCGGAAGAAAGCGTCCTTTCAACTCCGTCCAGGGTGGTGAATTTCTCACCCTCGGCGGCTCTCCTCACAATGACCTTGTTGCCGATAATTTTGGCCACATCGAAGGCATGCAGCGGCTGGCCGGTCTCCATCAGGACGAAATTCGTCACATCCACCACATTGTTGATAGGCCTGAGCCCCACGGAAAGCAGCTTTTTCTGCAGCCACTCAGGAGAAGGCCCCACTTTCACATCCTTTATGGTGATGCCGGTGTATTCCGGAGCTCCGTCCTGCGCAAGGACCTCCACAGGTATCGCACCGTCAATCCCGGCTGCGGAAGTGCATATCCCCTCCTGCCCCTCGGCAAAGGCCGACACGTCAGGAATGTTCAGGCGGCAAGGTATGCCGTTGAGCATGAGCCATGCATAGAGGTCACGTGCGACACCGATATGGGAAGCGGCGTCTACCCTGTTGGCCGTAAGGCCGATTTCGATGGTCCAGTCAGTCTCCAGATGAAGATATTCCTTGGCCGGAGTTCCCGGAACGGCGTCAGGGTCAAGGACCATTATCCCGTCATGGGAAGCGCCTATGCCAAGCTCGTCTTCCGCGCAGATCATACCGAAAGACTCCACCCCGCGAATCTTCGACTTCTTTATCTTGAAGTCCTCACCGAGCACCGTGCCGACAGTGGCAAGAAGCACCTTCTGACCTGCGGCCACATTCGGTGCCCCGCATACCACCTGGAGCAGCTCCCCGCCGTCCCCGGTGTCAAGCCTTGTTATGTGCAGATGATCAGAGTCCGGATGGTCATAGCATTCCACCACCTCCGCAACAATCACTCCGGCCAGCCCTCCCGGAACAGACTCCACCTGTTCAATGGAATCCACTTCAAGTCCGATCGAGGTCAACGCCCCGGCAATCTCTTCCGCTGAAAGCCCGCATTCAATATAGTCCTTCAGCCAATTGTATGAAATCTTCATATAATGTTACTTTTTCATTATTTTCCGAGGTCCTCACGCGAGAACAGGGAATTGACAAATTCTTTCCTGTCAAAGACCTTCAGGTCGTCTATGCCTTCTCCGATGCCGATGAACTTGACCGGAATCCGGAACTGGTCCACAATTCCGATCACAACACCTCCCTTGGCTGTCCCGTCAAGCTTCGTGACTGCCAGTGCGGTCACATCAGTAGCCTTCGAAAACTCCTTTGCCTGCTGGAAGGCATTCTGCCCGGTGGAACCGTCCAGAACGAGCAGCACTTCATGAGGGGCGTCAGGTACGACCTTGCGCATCACATTCCGTATCTTGGTAAGCTCGTTCATGAGGTCAATCCTGTTGTGGAGCCTTCCTGCCGTGTCGACAAGTACCACATCTGCGCTCTTCGCCACTGCCGACTTCACCGCATCGTATGCCACGGAAGCCGGGTCCGAACCCATCTCCTGCTTGACGATGTCCACTCCTGCCCGCTCTGCCCATATCGTAAGCTGATCTACGGCAGCTGCACGGAAAGTGTCCGCAGCCCCAAGGACAACCTTCTTGCCCTGTGCCCTCAGACTGCTCGCCAGCTTGCCTATCGTGGTGGTCTTCCCCACGCCGTTGACACCGACTACCATGACCACATAGGGCTTCTTTGAGAAGTCAAACGGCTCAACCACGGACTGCTCCGGTGCAGAAACCTCCAGAAGTCGGGAAATCTCATCCCTCAGCAGCTCCACAAGCTCGTCATAGGAGACATATTTGTCCCTGCTGACACGCTCCTCCAGATTTTCAATGATCTTGAGTGTCGTGTCTACCCCCATATCCGTGGCCACAAGCGCCTCCTCAATGGCGTCTAGAGTGCCATCATCCACTTTTGACTTGCCGACCACAGCCCTTGAAAGACGCTCAAAAAAGCCGCGCCTGGTCTTCTGGACTCCTTTGTCAAAAATACCCATATGCGATCAGATCTGTTAAAATCATACAAAGTTACAGAAAATAGCCGTAATAAACGAATAAATCTTCAGGCCGGAACATAAAGAAAATGAGGGAAACCCGTCAGGTCTCCCTCATTTCAATTTCGTTACAGACAAAAGACTAGTTCTTTGCGAAAAAATCCTTCACCTTTTCAGCCTCAACAAGCTCTTCCTTGAAGACATAGGCTCCTGTCTTGGAAGACTTGTCCATACGGATGCACTTCACCATGCTCTTTACGCCCGACTTGGCGCTGAAGGTTGCGACTGCTTTCTTTGCCATAAATCAATTCCTCCTTATTTGATCTCGCGATGAAGTGTGACCTTCTTCAGGAACGGGTTGTATTTCTTGCGTTCCAGACGCTGAGTTGTATTCTTCTTGTTCTTGGTAGTGATGTATCTTGAGATGCCCGGTACACCGCTCTCCCTCTGTTCAGTGCACTCCAATATGACCTGAACTCTGTTACCTTTTGCTTTCTTTGCCATAACTCACTGGATTAAACGAGGTTAATGTATCCTTTCTTCTGAGCATCCTTAACAACTGCATCCAGACCGTTCTTCTCGATGGTCCTGATGCCTTTGCAAGACACCTTCAATGTGATGAATCTCTGCTCTTCCTCCGACCAGAACTTCTTGTTCTTGAGATTCAGGGCAAAAACGCGTTTGGTGCGTCTTTTGGAATGGGAAACATTGTTTCCTACCATCCTCTTTCTACCTGTTACTTGACAAACCTTTGCCATTGTATCTACTTTTTAATTATTTCAAATGTAAATCCGTCTGTTCCAAAGGAATCAAGGGCTCACGCCCAATACGGAGGGCTGCAAATATCGTATAAATTTTTCTAAAATACAAGTATTTATACAAATTTGAAAATCCTGCCCCACCTTATGTTCTTCGGAAAACTCTTGTTTCTGTCTGATGAGAACCATATCAACGCCGGCTTCCCGACTATATGGTCTTCAGGCACGAAGCCCCAATATCTGGAGTCAAGCGAATTGTGCCTGTTGTCTCCCATCATGAAGTAGTAATCCTGCTTGAAAGTATAGCTTTGAGCCTCTTCCCCGTTGATGAATATCTTCCCGTCCTGTGTGACCTTGAGTTCATTTCCCTCGTAGACGGAGATCAGCCTCTCGTAAAGAGGAATGTTGTCCGTGTCGAGAGCGACGGTCGCACCTTTCTGCGGGATCCATATCGGTCCGTAATTGTCCCTCGTCCATCTGAACTGCTCCGCAAACGGAAACAGCGTCAGATATGAGTCCGGATAATCGGGCGGATATGCATCAATGTTCTCCTCCACTGAAACCACATTCGCATACTTGCGTACCTGCTCCGCCATCGAGGCTGTCAGAGGGATGTCCGGATATCCCGGAAGCTGCGGATAGAACCTTGCCTCGGAGGCATTGATCCCGAGCTTTTCGAGATTCTTCGGATTGATCCTCTGTCCGTCAGTGATGACAGTATATGTGTTCTGTACACCGGGATATACCTCCTGCATCTCAGAATTGACATATACCAGCCCGTCCTTTATCTGAAGGGTGTCACCGGCCACGGCGACACATCTTTTCACATAATGGTCCTTCTTGTCCATCGGGCGGACCTTCACAGGCCCCACATTCTCCTTTCCGACAAGTCTGGACATCATGTAATAGTCCTCGGACGGTGCCTTTACCATCACAGTATCGCCGTTCGGGAAACCGAAGACGACATAGTCGCCCCTTTTCACATGCCCGAATCCCTTCAGCCTGCGGTAGTCATTCTGTATAAGGGTAGAATAGGACTCCTTGCCGTTGGGCAGGACATTGTGGGTGAACGGTATCGTCAGCGGCGTCTGCGGAACCCTCGGCCCGTAGGCAAGCTTGCTCACGAACAGATGGTCACCGGTAAGGAGGGAACTCTCCATCGAGGATGAAGGAATCTTGAATGCCTGGAAAAAGAATATGTTGATGAAAGTGACGACAACCACCGCAAAAATGATGGCGTCAAGCCAGTCAAGCAGCACATTGTGCTTTTCGCCCTCCTTGTAGTACTTCTTCCAGAACAGCCACTTCACCTTGCGCGTGATGTGGTGGTCGAAGATCACAACGAGTCCGAAGAGCCACCAGTAATTTCCAAGCCATATCACCCACAGTACATAGAGCAAAGCCCAGAAACTGAACCTCACCCACCTGTTATGATATAATTCCTTCAGGCTCATCCGCCGGACTTATTTTACAGAATTGATGATAGCCTCAAATGCCTGAGGATTGTTCATGGCAAGGTCTGCAAGCACCTTACGGTTCAGACCGATGTTCTGTTTTGACAGTCTGCCCATAAACTGAGAATATGTCATTCCGTACTGGCGTGCGGCGGCATTGATTCTCTGAATCCAGAGAGCGCGGAATGAGCGCTTCTTTGCTTTACGGTCACGGTAGGCGTATGTAAGACCCTTCTCGTAGGTGTTCTTTGCTACCGTCCAAACATTCTTTCTTGCAAGAAAATAACCGCGGGTTCTCTTGAGGATTTTCTTGCGGCGTGCCCTTGAGGCAACAGCATTTACCGATCTTGGCATAAATTCAACTGTTTTATGGATGCAGTGTCCTCAAAAAGGAGCTTTCCGACTGCATTCCAAGTTCTACTTTAATTAATGAAATCAGATGGCCAACAAAGCTTTGACTCTCTTCTCATCTGACGGGGCAACAAGCCCGAAATGAGTCAAATTCCTTTTCTGCTTTTTGGTCTTTTTGGTGAGAATGTGGCTTTTGAAAGCGTGTTTTCTCTTCACTCTTCCCGATCCGGTAAGCGTAAAACGCTTTTTGGCACCGGAGTTGGTTTTCATCTTTGGCATAATTGAATCAATTGACTGTTAATAATATATAATCATCCAAATCACATGGATCATTTTTTCTTTATCGGGGCGATCATCATGATCATCCTCTTTCCCTCCAGCTTCGGCATCTGCTCTGCGCGACCGTACTCCTCAAGCTCCACCGCAAATCTCAGAAGGAGCTTCTCCCCCTGGTCCGAATAGATGATGGAACGCCCTTTGAAGAACACCGAGGCCTTAACCTTGGCTCCCTCCTGGAGAAACTCCATCGCATGCTTCAGCTTGAACTGGAAATCATGTTCATCTGTATTCGGTCCGAACCGTATCTCCTTGATGACGATCTTCGCCGAATTGGACTTCATCTCCTTCGCCTTCTTCTTCTGCTGATAGAGATATTTCTGATAGTCAATAATCTTGCATACAGGAGGGTCTGCCTTTGCACTTATCTCTACCAGATCAAGTCCGAGCTCGTCAGCCATTTTCATGGCCTGTGTAATAGGATAGATGCCTTGTTCTTCGATGTTCTCTCCTACAAGGCGTACTCTTGAAGCCGTAATCTCTTCATTGACTCTCAATCCGTCTTCGTCCTTACCGGGCTTTCTTCCTGCATTGCGGTCCGGACGGCCTGCTCCCTGCCCTCCCGGTCTCGGACCGTTGAAACGGGGCGCAGATGGTCTGAATGGTGCTGCGATAAATGTGTCCTCCTAAAATTTTAATTAATAACTATCATAAAGTCATGCAAGCTGCGCCTTGACCTCACCCGCAACGAGTCCGGCAAAGCTTTCAACCGACATGGAACCTTCATCTTTTCCTCCCTGTCTTCTGACAGAAACGGCTCCTTCTTCCATCTCCTTCTCGCCGACAATCACAATGAAAGGTATTCTCTTGAGCTCGCTTTCGCGTATTCTCTTGCCGATTGTCTCGTTCCTGTCATCCATTGAGGCGCGAATATCGGAATTATTCAGCAAATCACAAACTTTTTTTGCATAATCTGTAAATTTTTCACTTACAGGCAATACGACCACCTGATCAGGAGTCAGCCACAGAGGGAGCTTCCCGCCGGTGTGTTCAAGAAGAACTGCCACGAACCTTTCAAGCGAGCCGAACGGCGCCCGGTGTATCATGACAGGACGGTGCTTCTTGCCGTCACTTCCGGTGTACTCCAGCTCAAAGCGTTCAGGCAGGTTGTAGTCTACCTGGATGGTTCCGAGCTGCCACTTGCGTCCGATGGCATCCTTCACCATGAAGTCGAGTTTAGGCCCGTAGAAAGCAGCCTCACCGTATTCCACCACGGTGTTCAGGCCCTTTTCGGCGGCAGCATCTATTATGGCCTGCTCAGCCTTGGCCCAGTTCTCGTCAGTTCCGATATATTTCTCCCTGTTGTCAGGGTCCCTCAATGAGATCTGCGCCACATATTCATTGAAGTCCAAAGTCTTGAATACATATAATATGATGTCGATCACCTTGCAGAACTCCTCCTTCAGCTGGTCCGGACGGCAGAAGAGGTGGGCGTCATCCTGTGTGAAGCCGCGGACTCTCGTAAGCCCGTGGAGCTCACCGCTCTGTTCGTAACGATACACGGTACCGAACTCGGCAAACCTCAGAGGAAGATCCTTGTATGACCTCGGCTTCGACCTGTATATCTCACAGTGGTGAGGACAGTTCATCGGCTTCAGGAGGAACTCTTCTCCTTCCTGCGGAGTATGTATCGGCTGGAATGAATCCTTGCCGTATTTTGCATAGTGGCCTGATGTCACATAGAGATCCTTGTTGCCTATGTGAGGGGTGATGACAGGCAGATATCCGTATGACTTCTGTATTTTCCGGAGGAAGTTCTCGAGCCTTTCCCTGAGTTCCGCGCCCTTCGGCAGCCACAGAGGAAGCCCCTGTCCAACTCTCGGGGAGAAGGTAAAAAGCTCCATTTCCTTGCCCAGCTTCCTGTGGTCGCGTTTCTTCGCCTCTTCGAGCATGACAAGATATTCGTCAAGCATGGACTTTTTCGGGAATGAGATTCCATAGATGCGGGTGAGCATCTGACGCTTCTCGTCCCCGCGCCAATATGCACCGGCAATGGAAGTCAGTTTCACTGCCTTGATCACTGAAGTGTCACGCAGATGCGGTCCGCGGCAGAGGTCGGTGAAATGTCCGTTGGTGTAGAAGGTGATGGTGCCGTCCTCCAGCTCGCTGATGAGTTCGCATTTGTACTCGTCGCCCTTCTCCGTGAAAGTCTTCATGGCCTCGGCCTTTGAAACCTCGCGCCTTTCGAAGACCTCTTTCGAGCGGGCAAGTTCCATCATCTTGTCCTCGATGGCCTTGAGTTCAGACTCGGTGATCTGCTTTCCGCCAAAATCCACATCATAGTAGAAACCGTTCTCTATCGCAGGTCCGATTCCGAACTTTATGCCCGGATAAAGGCTTTCGAGAGCCTCGGCCATAAGGTGCGACGACGAATGCCAGAAAACATGCTTGGCCTCGTCATCAGCCCATTTGAGGAGCCTTACGGAAGCATCCTCATTTATCGGACGCATCAGGTCGTATGTCGTTCCCTTTCCTGTCGTGTCAGATGCCGTCGTAACATGCACGGCAAGAACTTCCGCCGCAAGTTTGGGGCTGATGCCCTGTGCAATCTCATAGCCCGTGACGCCGTCATTGTACTGCCTCACGCTGCCGTCAGGAAATGTAATGTTGATCATAACAAATAATTTAATGTCCCTTAATTTTCAACAAGGACGCAAAGGTACAAATTTTTTTCTATCTTTGCTCCCCTGAAAAGAGTCAACATCATAATTATTTTCAAATGAAGGAAACAGTCACCAGCAGGATATTGTGGAACAATGCAGGCAAGACCGGGGCAATCCTCGGCCTTGTCTCCGCCGCCTTCATGTTCATCAGCCAGGCAACGGCGGGAATAGGATCCCCCATAGCCGTCACGGCCCTTAACATGCTTCTGTGGACAGCCAAGTTCATAGGCTGCATCTGGCTCATGAGGCATTTCATGCTGAAGCTCTGCAGCAGATACGAAGGCGTCACAAACGCTGTCACCATGAGATACGGCACAATCATCGCACTCCTGTCGGCCCTGATTTATTCGGCATTCCTTCTTGCCAATCTCCTGTTCATCTCCCCTGACCTTGTGGACATGCAGTTCGACCAGGTGATGCAGATGTACTCCGGGATGCTTGACTCCAACTCTCTCACCATGATGGAAAACATGAGGGCAAGCTATCCGCAGATAGCTTTCTTCTCACAGCTGATGTATTGCTTCCTGTACGGCACCCTGCTTTCATTCATCCTGTCCAGGTACATTCCGAAGAACGACCCGTTCGCAAATTACGGCACCGGGGAGGACGGGGAACAGCAGAAATAATGTCTGACAAGAAAATGACTTCCGAAGCATGAAAGAAAACAACGGAAAATCCGGCAAGGACATATCAGTGGTCATTTCCCTGTTCAATGAAAACGAGTCGCTCAGGGAACTCGTCACATGGATCAGGAATGTGATGGCATCCAACGGGTTCACCTACGAGATAATAATGGTGGATGACGGGAGCGGCGACGGCTCGTGGAAGACAATACAGGAGCTGTCGGAAGGCGGTGACATAAAGGGAATATCGTTCAGGCGCAACTACGGCAAGTCCGCCGCCCTCTACTGCGGCTTCAAGGCGGCTGAAGGCAGCGTGGTCGTCACCATGGACGCCGACCTGCAGGACTCCCCAGACGAAATCCCGGAGATGTACCGGATGGTCACCGAGGACGGCTGGGACATAGTTTCCGGCTGGAAGCAGCACCGCAAGGACAACAAGCTGACCAAGAACATCCCATCCAAGATATTCAATGCCACTGCACGCTGGATCACCGGAATAAAGCTCCATGACATGAACTGCGGCCTGAAGGCCTACCGGAATGATGTGGTGAAGAACATCGAAGTCTACGGCGAGATGCACCGTTTCATCCCGTACCTCGCCAAGAACGCCGGCTTCACCCGGATCACCGAAAAGCCGGTATACCACCAGAAAAGGAAATACGGCAAAAGCAAGTTCGGCATAAGCCGCTTTGTAAACGGTTTCCTCGACCTGCTCTCGATATGGTTCCTCTGCACTTTCGGCAAGAACCCCATGCACTTTTTCGGACTCACCGGCATCCTGATGTTCCTTGCCGGCGGCATCATAGCCGCATGGCTCATAATATCAAAAGTGGTCCATCAGATCAACGGACTGGATTTCCGTCCTGTCACAGACCAGCCCCTCTTTTATCTGGCTCTGGTCTCCGTCCTCATGGGCGTGATGCTCTTCCTCGCCGGCTTCGTCTGCGAACTCATCACCCGCAACAGCGCCGGCCGTAACCGATACAATATCCGCGACTCATTCTGACGGCAGGACATTGTCTTTGTCTGCAACCATATCCATGCCGAAGTCCGATAAAATGCCGTCCCGTATCGTCCAATCAGCAAGTTTATCTGTTCGGTTAAACCGTATGGCAGAAATAGCGGAGCTCTTTATTCGTTGCGTTGTATAAAAATTTTTTCAGTATTTTTGTTCACGGAATTTTTAAAACAGAAAAGACGTAATCTATGAATTGCTAGGAGAGGTCTTATGCCGGCAAGCGAACGGTATCTGACCTGTTAAAATTCATTAACCACATTATTATGTACAAGATTTTTCCCGGTTTCAATCTCGTGGAGTCATATCACGAATGGAAGAAAAACCACAGACGTTCAGAAAGCAGGACCCCCGAAAGAGCCATAAAGCTTCTGTTCTGCTTTGTCGTGCTGACAACACTATGGTGCCTGCCCCTTGATGTCTTCGGCATGGAAGGACTGACTGTCGTTGAAAAGAGAGTAATGGCCATATTCCTGTTCTCAACAGTGATGTGGATCCTTGAGGCTGTGCCGGCATGGACGACATCAATGCTTGCGGTGGGGCTTCTGCTTTTCACTGCATCCGACAGTTCCCTATGGTTCTTCAGAGACGTGCCGGTCCCTGAACTCTACGGGACACCGATAAAATATACTTCCATACTCCATTCTTTCGCCGATCCGATAATAATGCTGTTCATAGGAGGATTCATACTTGCCATCGCAGCGACAAAATGCGGGCTGGATGTGATGCTTGCGAGAGTGATGCTGAAGCCTTTCGGGACGCAATCCAGATTCGTTCTCCTCGGTTTCATTATCGTCACCGGTGTTTTCTCGATGTTTTTGAGCAACACCGCCACGGCAGCCATGATGCTGACATTCCTCACCCCGGTGCTGAAGGCGCTTCCGGCAGACGGTAAGGGAAAAGTCGCACTGGCCCTGTCCATTCCCATCGCAGCAAATGTAGGAGGAATGGCCACCCCGATAGGCACACCGCCGAATGCAATAGTCCTGAAATACCTCAACGACCCCAACGGACTGAATCTCAACATAGGTTTCGGCGAATGGATGAGTTTTATGCTGCCTTTTACCCTGGTGATAATGTTAATCGCATGGATCGTGCTTCTCAAACTTTTCCCGTTCAAGCAGAAGACAATAGAGCTCAACATAGAAGGCGAGGCAAAAAAAGACTGGAGGTCAATCGTGGTGTATGTGACATTTGCCGTTACTGTGCTCCTGTGGATAACCGACAAATACACCGGCGTGAATTCCAATGTAGTGGCCATGCTTCCGCTTGCCGTATTCCCGATTACGGGCATCATCACCAAACGGGACCTTGAGGAAATAAACTGGAGCGTGCTCTGGATGGTGGCAGGAGGTTTCGCCCTCGGAGTGGCATTGCAGGAAACCGGACTCGCATCAAACATCATCGAGGCGATACCTTTCAATACATGGCCGCCTGCAGTAATGATAATCGGCTCCGGACTCATCTGCTATGCAATGGCCAACTTCATATCGCACACGGCCACTGCCGCGCTGCTGGTACCTATACTTGCAATCGTGGGAATGAGCATGAAGGATATCCTGCTTCCGCTTGGAGGCGTAGAGACCTTGCTCATCGGCGTTGCACTGGGCTCATCTCTTGCCATGATACTTCCTATCAGTACCCCTCCAAATGCGCTTGCCCATGCCACAGGCATGATAGAACAAAAGTACATGGTGAAGACAGGAGTCATCATGGGAGTCATAGGGCTTTCTCTGGGATATGCAATGCTGATATTCCTCGGGAGCCGCGGACTGATATGATGCTTTCGAATGTCCGAATGATGTTTTGATTGCATGTGCCGAGTAGATACAGTATAAATGGCCGTCAGGCCAAATATATGCAAATTTCGTTATGTCAGATAAAAAAAATTACTGCATCGAGATTAATCACGAAGCAGCAGGTAATATCAGTTTCATCAGGGGTACGGACATAGAGCGGTACAATGCCGAACTGGGCTACTGGCTTGCCGAGCCGTATTGGAACCAAGGCATCATGTCCGAAGCCGTCAAACAGGCCGTAGAAGATTATCTAAATAATTCCAGTACGGTACGAATCCATGCCAATGTTTACGACAATAACCCGGCATCAATGAAGGTTCTCGAAAAAGCCGGTTTCCATAAGTGCGGCATCTTCAGGAAAGCCTGCTTCAAGAACGGGCAGTTTGTCGATTGCCATTGTTATGAATTTGTGAACTTAAAGAAGATAAACTAAAAACACCCGACTTCACATCCTTGGGTGTAAAATCGGGTGTTTGATTTGCAAAACATTGGTTTTCAATGTTTATTGCGGTGCGGACGGGACTCGAACCCGCGACCCCGGGCGTGACAGGCCCGTATTCTAACCAGCTGAACTACCGCACCAGTATTTTCAAGAAACTTGAAACTTGTGGGAGCTGAGGGAGTCGAACCCCCGACCCTCTGCTTGTAAGGCAGACGCTCTGAACCAACTGAGCTAAGCTCCCTTTTTTGCTTAAAAAGAATCTATTTTAAAGACCTTTGCAACCCCTCTCTTTTCGTTTGGGATTGCAAAGGTAGGAAAGATTTTTTATTCTGCAAACTTTTTTACAAAAAATTTCATTTTTTTCATTTTCGGGGTCAATTGACATTCATTTTCCCGTCATAAACACCGTTGGCGCGGTAGTGAGGGGCATACAGGCACTCTATTTCCGGGACAGGAGCGGTGAAGGAGCCGCCTCGGGTGACAATGAATTTTTCCTCGATATGGGTGGTTTCTTCCGGATAGACATCGAAGAAATAATTTGTCAGGCCGGATTTCATCTCCTTGTACCCCTGCGGCATGACAGAAATCCTTGAAGACAGGCCGGTCTCTCCATAAGCTCCGGAACGCAGCAGGCCGAACACAGGACCTGACAGCTGGTTTTCCGGCATGAGGGCAGCATTACGCGGCAGGGACATCTTCACGAAGCTGCGGTTTTCCTCATTCCATATTTCGTAGACGGCAGTCACCTTGTCTCCGACGGAAAGGACTTCACCTTCATTCAGGGGCACAAGGGAAACTTTCCCGGCAGCATCGGACGGGAGCACCCTCTCCACATAATATCTGCGTTCTATCCTGAATCCGTTTCCGGCAGCCTTGATTTCGTCAAAAGGCTTTTCAAAACGCTGCCTCAATATCACGACAGAAACATCCCCTACCGAAGCGACCCCATCCATGACGGATGCGACGGCATCAAGGACAGCCGGATCAGAAGACCAGTCCTGGGTTTCCTTCTGCACCATTATCCATATACGGATGCCGTCGGCAATGCGCCCGGCCTTCGCAACCATACCGGCAGAAACAGCATTTCGTGCATCAGAAGCTTTAGAAGCAGCCCCAGTGCCGGACATAACAGCCTCCGAAGCATAGCGGGAAAGCAGGCCACAAAGCAGCGAGTGGGCATACAGCTCGCTCTCAAGCAGGCCTCTGAACGGCATCACGGCATTCGGGTAGTACATTCCGCCGGACGGATGCTCCACGGCATACTCCGTCAAGGAAACCATATCCCTCTCCACATTTCTCAACAGACGCCTGAGTGCCGAAGGCTTCAGGCCAAGTTCCCCCGCCAGCACTCCGTCGGAGGCTGTGAGATTCATTATAACTGACATACGCCTTGCCTTGCCGAGGATCTGCCCCTCAAGTACATTATCGCCTTTGACATCAAGACATTCCTTCACCTGCCTGCGGAAATCCGCCAATTCTTTCCTGTCATCAGGGAAATTCACCGGGACATCCGCAAACATGGATCTGACATGCAGATACTGCGGCAGGGATATGCCGCCGGCCCACGAAGGGACGCTCTTTTCGGAGAACATCGAGGCGTCAAGATACCTGACAGCAGCAGCCACAAACCCTTCCGGAAGCATGGAAATATCCAAAAGATCTCTGCTGCGCAATGAGGCAAGACGCTCCATCACCACCGCCGTGACCACCGGCGAGGATTTCATGCCGGCAAACCAGGCAAGGCCGCCGTCGGCATTGGTGTATTCCGGCAGACGGGAAAGAAGTTCCGCAACTCCGCCGTCCACAATGCCGTTTTCATCATAAACAGACACATTCCCTGCAGACGGGGACACACCAGCCTCCATCGCGACAGAACCGGAACGCAGCCCGGAAGCCAGACATGCCGAACAAATGGCATCCGCAAGGGAAAGCACATCCTTTCCCCTCACAAGCACACTGTCCGGCAAGGACTCCATCAGCATCTCGCTCAGAGAAACTTCCGACGCCTCAGCCCCATATCCGGAAACATTCACGAAACGCTCCCGCAGGGCAGCATACAACGAATCCGCAGACATTCCAGGCAAAAGAACAGCCGAATGGGACTCCAGAACAGACTGGACTGCAGGACGCACAGGAACAGACACAAAGACACCGTCAGAAAATGCGGCATCCGGAATGCCTGAGCCATCAGCATCTGTAACATGACCGTTGAAGACCACCTTGAAACCGAGGACATCTACGCCCTCAGGTACAACTGTCTCAAACTCCTCCGTTGCCGTACCGCCCTTCGGCACGACCACCGGCCTGCTCATGACAAGCACAGGAGCATCATCTTCATAATCCTCACTCTCATACAGATATAATGTGACCATACCTTCCGCATCCTCATCCGAGGCATTGCTTACGGAAGCCCGCATCACATACCTGTCTCCCTCATAAAGGAACTGCGGCTCCATCACGGAAAGCATCACCTCACGGGACACAAGCATCTCCCTGCGCAGGACATTGTTCCTCATGGACCTGTCATGGGCGAACAATGACACATAATATGTAGAAATCTTGTCCGAGGCATCGAAAGAAAAGCGCACCGTGCCGTCAGCGGATGTCCTCAGGAAAGGAAGGAATGCCAAGGTATTGGAAAAATCGCTCCTGATTTCTACTCCGGCATCTGCGGCAGCAGCCATATTCCCGGCCACAACAGCCTCCGTGGCATCCTCCTCCGCCAGCTGGAACGGAATGGCCTCATCGGATGAGGCAGCCAACGCCCCGGGCACACTCGGAGCGGAACTTTTCATAAAGACGGATCCACGGCCGAAGCTCATTATACGCCCCGCTCCGTACATATTACCGCACAATGCGCTTATGGATACGGCCGGTTCCCTGCTCCATTTCAACCCCAAAGCCTCTTTCCACACATTCGGCATCATGTTTTCCGTACTCTTGTCAAACACGGCGGCAAGCACCTCAGTTTCCGGCAGAGCCTTCACCTCATACACGCATTTCTCCCCGGGTGCAACCTTGTCCGTAAAGGAAATGAACTCCAACGGCATCACCTTTTCAGGCTCCGGGCGCTCATATACATGGCTGAAGCTCCAGTCACTCCCGTTCCTGAAATAGAACACCTTGAGAAGCACCTTGTCGGGATACTCATCCTTGAATGCGTATTCCAGTTTCTTCATCGAACCGGACTCCCCTCTCCTGCCGTCAAGATACACAAGACCGGCATGAAGAAGGCCACGGTCCAGCCCCCAAAGCTCCACAACAGCCCACACAGGACCACGGGAAGCCCCCATCAGCAGTGAGATGTCTTTGCCGTCCAAGACCTTGAACACGCTTTCGACATCTGCATCAAGGGCCTCATCACCTTCATTCATCTTTATCAAGGTATGGCTGCACCTGGCCACAATCACCGAATCACGCCCGTCCGCAGCAGAAAACCGGACAGGACACTCAGCCTCCAGACGATATTCTCCGGACGGCATGCCTGACAGGTCAACAGTCACCTTCTCCCCCGCAAAAGTCTTCCCTGAGGCAATCTTTTCGCTTCCGTGCATCACCGAGTACAGGATTTCTGTCTCTTATACACATCTGACGCTGCCGACGATCGGCAAGGG
>JADIMO010000109.1 GCA_017694755.1 Candidatus Cryptobacteroides merdavium
ACCACTGCGGCAAGGTCTTTTATTCCGCTTCTGGACAGTTCGTTGTTCCATCTTTCCATGATGTTGTCCACCCGTTTCTGCAGAGCGATGTCTATCGGTGACTCTATCCTGCCGTTATCCATCCGGACACCCTGTATGGCTCCGTTCTGCATTATGATGCCTCCGGATGCCGGAACTTTATGCGTCTTGCCTGTTTCCCGCCTGGGAACGGTTTCTTGTGCCTTTGAAAGCAGGTCCATCAGATGAGGTGCATACTGCGGCAGCGGCAGCGGTTCGTCGGGGAGCGGCTCGGAGCAGGCGAGTCCGCATGTCTCAGCATCGATTTTCTTCCTTTCAGCGAGCCGTTTCAGAAGCCTGTCCCTTTTGGCTTTCAGCTGTTCCCTGTTCTTTCCGGGATGTATCATGGATGGCGCATTCGGCAGGACGGCAAGGGTGGCCGCCTCTCCCCACGACAGTTCGGACGACGGCTTGCCGAAATATCTCCATGAGGCAGCTTCCAGTCCGACCACATTCCCTCCGAAAGGAGCATGGGCGGCATAGAGTGCCATGATTTCGTCCTTGCTGCATCTCAGCTCGAGCCTTGTGGCAAGGATACATTCGATGATTTTCTGCCCGACAGTCCGTTCCCTCTGCCTTGAAAGCCTGATGACCTGCATGGTGAGGGTGCTTCCTCCGCTGACTACATGGCCTGCGGAAATGTTCCTCCATGCTGCTTTTACGAGGGATACGGGATTGACTCCGGGATGTACTCTGAACCATCTGTCTTCAAATTCCGTGATGGCCACGGCGAACTTTTCCGGCACAGTGTCCGACGGAGGGAATCTCCACTGTCCGTCTTCTGCAATCCGGGCACCCAACAGTTCCCCGTGCCTGTCCGTCATGACGGTCGAATAGCATGTCCCTTTGAAAAGGTCTTTAGGCAGGCAGAACATGTAGATCAGGACTGCAACGCACAACAGACCTCCGCAGCAGACCATTACAGTCTTTCTGCAGAGCCGTCTGTCTCTGGCGGGGCTGCCTGCAATCGGCTGCTGCTCCCGCCCATTTGCCGTAGTCCTGCCCGACATGCCTTATCTGGTCACCTTTGCCGTGCCGGAGCCTGTGCAGGCGTTCACGGAAGGGTCATACATCTGTTCGCAGGTGACTGCAGGACGGATGAACTGTCCTTCGTATGCCGCTCTGAGTCTTATGGTGAATTTCTTCCTTGTCCCTTTCGGAAGGTCGAAATATATCATGGTCCTGTCATCCCTGATGTCCATGTAGTCATATTGAGCCGAGCCAGAACCTGAGCCAGAGTCCAAACCGGAACCAACACCGTAATCCCCATCCGCAGCCTCCGTGGAGCCGGCATTGAATATTCTTCCATTGAATATTTCCCAACCTGACGGTATCGGGAAGGTGAGTGCAAGTCCGGTGTAGTCCGTGACTCCGGATATGTTGGACACAGTGACCGTGGCCTTGAAATCCGTTCCCTGTTTCAACGATGCCGGGGAAACAGGATTGCCGTCCAGGTCGCTCCATGAAATGTTCATTTCAATCCCTGATGCCGAGGCCGGTATCGCAGTGCCATAAGTTGGCCTTGACTTTACGGACAGGGTGATATACAACGGACCTTCGGACAGGTTTCTGACCGTTGCCTTGCCGGTGGCAGGATCCAGGGCGGCAGTGTATGCCGATGCGGCCTTCTCCACTTTGGCAGTTTCTGTCTGGACAATCTCTGCCCTGATGGCCCCGGTATTCAAAGTTTCAGCAAGGCGGCCCATTGCGGCTGCCGTGAATGCGGTGTTCTGGGTGGTGTACCATCCTGAGGATGAGAATTTGTCCGCCACTTCCCCTGCAAGGGCCACGGCTCCTGACATGTCCCCGGCGAGGACCATTGTCTCCAATATCATGGCTTTGTCGCGGAGAGATGAGCCATAGGTGACATTAGACACGGAGTAGTCCGCCACATCTGTCTTCAGTCCGTGGATCATTTCAAGGGCAATGACTTTCTTGCCTGTCAATGCGTATGCGGCGGCAAGCCTCCAGCGGGACTGGAGTGACAGCCCTTCCATTTCCTTCATCCTGTTCATGGCTCCCGTTTCCGCAGATGAGGCGAGGGCAAGGGTGTAGAGCCGGTATGCCTGCACGAGGTCATACAGATTGTTTTCTCCTGTGTTGCGCCAGTTGCGGACACATTTTTTCTGGAAATTCTTCCATGCGGACATGACTCCGCCGTTCACTTCGTATCCGTTTTCTTCGGCGAGCTGCATGAAATGGCCTGCCATTGAGGTCACCCATTCGTCTGCCGATGCCCTTCCCGGCCAATAGGCGAAGCCTCCGTCCGGAAGCTGCCTGCCATACAGTTCGTCAAGCAGCAGAGGGATGAGCCTGTCTGCCTTGGCGGCATTCTCGGAAGAGAGAAGCTTCTTCATTGAGAGCAGGGCGATGCCTTTGGCGGAAATCTGTTCGGTGCAGCTGTGCTGATATTCCGACAGATAGCTGAAGCTGCCGTTGAAGTCTATCGAAGGGAAGCCTGCAAGTCCCACATTGACTGAGCATCCGTCTGACAGCTGCCATGCAAATTCACGGCTCTCTCCCGGAGCTATTTTCTCCGCCTGCAGCGTGGTGACGGACGGATTAGGATTCCTTACCTGCACCGATACCGTTTCGGAAGCCGTATAGCCGCCTCCTGTCGCCGTCACAGTCACTTTTGCCGTGCCTTCTTCCATCTCGGATGTCTTCAGTCCGAAGCGGACAATGGTGTCGCCTGTGCCGTCAAACCTTATGGATGTCCTGTCTGTGCCGGATACCTTTGTGGGGCCCTCTGCTTTTACTGACACTGTCACATCAGCCACCCCTTTCTCCATTGCAAACACATTCACCGGCAGCGTCACATTTTCGCCCTGGCCAAGGACTCTCGGCAGGGTCGGCAGCACCATCAGCGGTGTCCTGACAGGCACGGTCTTCTCGGCATTGCCGTATGCCCCTTCATTCCCCGCCACAAGCATCACCCTTACTGAACCCACATACATAGGCAGGGTCACCTTGTGGACATTTTCCTTCCCGTTTAGGGTGAACGGACCGAGATATTTCACCACGGCATTGAATCTGTTGTCCTGTTTTGCCTCCTTGTTGATGGTCTGGTCGCCTCCGATGCCTGTCAGAGGCACGAGCTTGCCCCCGAATGCACCTATCACATCGTCGTAGAGGTCCCAGGTCTTCACACCGAGGGCCTCCCGGGCATACATTGTATTCCACGGATCAGGAGTCTTGAACGCAGTGAGGTCCAGCAGACCTTCGTCCACAATGGCCAATGTATATGTCATTTTCCTGCCCTCCTTTTCGCTCACCCTGATGCTGAATTCTTCCAACGGGCGTACTGCGTCAGGCATTGACAGCTGCGGATACAGGTGTGACCCTTCATTTTCCACAAGCACTGGCTGGACTCCGTACATTCTCACCGGAAGGTCGTTCCCGGTGTTGCGGTGCTTCTGCAGCAGGGAGATGTGTATGTAGAAATTCGGGCTCATTTCCGGTGTCACCGTAAACTTGAACGGCGTGTCCTCCTTTCCGGAGGTCTTCACCCAGTTTCTGGATATTACCCTGCTTCCGTTCTCCAATGAAACCAGGGCCATTCCGCCCTCGGCTGCCGGGATGAACACAGTGGCCGTTTCCCCTGCCTTGTATTCTTTCTTGTCAGTGGCGAATGTCAGCATGGTCAGGGCGTCCGGGTCTTTCTTGTCGGACCTGCCCCTGTAGGCAGGCCAGTCCACCATGATTATGCCTCCTGACGCATGTCCTCCAGTGACATCCTTGACATAGACGAGAAATCTGCCCCATTCCGGATAGTCAAGCCTGAACGGGATTTCGTATGGCTTCTCCGAGGATGTGAAGCTGCCTGTGCTGTAAGGCTTGGCCGCCGTCCCGTTCACATACGAGTCGAGCTCTTCCGCCTTGCTTTCCCACCACCAGCTCCAGTCCAGTTTGAATATCCTGTATTCTACCTTGTGTCCTGACACCGGTTTCCCGTCCTTGTCCGTGACGATGACAGGGAATGAATGATCCTTGTCCGTTTCTATGTAGCCGTTGTCCGATGCCGGAAGCTTTATCCCGACATACGCATCGTAAGGGGAGAACAGGGCCGTCCTGGAAGTGATGCTTTCGTCACCGCCTGCTTCCGAAACCCGTGAAATGAGGGTCGCCCTGAGCATGCCGGGAGCGCCTTCAAGCTTTGGAACCATGAAGTCCTTTGACAGTCTGCCTCCATTGTCCAGACGCCCTTCGAGCACCTGCATTTCAGTCCCTGTGAATGTCGAAGCCGGGTCTGAGAAACTGTAGCCCTCATACCCCTTGAATGTCTTTCCTGCCGGCGCCAGTGTCATTTCCACCTTGCAGTCCAGCCCGCTTGCCGCGGGTCCGGTAAGCCACGATGAGGCCAGGTCGAACCTCGTCTTTTTCCCGCTCTGGAGCACCTCGTCCGAGGTCTTCAGTTCTATCTTCAGTCTGTTCGGCTTGATGCTCTCTATCATCAGCGGTTTGTGGAAGGAGGAGCCTCCGACCTTGAAATATGCGTTCCATGTGCCTGTAGGGTCGTCCGGCAGGGTAGGGATGTGGAACACATGGAAGCCGTTCATCCCGTCCATGTCTGTCATTCTGCTATAGAATTGTCCTTGAGGAGTATAGAGTTCCATTGTCACAGGGTGGGAGTCAGGAAGTGCATTTTCCTTGTCCTCAATGATCATGGACACATGCAGGGTGTCTCCAGGCCGCCATACTCCTCTTTCACCGTAGATGAAGGCTTTCAGCCCTTTTTCGGTCTTTACACCGCCGGTGTCGAACCTGCTCAGAGGCTTTTCGTTCCCGTCCGTCACTTTCAGATAACTGATGGACTGTCCCCGTTTTGCCGTTATGGCAAATGCCTTTCCGTCAGGGACTATCTCTGCAAAACCGTCCCCGTCCGTCTGTGCCTTGCCTATTTCCTGGAGCTGGTAATTGTAGACAGTGACCTCGGCATCCTTGACCGGACGGGCGGTCAGTATATCGTTTACGGTGATCCATATTTTCCCGCCGTCGGCGGATTTGGAGATTATTCCGATGTCAGATGTCATGAGATTGCATGAAGGAAACCTGTCCGCCACCATATAATAGGAAGGATGCAGAGGATTGTCCCTCTCTTTCCATTCATATTTGTCCCAGTCGTAGAAAGATTCATAATAATACGGCGAAGGGGTGTCCCAGACGAGCCTGTCTTCCTCATACAAGTCGTCAGTGCCAAGACCTGTCATCCATGTCCGGCTGTCATCATTTTCTGCAGCCGCATTTCCGTACAGGGAGTATTCCGGACGGAAGGAAAGCCTGATTCTGTATATGGCACCCGCTTCCTGCCTGAACAGCCCTGAGAGGTCAACTGCGAAGTCCTGCCATTTGTGCAGGTCCTTGCCCGGGTCCCCGTCGAGCCTGACCGTCTTCCTGCATATCAGCCTCCCCGAACGGCGGAGCCCGTTGTCCCCGTCAAGTTCATTGTCCTGGAGGAATGTCAGGATGTTGTTTTCATAGATTCTTATCACAGACACATCCACCGCCGAAAGGTTCACCGCCCTGAACGGAAGCATCAGTTCCGAAGCATCCGGCAGTATATTCCCTTTCAGCGGAATTGTCACCGCCGGTTTGATCCTGTTGTCCGTGAATTCCTTTTTCAGATTTCTGCCGAGCCTCTGTCCGTCCGCGCTCCTCACCCCCGCTGCCACCCTGACGATGATATTTTCTTTTTCGGCTTTTTCGTAGAATATCTTTGCCAGATTGTCCTTTATGTCAATATAATATTTTCCGGCATTTTCGAGTTCGAAAAGCCCTTTCGGGTCCATCGTTTCGTCCAGAGGCTGCGAAAAGCATACATTGATGAAAGGAGTGCCGCTGCGGTCGATTTTTGATCCGATGATGCGGAATCCGTTCATGGCAGGTATGGTCACTTCCTTTTCCTGCCTTGATGCGTATCCTGCTATATTTCCGTCAAAGACAAGTTTGATCTTTGAGGCCTTGTCCTTTCTCTGAAGTCCGGACACCGTGAACAGCACCGAATTGCCGGTGTTGCCCTGTATGGTGGAAATCTCCGCAGTCTGCCCGTCAGCCTTGCATGAGAGCATCCCTTTGGCGGTTTCGGCATCAGCCTGGCTGCTGAATGTGATGTGCCCGTTTATCTTTATCGTTTCCGGAGAGTCTGCCGGTATGATGATCTCGTCCACTTTCATCACCGCTTCCTTTGCCGCCGTTGTGAAGGAGAATCTGAATACATCAAGTCCTTGGCTGCCGCTGTCTGTGATTTTTCCGAGTTTCAAAGATGCATTATACATCGTGCCGGGCTTCATTTCCCCTTCATCGGGGATGAATTCCAGTGCATCCGGACCTGACGTCCGCACCGATCCTTTCATCGCCGGGGAGAATGTGAAAAGCCCCTCCAGCTCTTTCTCCTCCATTCCCGACAGGACCCCGGCATCGAGGGGTGCCGTGAATACGACCTTTATGGGGGAACTGCTGTCGGCGACCCTGCCGGAATAGGCCTTTATCCATGTCGAAAATTCTGTTGACGGCATCTCCTCATGGCGTCCGCATGACAATGCGCATAGCATGGCCGCCGCCATGAAAACCGTCCTGATGGCATAGCGTAAATTTTTCATCAGATCGGATTTTAGTAATGATTCTTCAAAAATAGCAATAATCTTTTAGCGTATTGTGATAATTGGAGAAGATTTTGCCTGTTTCGCATCCCCTGTCATATTCAATTGTAAAATCCCCCCCCTGTTGACGTTCCGGGCAAGGAGGGGGTCTCTCTGCATTCATTTGCAATGTACCTCCATTCCTGACTTTATACTCCGGCGGATGACGCGGCAGAGGACCGGGTAATGGGTTTCGGGTGGTAATACTTTGCGACAAATCGCTTGTCCGTTTAATAATTATCCGTATTTTTGCAGGTTCGGTATCATTGGTACCTGGAACAGGAATGAAAATAGCCGGATTTCTTTGATATGGAGAAAAATATAGACCTTTTTCTGGAAATGCTGAATATCGATTCCACTTCTTCAAAGGAGCGGACCTTTTCCGAATTTCTGAAAAAGAGACTTCCAGACGGGCGATGCAGGACTGAAAGTTTTGAAGTGGGAGACGGGACGGAGAATCTCCTCTTTTCGTGGGGAGAGCCTGAGGTGTTTTTCTGTACTCATCTGGACACTGTTCCGCCATATATTCCTCCTGTTCTTGAAGACGGGGTGATGAAGGGACGCGGCAGCTGCGATGCGAAAGGACAGATATTTTCGATGTACATGGCCTGCCGGGAACTTGCCGAGGCCGGATATGACGGGTTCGGACTGCTTCTGCTTGCGGGAGAGGAGACCGGCTCGTTCGGGGCGAAAAGTTTCAGAAATGCGCATCCCGGTGGGAAATATGTCATTGTCGGTGAGCCTACTGACAACCGCATGGCCTCCGCGAGCAAGGGAACGAAGTCCTTTGAAGTGACCGTTACCGGCAAAAGCTGCCATTCCGGCTATCCTGAATATGGGCTGAGTGCGGTGGAACTGTTTGTGGATTTTGTCAACAGACTGAGGCTTGTGAAGTTCCCTGCTGATCCTGAACTTGGTGCCACCACATGGAATATAGGAAGGCTTGAAAGCACCAACCCTCAGAATGTGCTCAGCAGCTGTCTCACATTCAGACTTTATTTCAGAACTACATTTGCCACTGACAGCATTGTGGGGGATGTGATGGACAGTTTCCGCAGCAGTTTTGTCGACATTATGCCGTTCGGGGGTGACACGCCGTCCAGATATCTGACTTTGAAAGGGTTTGACACGACGGCCGTGGCTTTCGGCAGCGATGCCCCGCAGCTTTCCAACTTTGAAAACAAGATTCTGTGCGGTCCGGGCTCGATACTTGTAGCGCACACCCCTTCCGAGCATGTCTTCATGGAGGACATCCGCAAGGCTACGGAGAATTATATGAGGATGTACCGGATGTTGAAAGCCCGGGCAACCGCTTAAGGGCCAGGGAGCAGGATGAATCCTCCGGCAGCTTCCCCCCCCAAAAAAAGGGGAATTGATGGTGTTGGAATATTGATTGGTAATAATTTATATTTATCGGACAGGTTATGATAGTAATGAAATTCGGCGGCACCTCTGTCGCGAATTATGAGGCGATTACCCGCATGATATCGATTGTGCGCGGGAAATTGGATGAAAAACCGGTAGTGGTCGTGTCGGCCCTTTCCAAGGTGACGGACCTTCTCTATAAGATTTCTGACCAGGCGGCTCTCCGCAACAAGGCAGAGGCCGACAGGCTTCTGAAACAGCTTCGTGAGCGTCATATCGGACTTGCAAAGGAACTGATGCCGGACAATGCGGAGCTTTGCGCCCAGGCCTGTGACAAGGTGAACAGGATCTGCGACAAGCTTGATTCATTTGTTGCGGCAGTCTGTGCAGTGGGCGAGCTTTCTGCAAGGAGCAAGGCCATCATCATTGCCAACGGGGAATACCTTTCCTCCAACATCATCTGCTGTGCCATGAATGCAGGCGGAATCCGCACAGGATATATGGATGCCCGCACCATGATCATCACAGATGCTGATTATCTCAAAGGCGAGCCGGACATGAATGCCATAGCCGAAAAGGTGCCTGGCATAGTGTCCGAAGCATACAGGGACAACGATGCCGTCAT
>JADIMO010000110.1 GCA_017694755.1 Candidatus Cryptobacteroides merdavium
TCGACGATGATGACATTCTTGCCTGCAACATCGCCTATGGCTGTGATTGAGCCGACCACATTGGCCCTTTCACGGGACTTGTGGCAGATGATGACCGGGCACTGGAGATATCTTGCATAGGCATTCGCCCTTTTGGCCCCTCCCATGTCAGGCGCAGCTATCGCCACGTTCTCTATGTTCAGCCCCCGCAGGTAAGGGAGGAATATGTTGCTTGCATATATATGGTCTACAGGAAAATCGAAGAATCCCTGTATCTGGTCGGCATGCAGGTCGCATGTCATCACCCTGTCGCATCCGGCCGCATGGAGGATGTTGGCCACCAGCTTGGCCCCGATGGATACTCTCGGCTTGTCTTTCCTGTCCTGCCTTGCCCAACCGAAATACGGCATGACGGCAATCACCGTATGTGCCGATGCGCGTTTTGCGGCATCAATCATCAGCAGCAGTTCGAAAAGGTTGTCAACGGGAGGGAATGTCGACTGTACGATGAATACGGTAGCCCCTCTGACGCTTTCGTTGAAGGACGGCTGGAACTCGCCGTCGCTGAATGTAAGTACATCTGACTGTCCCAGATCAGTGTTCAGGGACTTGGCGATCTTCTCCGCGAGGGGTCTTGAACTCCTGCCCGCAAATAGCTTCATTTTATGTTCGTTGTGCATCGCAGTATGTATAATGGTTATTTTCCTTCCGTTTCATTTTTCATTTTTCCAGCAGGGATCCGATGTAGTCAAGTATCTCTTCCCTGCCGAGTCCAGTCTGTGAGGAACTCACGAATGTCGGCGGCAGCTCTTCCCAATATTCCAGGAGCGCCTTCCTGTTTCTCTCCAGCTGTGCCTCCCGACTGTCCCTGCCGAGCTTGTCCGCCTTTGTGAATATTATGGCGAACGGGATGCCTCCCTGTCCCAGTTCAAACAGAAAATCCATGTCTGTCTTGCCTATGTCGTGCCTCAGGTCTATGAGGACGAACAACAAGTGCATCTCCTCCGAGAAGTTGATGTAGTTCCTTATGACCTGCTCAAGCTTCTGTTTCCCTGCCTTCGAGATCTTGGCATAGCCGTATCCCGGCAGATCCACCAGATACCATTCCCTGTTTATCAGATAATGGTTCACAAGCCTGGTCTTTCCGGGGGTGCCGGAAGTCTGGGCAAGCTTATGGTTGTTGCAGAGCATGTTTATCAGCGAAGACTTTCCTACATTGGACCTGCCGATGAATGCGAATTCAGGGAATTTCTGCTTCGGTTTCTCGGAAATCCTCGTGCTGCTGCCGGCGAACAATGCTTCAGAAATCTTCATTTGTGTCAACAAAAAATTAAATCAAGCGGCAAAGATAGGAAATATATCGGATTTACATGAATAAAATGTTCATCCCTGTCTGGCGGCTCTTCTCCGAAAGATAGGAAAAAATTATGAATATTCAGAGTTTGCACGGATTTTTGTTGAAAATTAAAAACAATTTCTCGTATTTGTTGCGGAAAATACTGTCCTGTATAGGAAATTTTATGTAAATTTGTAACGATACATGAGAGAGATTTTATGGGAAAGGAAATCATCAGCCTTTATGAGTTGCAGTCGCGGATCAAAGATGTTGTAGAACATGTTTTCCCGTCCAGATTGTGGCTGAAGGCGGAAATAGGGGCCATAAAGGCAAGGCCGGGCGGCCATTGCTATCTGGAGTTGTCCGAAAGCGGGGAAAACGGTCTTGTGGCCAAGGCCCAGGCTGTGATATGGAGTTCCAGATACAGGATTATCGCTCCCTTTTTTGAATCTGTCACAGGGTCTCCCATATCCGAAGGGATGCTCGTACTTGTGCGGGTACAGGTCAATTTCAGCCAGCTATACGGATTCTCCCTTGTCATAGATGACATAGACCCGGACTTTTCCCTCGGCGAAAAGGAAAAGGAAAGGCAGCGCACCATAGCCAGACTGAACGAGGAAGGCCTTATGGACATGCAGCAGGGTCTGTCCCTTCCGAGGCTCCCGTACCGGCTTGCGGTGATTTCCGCGCAGGATGCGGCCGGTTACAGGGACTTCATGAGGCATCTTCATGAGAATGAATACGGATTCGTCTTCCATACCGATCTTTTCCCTGCCCTGATGCAGGGCGCCTCTTCCGCCTCGTCCATAATATCCGCAATGGATGCGGCGGCGTCTTCGGATGCCGGCTATGATGCCCTGCTCATTCTGCGCGGGGGAGGGGCGAAGCTTGACCTTGCCTGTTATGACGAATATCCTCTCGCCTCGCATATAGCCCAGTTTCCGATACCCGTGTTCCTTGCCGTGGGCCATGATCAGGATGTGCATGTCTGTGACATGGTGGCGTGGAGGTCAGTCAAGACCCCGACAGCGCTTGCGGACCTGTTCGTCGGCATCTATGCGCAGGAGGATGCCCTCATCCTTTCTTTCGTGAACCGTCTAAGACTTGCCTTTTCAGGCAAGATAAATGTCATGGAGAGCCGTATCCGGCTGCTTGAGGCCAGGATAAGCGGGGCTGATCCGCGAAATATATTGAAAAGGGGGTATGTGCTCACTGTGGACCGGTCGGGCAAGGTGATAAGGAATGCTTCGGACATGAAGGAAGGTGACGGGATGACCCTGATGTACCATGACGGGAATCTCGGATGCCGGGTGGAGAAAATAGAAATGAAGAAGAACTGAAAAGAGATGGCAAAAAAGAAATTTGACTATGCTGCGGCTGTTGCCGAGCTTGAAGAGATAGCCGCGAAAGTGGAATCGGCGGATACCGGTCTGGATGACATAGACAAGTACATCCGGAGATCGGAGGAGCTGGTCGCAGGCTGCAGGGCATATCTCAGGACTGCCAGGGAGAAGACGGAGGCACTGGACAGCATGGGGGACAGGTGACATGCTGGTCCCGGCAGGGGATTGCGGCATGGTGTGCTATGGGTTTGATGAAAAGGACATGCATTGATATTGAAATATGGAAAATACACAGAAAAAAATGATTTATGACACTGATCCGTGGCTTGTCCCGTTCAAGGAGGCCATAGACAGGAGGCATAAGCGGATTCTGGACGAAAGGAAACGGATTGCCGGGGACGGCGCCCTCTCCGATGCTGTGAACAACCATCTGTACTATGGGCTGCACCGCTGGGATGACGGCTCGTGGGTGTTCCGCGAATGGGCTCCGCATGCCTCGAAGATATACCTGATCGGAGAGTTCAACAACTGGAGGAAGACCGATGCCTATGCCCTTCATCCTGTCGGGAACGGGAACTGGGAAATCCGCCTCGATCCGATGTTCCTCAGCCACGGAGAGCTCTACAAGCTCTATGTCGAGTGGCCAGGAGGCGGCGGGGAGAGGCTTCCCGCATATACCACAAGGGCTGTCCAGGACCCTGAAACCAAGGTTTTCAGCGCACAGGTGTGGGCTCCTGACAAGCCGTACAGATGGAAGCACGGAAAGCCGGGGCCGCGCAGGCATCCCCTTATATATGAGTGCCACATAGGCATGAGTTCGGAGGAGGAGAAGGTGTCCACCTTCAATGAATTCAGGAAAAATGTCCTGCCTTATGTCAAGGACCTGGGCTACGACACCCTCCAGATAATGGCCCTCCAGGAACATCCTTATTACGGCTCGTTCGGCTATCAGGTGTCCAATTTCTACGCCCTCAGTTCCCGCTTCGGCACTCCGGAGGACTTCAAGGCCCTTGTGGACGAGGCCCATGCGGACGGGATTGCAGTGGTGATGGACATAGTGCATTCGCATTCCGTGGACAACGAGCTGGAGGGACTGAGCCTCTTCGACGGCAGGGACGACCTCTATTTCTATACCGGTGACCGCGGAAGGCATCCGGCATGGGGCTCCCGGTGCTTCAATTACGGAAAATACGAAACCATGGGTTTCCTGCTCTCCAACTGCAAGTTCTGGATGGAGGAGTATCATATCGACGGCTTCCGGTTCGACGGTGTCACGAGCATGATATATTGGGACCACGGGTTGGGGAAGGATTTTGTGGGGTATGACAATTATTTCAATGACGGTGTGGACGAGTCTGCGGTGACTTATCTCGCCCTTGCCAATATGCTTGTTAAGGAAATCAATCCTGACGCATTCACCATCGCAGAGGATGTGAGCGGGATGGCAGGGCTTGCCGCCCCGTTCGAGGCAGGCGGAGTGGGCTTTGACTTCCGCATGAGCATGGGGGTGGCCGACAACTGGATAAAGTGGATTAAGGAGCTTCCTGACGAGAAGTGGAGCATGGGTGAGATGTGGTGGCAGCTGACCAACAAGAGGGCGGACGAGAAGACCATCAGCTATGCCGAATGCCATGACCAGGCTCTCGTCGGAGACAAGACCATCATCTTCCGTCTGATGGACAAGGAGATGTATTTCCATATGGACAAGAATTCCACCTCGGCCATAGTCGACAGGGGCATGGCCCTGCACAAGATGATACGGCTGGTGACGATGGCCACTGCCGGAGACGGCTATCTGACTTTCATGGGCAACGAGTTCGGACATCCGGAGTGGATAGACTTCCCGAGGGAGGGCAATGGATGGTCCTACAAATACGCAAGGCGGCAGTGGTCGCTTGCGAAGCCTGACTACCTCAGATACAGGAACCTTCTGCTTTTCGACAAGGCCATGGTCGCCATGGCGCATTCCGAGTCGCTTTTCGATGCAAGACCGGAGCTTCTCGTGCAGGATGAAGAGAAAAAAATATTAGTATTCAAAAGAATAAATTGTATCTTTGCGCTCAATTTCAATGCATCGGCTTCTTTTGCCGACTACGGGTTCTCCGCCCCTGCCGGAAAATATGAACTGATACTTGACACTGACGAAAAGGAATTCGACGGGTTTTCAAGGCTGAAGAATGGAGAAATCCATTGCACTGTCCATGAAAAGTCCGCCAATGGAGACCGGAGATACGATGATACGCTTTACTTATATCTTCCGTGCCGCTGTGCCTTGGTACTCAGGAAGATCGACTGAAAGATAATTAACCTTAAATATTAAAGTATGGCTTTCCTTAAATTCAACAAGTCCGAGCTCGTGAACCTCGAATATTCCCTGAAAAGGGAGATTCTCGTCGCGAGTAAGACAGGTGCCTATTGCAACACATCCATAGTGACCTGCAATACAAGACGCTACCATGGACTTCTTGCCGTGCCGGTCGACAAGTTCGGAGGCGGGAAATATCTCCTGCTTTCTTCCCTTGACGAAAGTCTGGTCATGAACGGGCGGCAGTTCAATCTCGGCATCCATTGCTACGGGGATGTCTATGAGCCGAGGGGGCACAAGTACATTGTGGATTTCGATGCAGACCCGGAGCCGAAGATCACTTATAAGGTGGGCGAAATCATCTTCACCAAGACCATCCTGATGGTTCCGGACAATGACCAGGTTCTCATCCGGTATGACCTTGTGGAAGCTCCGACGAAGACCACGCTGATTCTCAAACCGTTCCTGGCCTTCAGGAGCGTTCATAGCCTGACTCACCAGAACTCCGAGGCCGACACTTCCTTCCGCGATGCGGAAGGCGGTGTGTCTTTCCGCCTCTACGACGGATTCCCTGACCTCAATCTCCAGCTCAGCGGGAAGTTCCAGTTCAAATATATGCCTTACTGGTACAACGGGATTACATATTCCGACGAACTGAGGCGCGGATTCGAGTGCAAAGAGGACCTTTTTGTCCCGGGAACCTTCATCATGGACATGAAGCCGGGGGATTCCATAGTCTTTTCGGCCTCAGTCAATGCCGAGAATCCGAAGCAGATGAAGAGGAAATTCACCGACATAGTCCGCAGGCACAGCGAAATAAAGAGCTATCATGACCTCCTCGTCCATGATGCGGACCTGCTCAAGACCAACAGGAACGGGCATGAACGCATCAATGCCGGCTATTCATGGCTTGAGACCGGACTTCTCAGGGAGACCGTGGAATCCCTGCCTGGCCTGACACTCTATGCCGGGGACAAGGGCAGGGAATTCGAGGAAATCCTTGACAATCTCATTTCAGAGGAGCAGGACCGGCTTCTGCACAGGACCACCCAGGTGGAGGCACCTCTCCGTCTTACGGACACCATACAGCAGTATATCCACCATACCGGTGAAGAGGAGCGGATCTGGGGCAAATACGGCAAGCTCCTCAAGAACATAGTGGACAGCTATGCTCCGGGCAAGAGGCGTGAGATCACCATGCACCCGAACGGTCTTCTCTGGGCGCAGATGGACCGTGTGGCACTGTCATGGATGAATGCCTATGTCGACGGCTGTCCTGTCACGGAAAGGGCCGGATATCAGGTGGAAACCAATGCCATGTGGTACAATGCCCTCTGCTTCGCCCTTGACATGGAAAAGAAGTATGGAGCAAAGAAAAGCGCATTCGCAGGCCGCTGGAGTCATGTGCGTGACCTTGTGAAGGACAATTTCCAGCAGGTGTTCTGGAATCCTGAGCGCGGATATCTCGCAGATTATGTGGACAATTGCGGACAGAACATGGATGTCCGCCCTAACCAGCTGTTCGCCATCTGCCTCGACTATTCACCGGTGGACGACGAGGTGAAGTCAGCTGTGATTTCCGTAATCAACAACGAGCTTGTCACTGCAAGGGGCATCAGGACACTTTCTCCGCGCAACCCTAAATACAGGGGCGTGTATGAAGGTTCCCAGAGGGACAGGGATCTCGCTTACCATCAGGGCTGCGCCTTCCCTTCGCTCCTCGGTCCATATATCGACATCTGCTTCAAGATGGTGGGGCCTTCGTTCTTCAAGAAAGCCGAATATCTTGTTGAAGGGTTCTTTGCCGACATAAACAAGCATGGAGTGGGTGCATTCTCTGAACTTTATGACGGAGATCCTCCTCATGAGGCCCACGGTGCCATTTCTTCGGCATGCAGCACGGCTGCCCTTTTGAGAGTATATAGTCTGATGAATAATTATAAGGAGGAAAAGAAATGAAGGTCCTGATGTTCGGATGGGAATTCCCTCCTCATATCGCCGGCGGTCTTGGAACGGCCTGCTATGGAATGACCAAAGGGCTTGCTGTAAATGATGTGGACGTGCTCTTCGTGATGCCTTCCGCATCCGGTGATGAAGACCAGAGTGCCGTGAAGATCATCAATGCGAGTGATGTCCCTGTAGACACTGTGAGCACATCCGTGGATGAGTTCCTCGGAAAGGTGCAGTTCGTGCATATCGGCTCCAACATGGTGCCGTACGTGGATCCGGAGGAGTTCACGTCTATGGTCGAGGAGGAACGGAAGAAGCAGATAAAGAATTTCCGTATCCAGTACGGCCAGAAATACAAGTTCTCTGGAAAATACGGAGCCAACCTCATGGAGGAGGTGGCGAGGTATGCAATGGTTGGGGCCACCATCGCCCTCCAGCATGCGGACGAGATAGATGTGATCCATGCACATGACTGGCTCACATACCTTGCCGGAATAGCCGCCAAGCAGCTGACAGGCAAGCCTCTCGTGGTGCATGTCCATGCCACCTCATTCGACCGCAGCAGCAATGACCATATAGACACCCGTGTCTATGACCTTGAAAAGAAGGGGATGGAGGCTGCTGACAAGGTCATCGCGGTGAGCGACCTGACCAGAAACATAGTGATCAACAAATACGGCATTTCCCCGGACAAGGTTGTCACTGTACACAATGCGGTGGACTTCAGCGGAAGGGAGAACCTGACCGTGGAAAGGGGCGTGAAGGACAAGGTGGTGACCTTCCTCGGAAGGATCACTTTCCAGAAAGGCCCTGAATATTTCATCGAGGCGGCCGCCAAGGTGCTCAAGAGGTGCAGCCATGTACGGTTCGTGATGGCCGGCAGCGGAGACATGCTCAACAGGTGCATCCGTCATGTCGCCCGTCTCGGAATTTCAGACAGGTTCCACTTTACGGGCTTTCTCCGCGGGGCCGATGTACAGAAGATGTTCGCATTGTCGGATGTCTATATAATGCCTTCCGTTTCGGAGCCGTTCGGCATTTCCCCGCTTGAAGCGATGCGCACGAATGTGCCTACCATAATCTCCAAGCAGTCAGGTGTGGCAGAGGTCCTGAAATATGCCATCAAGGTGGATTTCTGGGATATAGATGCCATGGCGGATGCCATATACGGCCTTCTGAACTATCCTGCGCTTGCCGACATGGCGGCACATTGCGGTTACGACGAGGTCAATGCCCTCAAATGGAACAACGCGGCATACAAGATCAAGAAAGTTTACGAGTCAGTGATAAAATAAAAACCCTAAATGATTATGAAAAAGAGCATTTGTCTGTATTTTCAGGTTCATCAGCCAAGCAGATTGAGGTTATACAGATTTTTTGACATAGGGAAGGATTCCCACTATTATGATGATTTTGCCAACAGGACCATCCTCAGAAGGGTGGCACAGAGGTGCTACCTGCCTATGAATGCACTCCTTCTGGAAATGATCGGCCGTTACAAGGGCCAGTTCAAGGTGGCATTCTCCATATCGGGGACAGTCATCGAGCAGTTTGACAGGTATGCTCCAGAGGTGATCGAGAGTTTCAGGAAGCTTGCCGACACCGGCTGCGTGGAGTTCCTTTCCGAAACATATTATCACTCGCTCGCATCCCTTGCATCCCCTGACGAGTTCAAGCATCAGGTGATGAAGCACAAGGAGGCCGTGGAGAATTATTTCGGCGTTACTCCGAAGGCATTCAGGAACACTGAGCTCATCTATTCCGATTCCATCGGCGAAATGGTCTATGGCATGGGATTCAAGACCATGCTGACTGAGGGTGCAAAGCATGTCCTCGGATGGAAGAGCCCCAACTATCTCTATTCGGGGGCAATGGCTCCGAAGCTCAAGCTTCTGCTGAAGAATTCTTCCCTGAGCGATGACATCGCCTTCAGGTTCTCGGACAAGAGCTGGCCGGACTGGCCTCTTACAGGTGAGAAGTATCTTTCATGGATAAAGGCTTCCGCACAGAATGACGAGATCATCAACCTTTTCATGGACTATGAGACATTCGGCGAGCATCAGAAGGCCCAGAGCGGCATTTTCGATTTCATGAGATATTTCCCTGAGGTCGTCCTCAATGACGGTGAATTCGAGTTTGTCACCCCGTCACAGGCCGCCAGGAAGCATGAGCCGGTGGGTGTGCTGGATGTTCCGGACCCTATTTCATGGGCAGACGAGGAAAGGGATGTGACCGCATGGCTTGGAAACGAGCTTCAGAATGATGCCTTCAGCAAGCTCTACAGCCTTTCGGAGAAGCTTTCCATCGTCAATGACGAGGCTCTCTGGTCCGATTTCGGACACCTCCAGGAAAGTGACCATTTCTATTACATGTGCACCAAGTTCTTCTCCGACGGGGCAGTACACAAATATTTCAATCCGTATGATACGCCATATGAGGCATTTATAAATTATATGAATGTCCTCAGCGATTTTATTTTGAGGGTTGATGATGCAATTTCGGTTTCTGATGCTAAATTTGCAGCGCCGGAACCTGAGGCCAAGCCGAAACGGAAGACCGTGAAGGCTGCTCCGAAGGCCTCCAAGGCGGAGAAAGAGGCAAAGCCTGCCGCCGCTAAGAAGAGAACAACAAAAACCAAGAAAGAGTAGATGAACAAAGATTTGATCAGACCGGATTATCTGTTTGAAATCAGTTGGGAAGTCTGCAATAAGGTAGGGGGAATCTATACGGTCATAGCGACCAAGTCCCTCTACCTTAAGAGTGAATTGAAAAGACATCACATACTGATCGGTCCGGATGTATGGATGGATACCGAAAGCAATCCGGATTTCATTGATGATCCGCATCTTTATACCGCCTGGCGTACCCAGGCTGCATCCGAGGGGCTGCGGATAAGGGTGGGGAGATGGAACATTCCGGGAAAGCCTGTAGCCATTCTTGTCAATTTCAAGCAGTTCATTACCCAGAAGGACGAGATTCTGACTGAGTATTGGAAACGTTTCGGGGTTGACTCAATTACAGGCAACTGGGACTACATTGAGTCCGCGCTTTTCGGATATGCAGCAGGAAAGGTGATTGAGAGCTTCTATAAGTTCAATCTCAGCCCTTCCGACAAGGTCGTTGCACAGTTCCACGAATGGATGACAGGTGCAGGACTCCTTTATATAAAGAATGCGGGACTTCCTATAGCCACCGTATTCACGACCCATGCCACCGTGGTGGGCAGGTGCCTTGCCGGCAACAATCTGCCTCTTTATGATGCGATGGGCGTATATAACGGTGATGCAAAGGCAAGGGAATTCAATGTCCTTGCCCGTCATTCATTGGAGAAGCATTCGGCTCAGAATTCCGATATTTTCACGACGGTCAGCGAAATCACTGCTGCGGAATGCAAGCAGTTCCTCGAGAGGGATGTGGACATAGTCACTCCGAACGGATTCGAGAACAGTTTCACCCCTGCGGATGATGCTGAGTATGAAGCGAAACGCCATGCCGCAAGGGAACGCCTCGTGGAGATTGCTGCAGCCATGTCAGGTGAAGAGGTTCCGGAGAATGCCGTTTTCATTGGCATCAGCGGACGCTACGAATACAAGAACAAGGGAATCGACGTGTTCATAGATGCCCTCGACCGGCTCAACAAGTCGGATTTTGAAGGGAAGAGCATCCAGGCATTCATCATGATCCCTTCCGGCAACAACGGTCCGGACAAGGAACTTTCCGCCAAGCTTGCCGGAAACGGTTCCGCATATGTCACCAGGACTTCCCATTATCTGATGGATCCTGAGTATGACATCATCACCAGGCGGCTGAACGAGCTTAATTTCAAGAATGCGCTCGGCGACAAGGTGAAGGTTTATTTCATCCCTTCATATCTGAACGGCAATGACGGCATTTTCAACATGCCGTATTATGATCTCCTCGTGGGGCTTGACCTCACCCTTTTCCCTTCATATTACGAACCGTGGGGCTATACCCCTCTGGAAAGCCTTGCGTTCAGGGTGCCGACCCTGACCACGAGTCTTGCCGGGTTCGGCCTTTGGGTACGTTCCCATTACGGAAAAGAGCATCCGGGCATAAGCGTGGTGACACGCAATGATTCCAACTACAACAATGTGGTGGAAGAAGTGGTCGGAAGGGTAAAGGAGATTGCCCGCCTGAACAAGGAGACAAGAAAGGTCTATATGGACAATGCCAAGGAGGTTTCGGAAATAGCTCTTTGGGAGAACAATATAGTATATTATAAGGAAGCTTATTCAAGAGCTTTGGAAAAAGTCATATCAGAAAATGGAGCATTCCCGGAAGCGAGGGATGATAAATCGATGCAGTATACAAAGATAGATGTTAACCAGCCGTCATGGAACAGCGTGTTCATCTCACGCCATCTTCCGGACAGGCTGAAGGGGCTTGAGGTGCTCTCAAGGAATTTGTGGTGGTGCTGGAACGAATCTGCGAAGAGTCTTTTCAGCCGTGTTGATCCGAAGGCATGGGAACTCTCCGGAGAGAATCCTATCGCCATGCTTGACATGGTGAGCCTGAAGAGATACAAGGCACTGGAAAACGATGACGCCTTCGTGGGCGCATTGGATGCCGTCATGGATGAGTTCAATGCATATATGGCCATGAAGGCTGAGAGAAAGAGCCCTTCCATAGCATATTTCTGCATGGAATACGGTCTTGACACTTCCCTGAAGATATATTCCGGAGGACTCGGAATCCTTGCCGGTGACTATCTCAAGGAGACGAGCGACATGAACACCAATCTCGTTGCCGTTGGTCTTCTCTACAGATACGGATATTTCACCCAGATACTTTCGGCACAGGGCGACCAGGTGGCAAAATATGATGCCCAGGACTTCATGAAGATTCCTGCATCCCCTGTCCGTGACGCTTCCGGCAACTGGATGACGGTGAGCCTTGCCTTCCCTGGAAGAAATCTCCATGCAAGGATATGGAAGGTGGATGTGGGCCGTACCGAACTCTATCTCCTCGACACGGACTTTGAGGAGAATCTTCCGGAAGACAGGTCCATTACCCATCACCTTTATGGAGGAGACTGGGAGAACCGTCTGAAACAGGAACTCCTTCTTGGAGTGGGCGGAATCCGCGCCCTCAGGAAGCTCGGACTCAATCCTGAGGTCTACCACTGCAATGAGGGCCATGCCGCCTTCATCGGCATGGAGAGGCTTCATGAATACATTTCGAAGGACAACCTTGACTTCCCTGAGGCAATGGAAGTCGTGAGGGCTTCATCCCTGTTCACTACGCATACGCCGGTGCCTGCAGGCCATGATGCCTTCGACGAAGGCCTTCTCAGAAAATATATCGGACACTATCCGCAGCGCCTGAAGATAGACTGGCAGACCCTGATGGGGCTCGGCAAGCTCAATGCCTCCGACCCGAACGAGAAGTTCTCCATGAGCTATCTCGCCGCCAACATCTCACAGGAGGTAAATGGCGTGTCTTGGCTGCACGGAAAGGTGAGCCAGGACATATTCTCTGGCATGTGGCCGGGCTATCTGCCTGAGGAACTGCATGTGAGCTATGTCACCAACGGTGTCCACTATCCTACCTGGACGGCTCCTGAGTGGAAGGACATCCATTCGAAGGTGTTCGGCGAGCAGTTCAAGACTCATCATTATGACAAGACATGTTTCGAGGGCATATATAAGGTGTCGGATGCCGAGGTATGGAAGGTGAGGACAGAGCTGAGGAAAAAGCTCATCGAGACGATCAAGGACCGTCTTTCTGATCCGTCGGCAACCAACCATTATTCTCCGCGTCAGATCGTCACCATAAAGGATACCCTCAGGGACGATGTGCTCACGATAGGATTTGCAAGGCGTTTCGCCACATACAAGAGGGCGCATCTCCTGTTCCGCGACCTTGACAGGCTCAATGACATTGTGAACAATCCGGACCAGCCGGTACAGTTCATATTTGCCGGCAAGGCCCATCCGGCCGACAAGGCGGGACAGGATCTCATAAAGATGATCGTCGACATCTCGAAGCAGGAAAGGTTCATCGGCAAGATCGTGTTTGTTCCTGACTATGACATCACGCTTGCAAAGCGTCTTGTACAGGGTGTCGATGTGTGGATGAACAATCCTACGAGACCGCTGGAGGCTTCCGGAACTTCCGGAGAGAAAGCCGCCATGAACGGTGTGATGCATTTCTCCGTCCTTGACGGATGGTGGGTGGAAGGCTACAAACCGGGTGCAGGCTGGGCTCTTCCGATGGAGAGGACATACGATGACCAGAACTATCAGGACGAGCTTGATGCAGCTACCATCTACACTATCATCGAGAATGAGATAGCCCCTACATTCTACAAGACAAATGCAGCTTCAGGGTATTCTCCTGAGTGGATTGAGTATATCAAGAACACTGTGGCCATGGTCGCCTGCAACTTCACCACCAACAGGATGCTTACGGACTACATCAACCAGTACTATGAGCCTCAGTCCGCAAGGACAGCCAGACTCGTGGCTGACGACTACCGTATGGCCCGCGAGATTGCAGTATGGAAGAAACACATGCGCCGCGAGTGGCAGAACATAGGTGTGATTTCCGTGATCAAGCCGGACAGTTCATACAATGATGTCTCCCTTGGCAACGAGTTCAGGTCCGAGGTTGTCCTCAATATCGGTGACCTGAAGCCAGAGGAGATAGGGGTGGAGCTTCTCTTTGCCGTTGCTGACACCAAGGGCAAGCTTCATATCCAGGAGAAGTTCGAGTTTACCCCGGTGGAATTGAACGACGGTGTGGCCAAGTATCAGGCCATGATACTTCCGGAGCGTACCGGTCTGTATCAGGTGGCGGCAAGGATATATGCAAAGAATCCTCTGTTGCCTCACAGGCAGGATTTCGAGCTTGTAAGATGGTTGTAGCAACCGGATTTTTCGACGGTGTCCATACCGGACACCGTCTTGTAATAAAGAAACTGGTCGAAACGGCCAGGCAGAAAGGGGATGAGAGCATGGTGATTACATTCTGGCCTCATCCCCGTAATGTTCTGCAGTCGGGGGCACGCTCACTCAGGCTCCTTTCGACCATGGCTGAAAAGAAGGCCATGCTTTCAGACCTTGGGGTGGACCATATAGAAGTGCTTGAATTCACAAAGGAATTCAGTACGCTTACTTCTGAGGAATATCTCAGGGATGTGGTGATGGGCAGGTTCGGCGGAAGGACCGTGGTCCTTGGCTATGACAACAGGTTCGGAAGTGATTCCGCATCCTCAGCCGAAGTCCGGGCTGCGGCTGAAAGACTCGGCCTGGAAGTGGTGACGGCTGATGTCGCATCTTCCGCACATGGGATGGCTGTCAGCTCGACAAGGATCAGGGCAGTGCTGGAAGCCGGGAATGTGGAGGACGCCGCTGAAATGCTCGGTTACAGATATTCCATGCTCGGAGTTGTGGTGGCCGGCAACAGGATAGGCAGGACAATCGGGTTTCCTACAGCCAACATGCAGCTCTACGAGCCGCTGAAGCAGGTTCCGGGAAACGGGGTCTACTCAGTTTCTGTCAGGACTCTGGACCGTGAGTGGAGCGGAATGTGCAACATAGGCACGCATCCGACCGTCGGGGCGGGGAACACCAGGACCATTGAAACGAACATCTTCGGCTTCGACGAGGACATCTACGGGCTTGACATTTCAGTGACCTTCCTCCGGAAGATAAGGGACGAAGTCAGGTTTGATTCCATAGACTCCCTCAGAAGGCAGCTTGAGGAGGACAGGAAGCTTTGCCTGTCCCTCGGAAAAGGTAATAACCGGTAATGAATGATGATATGGATGCAGGAACAATATTGACTTTGCTTGTGCTCGTTCTGACCGTTGCGGGATCTGCCATCGAGAAGATGCTCAAGAAGGCGGGAAAAGTCGACAAGGCCAAAAAAGTGAGGAAAATTGTCGACACATTCTCTACCGACAAGGACGAAGAATGGGGCAATGCATCCTCACCGTATGATCCGGGAAGTGAATTCGGACCGGAACCGGCTATGCCATGGCCGGCTGGCGGCGATGTCGTTTCAGCTGATGACACCATGCCGGAAGAAGTCTTTCGCCCTGTCGTGCCTGCAGCAGCAGAGGTCCGCAATACACCTCCTGTGCCTTCCGAACTGCTTGAGGGCGGTTACCGGTCCGTGCGGGACATAATCCGCGAAAGGCAGCAGAAGGAGTCCGTAAGGCCGAAAGAGTCTGGAACCAAGTCCGGATTTGACATAGATCCGGAGAAACTTGTTGTCTATTCTGAAATCATGAAGCCCAAATGGCGCTCAAAGGATGATCCGTACTTCGTCTGACGGATACAATGCAAATGCAGCCGGAACGGCCTGTCATTTACATTTCTTCCATAAAGGTGGAATATTCGGAAACATTTTGTATATTTGCATGAAGAGTCAGGGTTCTGTGGTTACTCACAGGACTCCTTTTTAATTGTATGGTTTAATAAAATTCTATTATAATATGGCACTACATTATATGACCCAGGAGGGTCTTGACAAATTAAAGAAGGACCTGTCCGAGGCTATTGCCCAGCGGCCGGTCATATCAGCCCAGATTGCGGAGGCAAGGGATAAGGGAGACCTGTCTGAAAATGCAGAATATGAAGCGGCAAGGGAAGCTCAGGGGCTTCTTGAACTTAGGATTTCCAAACTCCAGGACCTTGTGGCAAATGCCCGTGTAATCGATGAATCTATGATCGGTACAGACAAGGTGCAGATGCTCAACAAGGTGAAGGTCAAGAATCTGGCCAATGGCCAGGTGGTCGAGTTCACTCTTGTGGGGGAGAGCGAGGCAGACTTTTCTGCTGGCAAGCTGGCTGCCACCACTCCTATCGGACGGGCGCTCATGGGACATTCCAAGGGCGAGACGGTGGAGGCGAAAGTCCCTTCCGGAGTGATAAAATTTGAAATTCTTGACATAACACTTTAGACGATGGCAACTGTTTTCACCAAGATAGCAAAAGGCGAGATACCTTCATGGAAAGTGGCCGAAAATGAGGATTTCTATGCTTTCCTTGACATAAACCCGCTTGCAGAAGGGCATACTCTTGTCATTCCGAAGCATGTGGAGGATGACTATATCTTCCATCTGGATGATGAAGTGTATCTCGGACTCTGTGCTTTTGCAAAAAAGGTTGCTGTAGCCTTGAAGGCTGCCGTGCCTTGCAAGAGGGTAGGTGTGGCCGTTCTCGGAATGGAGGTCCCTCATACCCATATACATCTTGTTCCATTGAACACAGAGGCTGACCTTGACTTCCGCAGACAGAAACTGCAGCTTCCGTCTGAAAGGTTCGCTGAAATTGCAGAATCAATCCTGAAAGAATATGAGAAACTTTAGCATAAAGGGATTCCTGTCTCGGGTGCTGGTGCCTGCCTTGCTCCTTCCGGTCCTCGTCTCGTGTGGGGGGAAGGTGAGGATTGACGGCACCGTGAAAGATGCCCTTTCATCCGAAGTCATTGTGAAACTTTTGGATGTCAATCAGTTCAATGTCCTTGATACGGTGTCAACCGATGCCGGAGGTCATTTTTCATATAAAATGGACATTGAAAAGGGACAGCCTCAGTTCGTGTATCTTTTTTATAAGGACACAAGGATTGCATCACTCCTGCTTGAAAAGGGGGACAAGGTCAGTGTTGAGACTGATACTGCCGGGGTATTCACCGTGTCGGGATCCGCAGAGAGCGTGAAGCTCGCACAGGTGGAGAAGGATTTTTCTGAGTTTTCGGCGTCTTTCACGTCCCTAGCCGCGAAGCTTGATTCGGCCGATCCGGATTCGGACGAAGCTGCCGGGCTCAGGAAGGAAATGGGACGGAGCTATACTGAATATTACAGGAGCAGGGTAAAATATGTCATGGAGAATCCTTATTCTCTCACCGTCGTACCTGTGTTCTATCAGACGATAGGCTCCCTTCCTGTCTTCGGTCAGGATACAGATGCGATACATTTCAGGAACATAAGCGATTCCCTGCGGACCGTATATCCTGATTCGAAATATGTCAAGGCCCTAAAGTCGGAGGCAGACAGACGCTCAAAGCTGCTTGAACTGCGTGTACGCCTGCAGGGAGCGGAAGAGGTGAATTTCCCTGACATTGAACTTTCTGATGTGAATGCCCGTAAGGTCAGGCTGAGCGAAGTGGACTCAAAGGTCGTAATGCTGCATTTCTGGACTTCCACAGATGCGATGCAGAAAATGTTCAACCTTGATGTCCTGAAGCCTGTATACGAGGATTATCACAAGAAGGGATTTGAAATCTATCAGGTGGCTCTGGATACAGACAAGGCCGGCTGGGCACGTACGGTGAAGAACCAGGGGCTTGAATGGATCAATGTATGCGATGTTCTCGGTGCCAACTCGGCAGCGGCAAGGACATACAATGTCTCGGCCCTTCCTGTGTCATTCTTTATTTCGGAAGGCGAACTTGTGGATGCGCAGGTGACGGATGAGGCTTCTTTGAGGAGACTGCTTGAAAAGCTCCTTTAGTTTCAGAAGAGTTTCTTCTTGCTTGTGGTAGCCACGAATTCCTTGAGATAGAACGGTTCAAAGTATGCGACATCTTTGAACCGTTTTTCTTTGTATTCTGCGGACGCTGCTCCGGCCATTGCGGAGGCTTTCGGACAGCATTGCGCGAAGTGCGCATTTTCATGTCCGATGACATCGGCGCATTTTCCCGCCCCGTCGCCTACAAAGAGCACGGGGCCTTCTTCAAGGTACTGTCCGAAGCTTTCTTCTGTGACGACAAGCGGTGCGGTCTCAGTAATCTGTTTCCCGTCAGGTGTGAAGACTGCCGTGTATACTTCCATTCGTCTTGCATCTATCATCGGCACTATGTATCTGCATCCTTCCGGAAGCATGTCCTCCATGACTGCCTGTCCTGCAAGGATATCCAATGTGCCGACGGCAAGCAGCGGAATTCCCGCACCGAAGCACAGCCCCTTGGCTGTGGACACCCCGACCCTCAGTCCTGTATATGAACCTGGGCCCATGCTTACGCAAACGGCTGAACAGTCCTTTACTCCACAGTCTCTTCCGTCAAGCATTTCCTTTATGAAAACCGCTGTGAGAGAGGCATGTGACCTTGGTTCTGCACTTTCGCGGTATGATACGATTTTCCCGTCTTCTGCAAGTGCAGCCGAGCACAAGGCTGTGGCGGTTTCTATCAATATTATCCTTTCCATTTCAATACATCTTCAATACATCATTTGAGATCGGTCGGGCGGCAATCCTTATCCATGTTTTTCCTCTAATTCCAGAATACCAGTGCTTTCAGGTATGGGAAGACAACGGTTGCCAGATCCAGCAGAGGCCCGTACAGCAGGGAATTGTCAAGCACCCCCTTATCCACCATGTGGAACTGTCCGTTCAGGGAGTTGAACAGCATGAGCAGCAGTCCGATGATGAGGGCGTATTTCAGCAGGGCGAAAATGAGCCCCAGCAGCCTGTTGAGCCATCCCAGAAGGATTATTTTCACTGTTGCCTCAATCAGTTTCCCGACGGCGGCAAGGCACAGGATGGCAAGGATCAGGATGACGGCGAAAGAGATGACATGAAGCACCTGTTCCCCTGCTTCGATCCATTGGCCGAGCCATCCGCTGAGCATGGCCGAGAACTTGAAGGAAAGCCAGATGCCGAGAATGATGGATATGATGGCCACCACCTGGGCTATGAAACCCCGTCTGAGCCCTCCGATGATGGCAGGGACGAAGCAGAGCAGCAGAATAATATCCAGAACATTCATTTTGCAATAAAAATACTATATTTGCAGATTGAAAAAAATCGGCAGGTCTTTCCTGAACCGATGCAAAATTAGACAAAAATTTGAATATTTTATAATATGAAGTTCAACGAGTACAAGAGTCTGGACCTTGTTGCCGTCAACAACGGCATACTGGACAGATGGAAACGGAACGATGCTTTCAGGAAATCTCTCGAAGTGAGGGAAGGCGCTCCTGAGTTCGTGTTTTTTGAGGGGCCGCCTTCGGCCAACGGGATGCCGGGCATCCATCATGTCATGGCGCGTTCCATCAAGGATGCCATCTGCCGCTACAAGACCCAGAGCGGGTATAAGGTGAACCGCAGGGCAGGATGGGACACCCACGGCCTTCCGGTGGAGCTCGGTGTCGAAAAGATGCTCGGCATCACCAAGGAGGACATCGGCACGAAGATCAGTGTGGAGGAGTACAATGATGCCTGCCGCAAGGAAGTGATGAAATATACCAGGGAATGGGTGTCGCTCACCGAGAGGATAGGCTATTGGGTGGACATGGACGACCCTTACATCACTTACGACAACAGGTATATCGAGACCCTTTGGTATCTTCTCAAGGACATCTATGACAAGGGACTCCTTTACAAAGGATATTCCATACAGCCTTATTCCCCAGCCGCCGGTACGGGGCTGAGTTCGCATGAACTTAACCAGCCGGGATGCTACCGTGATGTGAAGGACACTACGGCCGTTGTGCAGTTTGAGGTGATAAAGAACGAGAAGTCGCAGCAGCTTTTCGGCTGCGAGACTTTCCCGGTATATTTCCTCGCATGGACCACCACCCCGTGGACGCTTCCTTCCAATACGGCTCTTTGCGTGGGGCCGGACATCACCTATGTCAGGGTGCTTTCGTTCAATCCGTACACCGGTGCTCCGGCCATCTATGTGGTGGCTGAGGTTCTTGTGGACTCCATATTCAATCCGAAGGCGAAGGGGCTTTCCCTCGAAGACTACAAGCCGGGTGACAAGCTCGTGCCGTACAGAATTCTTGAAGGGGAGTTCAAGGGCTCTGAACTGACGGGGATTTCATATCATCAGCTCATTCCGTGGTTCAAGCCGGATGCCGGTGCATTCAGGGTGATACCTGGAGATTATGTGACCACAGAAGAGGGCACTACTGGCGTTGTACATATCGCTCCGACATTCGGTGCGGACGATGACAAGGTGGCGAAGGCCACAGGAGTCCCTCCTCTCATGGTGATCGACAGGAACGGGGAAAGGCAGGCCCAGGTGGACCGCAAAGGCCGTTTCTACCGCATCGAGGATATGGATCCGGAGTATGTGGCTGAAAGGGTGTCCCCTGAATATGCCGAATTTGCAGGCAGATATGTAAAGAACGCATACGATCCTGACCTTGCACCGGATGCCCCTACACTCGATGTGGACATCTGCGTCATGCTCAAGCAGCAGGGCAAGGCATTCAAGATAGAAAAGCATGTCCACACCTACCCCCATTGCTGGAGGACGGACAAGCCGGTGCTCTACTATCCGCTCAATTCGTGGTTCATCAGGACCACTGCCGTGAGGGACAGGATGATAGAGCTGAACAACACAATAATGTGGAAGCCCGCATCCACGGGTACCGGCCGTTTCGGAAAATGGCTGGAGAACATTCAGGACTGGAATCTCTCCCGCAGCCGCTACTGGGGCACACCGCTGCCTATCTGGCGCACTGAAGACGGAAAGGAGGAGAAATGCATCGGCTCCCTCAAGGAGCTGTATGCGGAGATTGACAAGGCCGTGGCTGCCGGGATCATGACTTCCAATCCTTTCAGGGACAATGGATTCAATCCTGACGACATGTCCAAGGAAAACTATGACAGGATAGACCTCCACCGTCCGTATGCGGATGAGATCTTCCTCGTGTCCCCGTCAGGCAAGAAAATGGTCAGGGAAACTGACCTCATCGATGTGTGGTTCGATTCAGGAGCCATGCCTTATGCCCAGGAAGGCCTGAGGAACCTCACTTCACCGAGGTTCGGAAGGACGGCGGATTTCATCGCCGAAGGCGTTGACCAGACAAGGGGCTGGTTCTACACTCTCCACGCCATCAATACGATGGTAAGCGACAAATGTGCCTTCAAGAGGGTGATTTCCAACGGTCTTGTGCTTGACAAGGACGGCAACAAGATGAGCAAGCGTCTCGGAAATGCAGTGGATCCGTTCAAGGCTCTCGACAAATACGGGGCCGATGCCCTCAGATGGTATATGCTCACCAATTCCCAGCCTTGGGACAACCTGAAGTTCGACGAGGCGGGAGTAGACGAGGTGAGAAGGAAATTCTTCGGTACATTGTACAATACATATTCATTCTTTGCACTGTATGCCAATGTGGACGGCTTCGATCCAGAAACTGCGGCTCCTGTACCGATGAATGAAAGACCAGAGCTTGACAGATGGATAATCTCGCTGATGAACAGCCTCATCAGGGATGTGACCGTGGCATACGAGGACTATGACATCACGACCGCCGGCCGTCTTGTTCAGGACTTCGTCTGCGACCATCTGAGCAACTGGTATGTGCGTCTCGGCAGGAAGCGTTTCTGGGGCGGTACTATGGACAGTGACAAGCTGTCGGCATACGAAACCCTTTATGAGGTGCTTGTGAATGTGGCCAAGCTTGCGGCCCCGATTGCCCCGTTCTTCATGGAAAGGCTTTATCTGGACCTTGTCCCGGGAGCCGAGTCCGTGCATTATACGACGATGCCGCAGCATGATGCTTCCGTTGTGGACAAGGATCTGGAGGAGAGGATGGAACTCGCGCAGAGGGCATCTTCGATGGTGCTTGCCCTCCGCAGGAAGGTGAACATAAAGGTGCGCCAGCCGCTTTCAAAGCTTGTGATACCTGTGATTGACGGCAAGGTCCGCGAACAGCTTGAAAAGGTGAAGGATCTGCTGCTCGGAGAAGTCAATGTAAAGGACGCCGAATTCATTTCCGATACGGCCGGTCTGATAACCAAGAAGATAAAGCCGAACTTCAAGACTCTCGGCAAGGCCTACGGAAAGCAGATGAAGGAAATTGCCGCCGCGTTCGGAACGCTTTCACAGGAGGATATAGCCAGGATACAGGCTTCCGAAGCCACAGGCGTCTCCTATGTGCTTCATCTGCCTTCAGGTGATGTGTCGCTTTCACAGGGAGATTATGAGATATCTTCCGAGGATATGCCGGGCTGGCTTGTGGCCACCGACGGGCCTCTTACCCTTGCCCTCGACATCACTGTCACCGACGACCTGAAGAGAGAAGGTACTGCCAGGGAGCTCATCAACAGGATACAGAATCTCCGTAAGGACAGCGGCTTCGATGTCACAGACAAGATAAATGTCCGCATCACCGCAGAAGGGGAGGCAAAGGCTGAAATTGAGTCTTCGCTCGCATCGTTCGGGGACTATGTCGCCACCCAGACCCTTGCCAGAAGCATCGGACTGGATTCCGCAGCCGAAGGCGCTGAAGTCGAATGGGGCGACGGCAGCATAAGGATTTCAGTAAGCAGGATTTGAAGACATTAAAACTTATAATAAGTCTGATATTATGGCAGAAGAAAAGAAAACTAACGAACCTGACCTCAAGGTACGATACAGTGATGAAGAACTCCAGGAGTTCAAGGCTATTATCCTTGATATGCTTGAGAAGGCCAAGAAGGAGTACAAGACATTGAGGGATGTCGTCACCCATGGTTCAAGCAACGACATTGAGGACACGTCCCCTACATTCAAGGTGATGGAGGAGGGCGCATCCACCCTCTCCAAGGAAGAGGCCGGTGCCCTTGCCCAGCGTCAATACAAGTTCATCCAGAACCTGGAGGCTGCTCTTGTCCGCATCGAGAACAAGACATACGGCGTATGCCGTGTCACCGGCAAGCTTATTCCAAAGGAGAGGCTCAGGCTTGTCCCTCATGCCACCCTCACCGTTGAGGCAAAGGAGATGATGAACAAGAACAAATGATGACAGGACCTGATGTTGTCCGTCAGGCCCTTGAATATTTTTTAGGCTGCAGGAAATGAATGAGGGTGGCAAAGATATGCTTTTACACCCTCATTTTTTCTGTATCGTGCCTTTCAGGGCAACATGAAATTCATATAAGTGATGAATATCTCAAGAGGAAAGAAACTCATTATTCTCGGAGTCCTTCTGGTGGTCATTGACCAGGTCATAAAGGTACTCGTGAAGACAAACATGTCGATAGGAGAGAGCATCCATGTCTTTGGAGACTGGTTTCAGATCTATTTCATTGAGAATGAAGGAATGGCGTTCGGCATGAAGTTCGGCGGCGCAGTGGGGAAATTCCTCCTGTCCCTTTTCCGGATTGTCTTCTTCGGCCTTTTGGCGTACTGGATTTCCCGCCTTCTGAAGAAATCCGATACACCGTCCGGGGTCACTGTCGGTCTCACTATGATTGCGGCCGGAGCTATGGGCAATATCATAGACTGTTTCTTCTACGGCCTGATCTGGGACTATGCTCCTTTCATGTTCGGCCGTGTGGTTGATATGTTTTATTTCCCGATCATTGACACCACCTTCCCTGAATGGATGCCGCTGATAGGCGGTAACCCGTTCCGCTTCTTCGCCCCTGTCTTCAATTTTGCTGACAGCTGCGTCACCTGCGGTGCCCTTTACCTGATCTTCTTCCAATGGCGCTTCTTTACCCGCGAAGACCATCCGTCGGATGAAAAAAAGTCGGGAAAGAATTGACGGTCGTTTTCTGGATGTTTTAAACAGGAAACTTTATGAAAAAGACAGGCGGCAGAGAATCTTTTTATTTCTCTGCCACCTGTCTCTTTAGTATATCAGTCAGTGAATTTCGGGATTGCTCCGTCCGGTTAGAAATAGTATTTTACGCCGGCCGACATGCCGTAGTTGAATCCCGCTGTAAAGCTGGTCGAATGGGTCTTCACCTCATTCACACCCGTATTTCTCGATGTGTAAACAACATTGAAGTCAAGAATGTTGAAAGAAATTCCGAGAAAATCCAGAGGCTTGAACTCGAATTTGCCGAGGTCTGCCGAGAATCCGAATGCAAAAGGAATCTTGAGTTTGGTCTTTATCCCTGCTCCATTGTCGGAATTGTAGGAACCTCCGCCAAATCCGAACTGCACACCCGGGGTGTAGAAGAATTTGTCTTTTACAATCGGAACATAATAATTTGCCCCTACCGTAAACATTGCCAGGTGGAGAAAGTCAAAATAGTTTTTGTCATTCGTATTTGTTCCGGCATAGTCTTTTTGCATGCTGTATTCAAGTCCGGCAGAGAGTTCAAGATTGTCGATTACAAACCAGCTGAACTGAGGGCTGAAACTGAGTGACGTTGATGCCGGCGTGCTTTCTGATTGGGTCTGGTTCTGGTAAGTGACAGAGACAGAATTTGATCCTCCCTGTACTCCAATCATGCCACCTACAGTGAAATCCCCTTTTTCCTGTGCCGACAATGAGAAGGCAGTGGCAGCGATCAAGGCTGCCGAAAGCAAAAATTTTTTCATAACACTTTGTTTTTCAGTTATAATCTGTTTCCAAATTTCCCTGACTGAATAGCTTTACAAATATAAGAAAAATTAGATTCTGTAAACCCTTTATCTACACTTTCTGAGAATGATTCCCCATTACTGTAATTTTTTTTGATTATCTGCAAAAATACCCCTAAACAATACCGGTCATCCTGAACTTGATTAAGGATCCTTTTAGGAAACAGTATCGGATAAACAGATTAAGGCCTACGGTCTTTTCATTGCTCACGTTCGACAAAGTATGCAAGCATCCTTTGTACTCACTTAATCGCAATGGTCCGGGTCAAGCCCGGAATGACCTGTGTGTAGGGGGCTTTTGCGGATAGACATTTAATTTTTTATCCCTGATCATCAAAAATATTTGTCATTTGCAAATTTTTTGCTACCTTTGCACTCCCTCAAGAAATCCTGCATTTCTTGAGTCAAGTTCGACAATAATGGAGAGATGGCAGAGTGGTCGATTGCGGCAGTCTTGAAAACTGTTGACCTTCACGGGTCCGGGGGTTCGAATCCCTCTCTCTCCGCAATAAACATTGGAAATCAATGTTTTGCAAAATAAACACCCGATTTTACACCCAAGAATGTAAAGTCGGGTGTTTCGTATTTTAGTATTGGAGTCCAATGATTTGATTCTCAAAATCATTGGACTATATAAAATTTTGTGAGAAATCCAAAACAAAATGAGGCAATTTCTGATTAAATTCTTAACTT
>JADIMO010000111.1 GCA_017694755.1 Candidatus Cryptobacteroides merdavium
GGCCATGAGAAGACTGTCCGACTGAAAATGAAGGATGTGTCCGGAATCAGGATGATTGACGGCAATTCCTATTTTCTTGACACCGGAACAAGGCATTATGTGCGCTTTGTCCCGGATGTTGAAGAGTGTGATGTGGTTGGTGAGGGCCGGAGGATAAGGAATCTTCCTGAATTTGCTCCCGTCGGGACCAATGTCAATTTTGTTTCTGTCATGCCGGGCGGACATTCTGAAAGTTTGCGCTCCATCATGGTGAGAACATATGAAAAAGGGGTGGAAGATGAGACGTTTGCCTGCGGCACGGGCATAACGGCTGCTGCAATCGCTTCGTTCTGCCATTGCTATGAAGGGCACAAGCCGGAGGATATCGTAAGATACGAAGTTATGGCAAGGAGGGACAGGCTTGCAGTCGACTTCGTGCCGTCTTTGTCCGGCAATGAGGAGAATTGCCGTTTCACGGATGTATGGCTCACAGGTCCTGCCGTATATGTCGCAAAGGTAATAGTCTGAAGATTAAAATATTTTTTCTTTCCATGCAATATTTCATGTCATTGCGGATTTTATTATTCAAAATGATTCGGAATATTTTCGTCCGAAGGCGATAATGTTTTATTTTTGCATTACTTTTTACTTTTCCGGTATGCCGGACAATAAGGATTTTATTTATGAAAAAAATTTTCCCGCTGATTGTAACCTCAATGCTTGTCGTCTCTTGTTTTAATGGTACCGGATATGAAGCCAGCTATAACATGGTGGCTACATTTGACGGAATGGACGAGGCTTTTGCAAGTGATACGGCCATAGCTGTACCGGCTTTTTCGTATGGTCCTCTCGCATTTTACAATGCAATCCAGGAATCGGAGACCGTCTCTGCCCCTGATGAGACAAAAGGCGGATGGATCATCTCCAGGTCTTTCTATCCGATAGAAATTCTCTTGAACCATATAAACGGAGGCTCTGACACGGGCGATACCGGTGACGGTGCGGAGACTTTGGCAACAGATTGGGAATCAAAGCTTACCCCGTATTGTGCAAGCGATACTACAGATGCTTCCAGAAATGTAGGAGATGGCACTTTTGTGGTATTCCATGATTGTCAGTCGATGCCTGAACATGATGTTGCATTTCTCCAGTCATCTATCGGTACCTGCACCCTCATTTCCCTTTCTGTCAATACCACTGCGGATGTGGCCAGGTATTTCAGGACCGAGGCAGCCCCTGGAGATTATCTCAATGTCAAGGTGACCGGCTATCTCAACGGAAATTCAACAGGGACTGTGGAATATTGTCTGGCGGATTACAGAAGCGGAAGCCTCGACTCATTGAGGACAGAATGGAAGACACTGAACCTTTCGAGGCTCGGGAATGTCCAGTATGTTGATTTTGAAATTGATGCACAGTTGGACAATGCGGATGCCGCCGGCAGGGACCTGAGATATTTCTGCATGGACAATCTTGCCGCGTCCATTTATGTGAAACAATAATTTGCAGTAAGAACCCGGAAAAAATACGATATGGACAAGTCCTGCCATCCGGTCAGACAAGTCCGTCCGGAATGACCATCGTGAGGATCCTGTTGTCTTCGTCCACGGAGATGATGAGATCCTCATGCAGTGGTATCATGACTGTACCTGAGATTGTTCCGGCCTCGATGCACGGGTTGCCCGGTATGTCGAAAAAGTCTGATATTATGCCCACTTCATTGTGGTTTTCATCGAACAGAGTCCATCCTATCAGTGTGGACAGGTCTTCTTCGTCGAATCTTTCTGGATTGTCGGCTTTCATGTAGATGCTTTTTCCTGCGGCTTCTTCTGCATCTGCCAAGGTAGTTATGTCCGTAAGATGTACAAGGGCCTTGTTGCTGCCCCTTCTTGTGAATGAGTCAATGAAAAAAGGAACCGGCAGTCCATCATAAAAGATGAACACCGGTTCTTCAAGGTCGATATCTTCGGGTGCGATGTCACGGAAGCCTATTACAAGCTCCCCATCGGTACCGTTGGATTTCAATACCTGGGCTATCTTCTGCAGATTATGTATGTCTGCTTCGGACATCAGGCTTCAGGGTTCTCTGCAGGAGTTTCTGCAGCTTCTGCCTCAGCGGCGGCAGCTGCGGCTTCCTGTGCGGCTTTCTCTGCTGCTGCAGCCTCAGCTGCTGCCCTTGCGGCCTCTTCAGCCTCAGCCTTCTTCTTTGCAAGAGCCTCTGCCCTTTCCTGATTTACCTTTGCCTCAGCCTCAGCTGCTGCCTTTGCGCTGTCAGCTGCTGCCTTTGCAAGCCCTTCTTTCTTAGCGTTGATCTTTGCGTCCCTCTGTGCCTTCCATTCGTCAAACTTCTTGTCAGCCTGCTCCTGGGTGATGGCACCTTTGGCTACTCCGATCTGGAGGTGCTTTCTGAGGAGGACACCTTCATAAGAGAGGATGCGGCGCGCAACGAGGGTCGGCTGTGCACCTACATTCAGCCATGCAAGAGCCCTGTCAGCCTTGAGGATGATGGTTGCAGGGTCAGTGTTCGGATTGTAGGTTCCGATTTTCTCGATGAAACGTCCGTCGCGAGGTGCGCGTGAATCAGCCACAACAATGTGGAAGAATGCGAAATTCTTCTTTCCGTGGCGCTGTAAACGAATTTTAACAGCCATTGTTAACCTGTTTTTAAAAAATTAATATTTTACCATGTCTTCCTTCCCGAGGAAAACGGCGCAAATATACGAATTTTTCATATATTTGCAATGCACACTCAATCACATCAATAATTTAAGATGAAAAGATTTTTATATCCAGCCGTCTTTTCCGTGGCAATTCTGATGTTTTCGGCATCTCTTCATTGTGAGGAACCATCCCGTTCTGATGCCCCAGACAATATAGTCGGCGTCTATTTCGTTTCGCATGAAGGCGAGGAAAGCCGTGTCCGCATTTTCCGACAGCCGGATGACACCTATTCAGCCCAGGTCTTATGGATAAAGGACAGCCTTGACCGTGACGGCAATCTTCGCCTCGATGCCAAGAATCCTGACAAATCCCTCCGTAATGTCCCGTGCAACAGAATTATAATCATGAAGGGCCTGAAATACGATTCTGAGAAGAAGCGCTGGAGCGGCAAGATCTATGACCCCACCCGGGGCATCCGGGCCAATGCCGCCTGCAGCTTCGACCCTGACGGCCGCCTTCGTGTCCGCGGCTCCCTCCTTGGCATTTCCGAGACCGTCTGGTGGGAAAAACAGGAATAAATCGGGGGCTTTTTCCGGAGAAATTGCAACTTTAAGCAATAAATCAAAAAAAAGTTTGCAATTATATAAAATCGATGTATCTTTGCAATCCCAAACCGAAAAGCGGATGTGGTGAAATGGTAGACACGCCACTTTGAGGGGGTGGTGGGCGTAAGCCTGTGCGAGTTCGACTCTCGCCATCCGCACCAAGCCGGGCGGTCAGACTTCAAAATCTGACCGCCTTTTTTGTTACAGTGAGCAGAAGAACGATACCAGGAACGGGACGCTGAAGTCGGAGACGATGCCGCTTATGACGGCGGCTGGCATGAATCGGTTTCCGGTGTATTTCAGTATCACCGGGAGGCATACATCCATGGCAGTTGCCCCGGCTGAGGCGATGGGGGCTAAAGGGCTGACCTTTTTTGCCAGTATAGGGGTGGCGACGAGTGTGAAGAGCTCGCGGAATATGTTGGTGAGGAGGGCTATTGTACCGAGTTCTGCAGCGAGTTGTGCGCCGAGAGAGGCTTCCTTGTATTGCGAAATCAGTATTGACGAAAGGGAATAGTAGCCCATTCCGCTTCCGACGGCAAGGCAGTCTGTCACTCCCCGGCTTCTCAGAAACAGGCTTGCAGCGGCGGAGAAGGCCAACGTGCCGAGTATGCTTGCTGCGGGAAGCAGGAGGAGTTTCGGTCTTACGCTTGAGATAATGCCTTTCAGGTCCGGATTGCTGCCTATGCTTAGGCCGACCAGGAACATCAGGGCATAGAGTATGTACATTGTGATGTTTTCATCTTCTGGGTCGAAGGGAAGCCAGCCAGCCCATCCTGCGATGCATCCTGCTGCAAAAACCGCCAATACTGCCAGTGTACCTTTCATGCTTTCGATAATTATGGAATCAAGTTTTAATGAATGGGGGCCAAGGGAAATTTTACAAAGAGTCATTAAGCCATAGCTGACTTCATTCGGAATCTGTCTGTCTTTCTTTGAAAAACACCTTATATACAATTGTTGCGGCGATTACGCTGCCGGCAACACCGAAGACGGCAAGCACGAAAGCCTGCAGTCCGATTCCGGACAGATTGCCTATCAGTTCCTTGTCTGCTCCGATCTTGAGCCCGAGCGAAAAGAGCATAATCCATATGACGGCAGACACAGCTGTCCCGCATTTTCTCATCAGGCGGACATTTCTCATCTGATATCCCAGTCCGGCTCCTGCAAGCATTGTCAAAATTATTGAAATCATTTTCAGTTTACCAGGTGTTTCATTCTTAATTCGTCTTTCCGGTGTTCCCGCCTCCGGGAAACGGGCTGCAAAGATAGTCTCTTCTGCCGGATCCGCAATCTTTATTGGAGTCCAGTACTGATGAACATGCATTTGTTCCGACAGACGGCGATTGTAATTTCGAAATTTCAAAACAGTTTCTAACTTTATGCAATAAATAGATCCGATATGTCAAAGTCAGGTTATATCCAGCGTTATCTTCTGATAATCCGCATCGTGCGGAACAACAGATACATTTCTCTTGAAGAGCTTATCCGCAAGGTTGAGGATGGCCTTGCCTATTTCGATGACTCCGGAAATGTCGGCGCTTCACGCAGGACCATTCTCCGGGACATAAAGGAGATCCGTTCCGGGATGAACATCAGCATAGAATATTCCCGGCAGGAAAACGGATATTACATCCCCGAGGATGAGGACCAGATTGCGGACATTGAAAGGGTGCTGGAGCAATATGACATGATGACATCCCTGCATGCACGTGAGGAACTTTCTTCCATTGTCTTCCCAGAGCGGCGGAAAGCCAGGGGAACTGAACATCTGAATCCTCTGATACACGCCATCAAGCATAGCCTTATGGTCGACTTTGACTATGTCAAATTTGACAATGCCACCTCCCGTCGCCGCCATGTGATGCCATATGCCCTGAAGGAGAGCCGTGGGCGCTGGTATCTTCTTGCCATCGAGTCCGGTGACAATGTCCGGCATGCAGGAGAGATAAAGAGCTGGGGCCTTGACCGTATCCGGGACCTGAATGTCACAAAGACAAGATTTTCCAAAGACCCGTACGTAGACCCGGAAAAGGAATTCAGGGATGTGTTCGGAGCCTGTTCCAGCAGTGAACTTCCTGTCGAAGAAGTCGTCCTGTCTTTCTCTCCGAAGTCCGGCCGTTATAATGACGCCTTCCCTCTGCACGAATCCCAGGAAACTCTTGTGGACGACGGCAGGGAGTTCCGCATCCGCATCCGCGTGAAACTTACCCGGGACTTCATTCAGGAGCTGCTTTCACAGAGCGAGGACCTTGTCGTGATTTCTCCCAAGCATCTCCGCAAGGAACTCCGTGACATCTACAAGAAGGCCATGAAGCGGATGGAATGACAAGGTATTTAATGCTCTTTTACCAGGTAGCTTATGAATTCATTGACATCTTCCTCCCGGGTGGCCCAGCTCGTGACGAGACGTACTGGTGTTTCCTTGTCTTTGCGCGGTCCCCACAGTTCGAATGAGGCGATTTTTCTCAGTCTGTCTATCTCTTCATTCGGAAGATATACGAATTGCTGGTTGGTAGGCGAGTCTATGAAAAGCCTGTAGCCATTGTCTGTAAAGGCTTTTTTCAGTTTCATGGCCATATTCACCGCGTGACGGGAAATTCCCATGTAGAGCCCGTCGGTGAAGAGAGTTTCGAACTGAATTCCGAGAAGTCTGCCTTTGGCGAGCAGTGCCCCATGCTGTTTTACAAGCGGGATGAAGTTTTTGAGCAGGTCAGGTCTTGTCACCACTACGGCCTCTCCGAAAAGAGTGCCGATTTTTGTCCCTCCGATATAGAACACGTCGCATAGCCTGGCAACGTCTTTCAGCGTCACATCCGTCCCGTCTGCCGCAAGTCCGTATCCAAGCCTTGCACCGTCCAGGTAAAGAGGGATTCCGGCTTTTCTGCACGCCTTGCTGATTGCTTCAAGTTCACGGAGGTCATACAGTGTCCCGAGTTCTGTCGGATGTGAGATATAGACCATTCCCGGGGTCACCATGTGCATGTGTGACTCGTCGGTATAAAAATCTTTTATATATTTTTCAATATCTGCAGCCTTTACTTTTCCGTCGTATGATGGAAGCGTCAGCACCTTGTGCCCGGTCGTCTCGATTGCTCCCGCCTCATGCACATTGATGTGTGCCGTATCCGCCGACAGCACACCTTCGTGCCTTGCAAGCAGTCCGTCAATGACCGTGGCGTTCGTCTGAGTCCCTCCGACAAGCAGAAATACCTTTCCCGTTTCCCCGTCCAGCCCGCAGGCTTCCAATATCAGTTTCTTTGCGTTTCCTGTATATCTGTCATTTCCGTATCCAGGAGTCTGTTCAAGATTCGTTTCCATCAGCCGGCGCATCACTTCCGGATGCGCCCCTTCCATGTAGTCGCAGTCAAAATGCAGCATTTCCCGAGTCCGTTTTATAAAATCAGCGTGCAAAGATAAAAGATGCTTCCGGTTCTTGTGAAATAATTTAAAAAAAACGGGCAGTTGCCTTGAATTTTGATAAAAATCCAAAACAGTTTCTAATTTTGCGGTCAGGTTCCGGAAGGATTTTCCGGAGACTTGCAGGATTTTCCTGCTGATATGCCTACAGAAATCAGGATTATGTCAGAAAAACATATTATAGATATGCAGGAATGGACCAGACGGGACCATTACCTCTATTTCGGGTCTTTGGATGACCCTTATTTCGGCATTACGGCTAAAGCTGACTTCACTTCATGCTATATGCAGGCAAAGCAGGACGGAAGGTCCTTTTTCCTGTACTCCCTTCATAAGATATTGAGGGCGGCGAATGCCGTCACAGAGTTCCGCTACAGGATTGAGGACGGGAAAGTCGTACTTTATGACCTTGTCGGGGCCAGCCCTACAATCGGAAGAGAGGACGGAAGTTTCGGTTTCGGCCTTTTCGAGTATTATGAGGACAGGAAACAGTTTGTCAGCCAGGCAGAAAAGGAGATAGGCCGTGTGAAGGCCGCTTCCGGGCTGTGTCTTGGGGAAGGGGAGGCCAGGAATGACCTGATTTATTATTCTTCAATCCCTTGGATGGATTTATCCGGCCTAAAACATGCCGGTAAGATGTCCAAAGGCCAGTCCGTCCCGAGGATATCCACGGGAAGACTGGTGCCGGTCGAAGACAGGCTCATGATGACCGTGTCAGTCGAGCTTAACCACGGCCTTGCGGACGGTTATCATGTGGCGCAATTCTTCCGGCTGCTTAACATGTTGTAAAAGATAGTCATATTTTCTACACCATATGGCGGCACGAAAGGACAGATGAGTATGACCATCCGAGGTTGTTCCGTCTGGGAAGTTTTTCCGAACCGGAGGAACTGGTGCTGTAGATTTTTGTCATCCGTGTGCTTGAGGACGGCTCCTGTGCCGTAAACGATGTCAGCGCCCTTGTCATTTATTCCGGGCAAGGCATATTTTCTCCAGGTCATCCGGGACATGGACAGTGCCGCTGAAGCTGCGCTTCGCCTCGTCACCATACCGTTTTTTGCGCTCCTGCAGGCAAGTGTCTTCGGTGTGGTAGAGGACAAGGTTTCTGACATGGAGCCGTTCCGCAATGATGCCTGTGTCAAGGGCCGTGCTGTGGTTCTTCTCGTAAGGCTTGAAGATATCCCTGTCGTCATACAGGCAGAAAGCCTCGCACATGAGCCAGTCGGCATTTTCAACATAACTGATGTTTTGTTCGTTGAAAGGTTCATCCCCGAGACAGACAAGTGTCTGTCCGTCGGACAGGACAGTCCTGAACCCGAACTGCTTTTCCTTGGTGGACCTTACATCGAAGCACTCCATGGGGAAGGCTCCGGCATCGAATTTCTCCCCGTCATGCACTTCATGCATCAGCACGGTCTTCCCGATGCAATCAGTGTATTTCCTGTGCAGGGTCATGCGGCAGATGTCGGTGAGGACTCTGATGCTCTTGTCGTGGCCGTAGATGTTGAAGACTCCTTTGTATTTCCCTTTGAGTATTTCCTGCATTATCACCCTGACCACCCATACCGCGCCGAGTATATGGTCTGTGTGCGCGTGCGTTATGAACATGTCGTGGATGTCTCCAAGGCGGATGTCTGCTTTTTCCAGCTGCTGCAATATGCCGTTTCCTCCGCCGGCATCGACCAGGAGCATTGAGCTG
>JADIMO010000112.1 GCA_017694755.1 Candidatus Cryptobacteroides merdavium
GCCGTATGTGTTCGGAGTATTGGAAGTACGCGCTGAGCCTTTCCCAGTTGTCACGCCAGCTCTTGATGACTATCGGATAGTCCTCGCCCCACTTCAGTTCCAGCTCATCCAGAGCCTGTTCCGCCGCATCCATAAATTGAAAAAGGGCTTGGCTCATACTACTGAGTCGGCCCTTTAATTATTTCAGAAGCACAGCTTTTCCATTCTGTCTATAATTCAGCAACCTCTGTTTCAGACAGTCCGGTGGCCTTAATTATGGTTTCCGCATCCATTCCCATGCTTTTCATTGCCTTTGCAATGTTAGTCCTTTCTTCACTCCGTCCTTTTTCGATCCCTTTCTCCATTCCTTCCTTTCTGGCCGTGTTGATGATGTTGATCTGATCCCGTTCAGTAATCATGTCTTTCACATATTGAAGTTTCTGTTCGTTGTCGAACCGTGCGATCTCGCAAGCCCGGAAGAACTTCTCGAACACCTTCTGGTCAAGTCTGTCCGGTCTCTCTGCCAGTTCTCCGATATGCTTCAGTGCATAACACCACTTGTCAGTGAGGCTTTGGCATTCGTCAAGTTGTTTCCGGAAGCGGTTCAACTCTGCAAATATAAGGAAAATAGTCTCATCGGGAGTGTCCATCATCTGCTTTTCCCTGAAAGTGTATTCAGATATGAACCTGTCCTTCCGTCTCGGGTCGGATCTGTCGCCGAAAGTGCTGCAGTTGATCAGCCCTATGAAATATACGGGAGGGATATTGTATTCACCGGATTCAGCCCCTGCCCTGGCCCCGGAGTCATAGACTTTTGCAGCATACTCCACACACCTTCTGAAGAAGTATTCCTGCTTGTAGCACTGCATTTCCACTATGAAATTTCTTCCATCCTCCCCGATGCACCTGAGGTCGAGTCTGACGGACTTTCCGGAGAGAGTGAACCCAGGGATTTCCGTTGTACTGTATGTCAGTTCCTTCACTTTCCTGTCGTCCGGCAGCATAGCATTAAGGAGGTCAGTGAGGGCGTCCCGGTTTCTCTGGTCGCCGAACACGGCCTTGAACCCTGCATCGGACAGTATGTCCACATACCTTTGTGTGATTTTGTTCATTTCATCATTCGTTTCCATAGTTCAACAATATTCAGGTCGTGTGGCAAAATTAAATCCGGGTGTCCCGCCTGTCAATACCCCGGCATCATGTTTTTTTGTTTTTATATGAAAGTTTTTCTTTTTTTTTATTTGGGATTTCTTTTTCTTGTGTCTTTTTCTCTTTTTGTCATTTTCTGTCATCTGTTTTCTGTAGCGCCTCGGCAATTGCAAACAAGTTTGCATTACGCTCGGCTTCTGCGTATATTTGGCCTGACGGCCACATATACTGTTGCGCTTCGGTAATACAAACAAGCAAGCTTGCTTGTATTACACTCAGCTTCTGCGTATATTTGCATGTCCGGGGGCTTCATGCTTTGGTCTGGACGCATATATTGAATATTTTCCTGCAAACTTATTGAAATGAATTGTGTCAGATCAATGATGGCAGCTGTGCTCATATGTCTTGTGCATGCTGTCGGGAATATGACATGGGCCTACGGGAAAGAGTTTCCGTGTGCCGAGGATTATGCATTTGTTACAGAAGACGGTGCCTGGTGCTGGTTTTCGGATCCGAGGGCCATTTATTCCGGAGATGAAATTTTCGGCGGCTTCGTGGACAAGGAAGGAAGCATCTGGGCATTTCAGTATAATCCGGCAACACAGGATCGTGCCCAGACCAAGGTATTTGACAGGCTTGACTATGATGATCATGCCAATCCTTCAATCATAAAGCTTCCGGACGGAAGGTTGGCAATGTTCTTTTCCGGTCATAGTGATGCCCCGATTTATTATGTCATATCCAAAAGGCCGGAAGACATTTCAGAATGGGACGGGCCTTATTCCGTGTCCCCTGAGATAGACGGCAAATGCGGCTTTTGTTATTCCAATCCTTTTATACTTTCCGAAGAGGGGATGATGTACCTGTTTTTCAGAGGACCGAACTATAAGCCATGCTATATTGCCACGACGGACCTTAAGACATGGAGCGCTCCTGTCACTTTGCTGAAAAGCCGTCCTGGCAGGGATGAGAACGGCCGCCCTTATGCCAAGTATGCAAGCAATGGCAAGGATAAGATATTCATTGCGTTTACAGACGGACATCCTCGCAACCAGCCGGCCAATTCCATCTATTTCATGCTGTATGACGGCGGAAAGTACTATAAGGCAGACGGGACGGAGATACCGGGAGTGTCAGACATTTATCCGGACATGACCGATAAGGTGTATGATGCCACGGAGACATATGACAAGGCCTGGATCTGGGATGTGGCCTTTGACAAGGATGAGAATCCTGTGATAGTATATGCGCGTTTCAGCGATACATATAATGTGCATTCCTATTGGTATGCAAGGTGGACTGGTGAGAAATGGGAGAATATCTTCATAACAGAAGCCGGGCAGTGGTTCATGAGAAATGACTATAATGACAAGAATTATATAGAGACGGAAATGAACTATTCCGGCGGAGTATATCTTGATCACAGCAATCCTGATATAGTATATACATCAAGGCCGATCAACAATGTGTTCGAGATTGAGAAGTGGACTTTGACCGGGGACGGCAGCAGATGGAAGAAGACCGCTGTCACATGCGGGTCTGAGCATGACAATGTCCGTCCGTTCGTGGTCAGGGACTGTCCGGAAGGCATGCCCGGCCTCATGTGGATGTATAATTACAGGTATCCTTCATATACTGCTTTCGACTGTGCAATACGTCTGAACCGTCTGGACAAAGGCTTTAGCGGAGAATGGAGCAAGAAGGCTGTGTCGGAGGTGGCAGACAGGGTATCTGACCGGCAGATGAAGCACATGCAGGAGACTTCGTCGGATTTGTCAGAGGCAAAATGCTGGCGCTCAGCCGTCCTTTACAACGGGCTCATCGATTGGGTCTGCACTGTGGGAGACGGCGGCCGGCTGAAGTTCATTAAAGATTATTTTGACCGGCTCGACTGGCAGGTGGGTGACAGAATGTATCATGCTGATGACCATTGCATAGCGCAGGCCTATCTGGATATGTACGGGAAATATGGAGACAGCAGGATGCTTGTCCCGACAAAGGCAAGGATGGACTGGGTGATTGCCAATCCTCCTGGAGAGAATATAGACATTACCGAAGGGCACAGCGACCGTTGGTGGTGGTGTGATGCGCTTTATATGGCTCCGGCCATATACATGAGGCTTTATTCCATAACCGGGGACAAGAAATATGTCAAGTTTGCCCATAAGGAATATCTGGCAACTTATGGGCATCTGTATGACACGGAGGAACGTATGTTCTTCCGTGACGGCAATTTCATTGACAAAAGGAATGAAGAAGGGAAAAAGATATTCTGGAGCCGGGGCAATGGTTGGGTTCTCGCCGGGCTTGCGGAGATATTGAAGGCGCTTCCGCAGGAAGACAGAAAGTACAGGCCGTTTTACGAGAGCCTTTTCGTGGAGATGTGCGAAAAGATCGCTTCACTGCAGGGGGCTGACGGGTATTGGCGTACAGATCTGCTGAGTCCGGACATTTATCCGATGCCGGAGACAAGCGGGACGGGATTGTTTGTCTATGCGATGATGTATGGAATTAATGCAGGTATTCTTGATGATGATGCATATCTGCCGGTGGTCAAGAAAGGTTGGGAGGCAATGGTGGAGGCGGTGAATACCGAGGGCAGGGTCGGATGGACACAAATGGTTGCCGACCGGCCCGGAGCCGTTGAACGGAAGAATGAGCGGGAATATTCTGCCGGAAGCCTGCTTATGGCTGCATCTGAAATTTACCGGTATATTGGCACGAAATGACTTTTTTATGAGAAATGGCGGGCAATGACGGGAAATGATTGGGAATGATTTTCCCGGACTGACGCAAAACGGAAACAATTGTCTGATATGAAAGGAATAGAAGGAACACTGATTGCGCTGATGCTGATGTCGGCATCAGCGGGAGCTTGGAGCCAGGAGATTTATGAAGAACTGCCGGATCCTTGTCCGGCTGATGAGAAGGCATGGACACCGGTCCGGGGAGTACTTGCAAGCTGGGGCAGCACAGGGGAAAGGTACGCCAAAAGGGAGCCTGCCATGGCCGGAAAGCCGAAGAGCACGCTTTCGCTGAAGGCTTGGAGAGGAGAAAAGGTATCGGCCCAGCTGGTTGTGTGGGGCTCGGAAGAGGTTGATTCCCTGAATGTCACTGCGGGAGACTTCCGCTCTCCGAAAGGAATGATCCCGGCTTCATCCGTGAAGGCGGATTTTGTGAGATATGTGATGACGGATGAACTGAACAAGGACGGAAAGGGAGGCTGCGGCTACAGGGTCAATTCGGAGTTCGACTCGTCGCTCGTGGCAGACTGCATAGACCATAAGGTGAAATATCTGGGGCTGGTTCCGCACAGCACACGCCCGGTGTGGGTCAGTGTTGAGGTCCCGTGTGATGCGGCTCCGGGAAGATATGCCGGAAGGATTGCCGTGAAGGACGGGGACATGAAGATTGCCGAACTGAAGCTGAATATAGATGTGGAGAGCCGGGTCCTTCCGGAGACTCCGACATTTCATCTTGATTTGTGGCAGAATCCTTATGCCGTGGCCCGCTATCATGGCGTGCCGCTTTTCAGCAAGGAGCATTTTGAGTTCATGCGCCCTGTAATGGAAAGATATGCTGATGCCGGAGGAAAGGTCATCACGGTTCCGGTCATATTCAAACCGTGGAACGGGCAGACTTATGACCCGTTCATGAGCATGGTGACATGGATAAGGAAGGCGGACGGCAGCTGGATGTATGACTATACGGCATTTGACATGTGGGTGGAATATATGATGTCCTTGGGCATTGACGGGCAGATCAACTGCTATTCCATGATTCCGTGGGGGCTTTCGTTCAGATACCTTGACCAGGCATCCGACAGTTTTGTGTCTGTATCCCTTGAGCCGGGCACTCCGGAATATGAGGAGTTCTGGGGCGGGATGCTGCGGTCATTTGCCGCCCATCTCAAGGAGAAGGGGTGGTTTGACAGGACCATGATGGCGATGGACGAACGGCCTATGGAGCAGATGCTTGCCGCTGTGGAGGTGATAAAGAATGCTGATCCTGACTTTAAGGTGGCCTATGCCGGCGTGTACCATGATGAACTTCTGGATGTCCTGGACTATTATTGCATACCTGTTACAGAAAAATATCCTGAGGGGACAGCTGCCCAAAGACGCTCAGAGGGCAGGATAACAACATATTACACCTGCTGTTCAGAGCCATGGCCGAACACATTTTCATTCAGTGACCCGGACGAGGCCGAATGGCTCGGATGGTATATTGCAGCCAATGACCTTGACGGTTATCTCCGCTGGGCATTGAACAGCTGGCCGGAAGATCCTCTGCGGGACAGCCGCTTCACGGCATGGGCCGCCGGTGATACATATCTCATTTATCCTGAGGGTCGTACTTCAATCCGTTTCGAAAGACTTTGCGAAGGCATCACGGCATACGAAAAGGTCAGGGCCTTGAAGGAAGAGTTTGTCCGTGAGGGCAATGCCAAAGGACTCAAGGACATTGAAAAGGCTCTCGCTTTGTTCCGCCTGCCTGAAGGAGGCGAATTCCCAGATGCCGGCCAGGCTCTGGAAGAAGCGGGACGGATTCTCGGAAAATATTGAGTTCCTGGACAGAATTAATGGATATAATAGATTTGAAGACATATATTCTGACATTGAGACAAAGGGACTGAAATGGATGGACTTTGTGGATTCATTATGGAACTTGTTGATTTGGGAAATAATGACCCCCGACCTTATTCTATATACCATATCAATTAAAAATACACTTATAAATCTAATATACAATGAAAAAGATATTCAGAATCCTTTCTGTACTTCCGGCGGTGCTGCTGCTCGTCCTGACTTCATGCAAGCAGGCTCCGGAGGCGAAACATGTGATTTTCATAGGCTTGGACGGCTGGGGCTCCTACAGCCTTCCGGAAGCCGACATGCCTGTGGTAAAACAGCTTATGGCTCAGGGCAGCTTCACTCTTGAGAAGCGTACCGTGCTGCCTTCTTCAAGTGCCCCGAACTGGGCATCAATGTTCATGGGAGCCGGTCCCGAATTGCACGGCTATACTGAATGGGGCTCGAAGACTCCGGACATGCCGTCGAGGGTACTCGGGAAAAACGGCATTTTCCCTACCGTGTTCCAGATATGCCGGGATGCCTGGCCTGAATCTGAAATCGGTGTCATGTATGAGTGGGACGGTATCAAGTATCTGGTTGACACACTTTCACTGAGCTGCCATCTTCATGCTGCCCCCACTGCGGAACATCCGGATGCGCTCTGCACTGCAGCCGAGAACTACATAAGGGAAAAGAAGCCGATGCTTGCCGCAATATGCTTTGACGAACCTGACCATGTTGGCCATACGGCAGGCCATGACACTCCGGAATACTATGCGAAGATGCATGAGCTTGACGGTTATGTCGGAAGGATTGTCAAGGCTGTGGAGGAGGCCGGCATCCTGGACGAGACGGTGTTTATAGTGACTTCGGACCATGGCGGAAAGGGCTATGGACACGGAGGCATTTCCATGGAGGAGATGGAGACTCCTTTCATCATTTCCGGGAAATCCATCAGGAAAGGGCATGAGATAGAGGAAAGTGTCATGCAGTATGATGTCGCAGCCACCATTGCGCATATCCTCGGGATAAAGGATGTGCCGCAGGTATGGATAGGCCGTGTGGTCGAATCCTGTTTTGAATGACGCATCATGGGAAATTTTCAGAGAATTCTGGCCGCTGTCCTGACGGCGGCCATGTCTTTTCTTCCTCTTTCTGCCAGAGGAGACAAGGAGTTCACTGTCCTGCAGTGGAACATCTGGCAGGAGGGCACTGTCGTTCCGGGCGGATATGAAGCCATAGCGGACGAGATAGCGAGACTGAAGCCGGACTTTGTCACTTTCAGCGAAGTGCGCAATTATGACGGGACGCGTTTCTGTGACAGGATAGTCAGGTCCCTGGCGGACAGGGGAGAGACCTACTGGTCTTTCTACAGTTATGATTCCGGCCTTCTGAGCCGGCATCCGATAACGGACTCCCTTGCCGTATTTCCGGAAAACGGTGACAATGGGAGCATATACAAGATGACAGCCGAGGTGGACGGACAGAAGGTGGCTGTCTATACTGCCCATCTGGACTATCTTGACTGTGCATACTATAATGTCCGCGGATATGACGGTTCCACATGGAAGAAAATCCCGAAGCCGGAGACCGTCCTTGAGGTGCTGCAGGTCAATGACGCCTCACAAAGGGACGATGCCGTCAGGGCTTTCCTTGCAGAGACCGAAAAGGACATTGCGGAGGGGACTGTCGTGATCCTCGGAGGCGACTTCAATGAGCCGTCCCATCTTGACTGGACCCGTGATACGAAAGACCTGTATGACCACAATGGAATGATAATCCCATGGACTGTCACCCTGATGCTGGACAATGCCGGCTTCGTTGACTGCTACAGGACATTATATCCTGATGTCCTTGAATATCCAGGCTTTACTTTCCCGTCGGACAATCCACTTATGCCGGAAAGCAAGCTTACATGGGCACCGGAGGCGGACGAGAGGGACCGGATAGATTATGTGTTCTATCATCCCCATCCTTCCGTTGTCTTGAAGGAGGCCGTCATTTTCGGTCCTGACGGCAGTATCGTAAAGAGCCGCCGCGTAAAGGAGACTTCCCGGGACCGCTTCCTCCTTCCTCTCGGAGTCTGGCCCACCGACCACAAGGGACTGCTTGTGACATTCGGCCTTAAGCGATAAATAGATAAATGGACAAGTTCAGAAAAATATTGCTGCCGGTGCTGCCGGCTTTGGCCGGGCCGGCTGTAGCGGGATGTTCTCAGGACAGCCATAGGCCTGATGTCCTGTTCATTCTGGTGGATGACATGCAGGCGGGGGCCATTGCGGCGTTGGGGAATCCTGATACGGTCACGCCGAATATTGACTCGCTGTGCAATGAGGGGACGGTATTTACGGATGCCTATACTTCAGGAGCCTTGTGCGGGGCGCTTTCCATGCCGAGCAGGGCGATGCTGATGACGGGGAGGCATCTGTTTGAAATCCAGAGTGACGGACTGGCAATCCCGGCATCGCATGTGACTATGCCGGAGCATTTCAGGGCTGCCGGATACCGGACTTTCGCCACAGGCAAATGGCATTCGGACAAGGCTTCTTTCGCCCGTTCGTTTTCATCCGGGGACAACATTTTCTTCGGCGGGATGCATCCTTACGAAGACGGAGGGCACTCGGCCCCGCATCTTTACCATTTCGACCCTTCCGGGAAATATGATGCAGGCATGTTTATCGGAGACCGTTTTTCATCCGAAATGTTTGCAGATGCAGCAATCAGCTTTATAGAGAAGGCCTCAAAGGAACCTGAGCCTTTCATGGCCTATGTGGCCTTTTCTTCGCCGCATGACCCGCGCAATGTCCTTCCTGATTACGGGCAGAAATATTCTCCGGACACATTGTCCGTTCCGGAAAGTTTTCTTCCTCGGCATCCGTTTGACAACGGGGAACTTGCCATCAGGGACGAGATGATCCTTCCTCCGCCGAGGACTCCGGAGCAGATAAAGAAAGAGATGTCAATGTATTACGGCATGGTGAGATAGATGTAATGTCTATTGAATGGATATACTTCATGTTTATTGATTTTGATTGAATTACTTCATGTTTATTGATATAATGTATGTATAACCGATGAAAAATTTGCGTTTCCGCCTGTATGCCATTGTCTGCATTACGGCGTGTCTCACTGCGGCGTGTTCTTATTCCGGCAGTACGCCTGACATCATCCCCGTTCCGGAAAATGTCAGGATGAAGTCGGGTGCATTCTCGCTTGACAGGGACCTTGTTGTCTCATATCTTTCCGAAGACCTTGCTCAGGCTGCCGGGTATCTTGCGGCGGAATTGTCTGGAATGTCCGGCCAAGATGCGGCTCTCCTTTCTGGCGGCAACGGTGACATAGTGCTCAGGGTCACGGACGCCGTTCCTGACGGAGCGTACGGACTTGACATAACGGGCAAAGGAATAACCATAACCGGCAACGGCACGGACGGAGTGTGCAACGGGATAGCCACCTTGAGGCAGCTGATGTGCATTGCATCGCTTTCATCCGGAGGCGGGGCCGTGACTGTCCCGTGCTGCAGCGTGAAGGATGCTCCGGAATTCGGATGGAGGGGCATCATGCTGGATGTGGCAAGGCATTTCTTCACCGTTGAGGAGGTTAAGGATCTGCTGGATGCCATGTCGTTCTATAAGCTGAACCGGCTTCACTGGCATCTTACTGATGACCAGGGATGGCGGGTTGAGATCAAGAAATATCCTCTGCTGACCGAAAAGGGGGCATGGAGACATTTCAACAATCATGACAGGATGTGCCAGTCGCTTGAAAAGAGCACGGCGACCTCCAGTTTCAGGATTCCTGAGGAAAGGCTTGCCGTCTCAGGCCGGGACACTCTATATGGAGGATTCTACACGCAGGAAGAAATAAGGGAGATAGTGGACTATGCCTCGGCAAGGGGAATAGAGATTGTCCCGGAGGTGGACATGCCGGGGCACATGCTGGCCGCCATAGCCAATTATCCGTGGCTTGCCTGCGGGGATGACCTGAGCTGGGGAGAATTGTTTTCGTGTCCGATCTGTCCGGGGAAAGACAGGGTCCTGGACTTCTGCAAGGACATATACAGCGAAATCTTCTCTCTTTTCCCGTCTGAATATGTACATATCGGAGGGGATGAGGTGGACCAGTCCAATTGGGAGACATGCCCTGCCTGCCGTGCGCGGATGAAAGAACACGGGCTGGAGTCCACATCTGCCCTGCAGTCCTGGTTCACGCATGAAATGGAGGCTTTCTTCAATCAGCATGGCAAGAAACTGATATGTTGGGATGAGGGCATAGCCGGCGGACTCTCGGAGACGGCCACCGTGATGTGGTGGAGGAGCTGGAGCCCTGACCCTGTGGCCGAAGCGGCTTCCGAAGGCACTCCGGTCATAGCCTGCCCGAATGCCACCTTCTATCTGGACTATGCCCAGGACAGCAAGTCCATGGGCAACATATACCGCTTTGATGAGGAGATGGCATCCATGTTCGGTGAGCACTCCGGCTCCGTCATCGGAGTGCAGGGGAATCTGTGGACAGAGAAGGTGCCATCGGCAGCAAGGATGCAGCACATGATTTTCCCGAGGCTTTTGGCTCTGGCGGAGCTCGGATGGTCTTCTCCTGATGTGAAGTCATTTGACGGCTTCAATGCAAGGCTCCGGACGCATTTTGCGATTATGGACAGGATGGACATTGATTATCGCATCCCTGACCTTGAAGGCTTTTATGATGTGAATTCGTTTGTGGATTCGGCGGTGCTTGAAATCAATTGCCAGGACACTTCGGCGAGGATATTCTACACCATTGACGGCAGCATTCCGGACATGGGGTCGGCGGAATACGGCGGGCCTGTGCCGGTGACGGCGACGACAGATTTTACGCTCAGGACATTCGGCTCTGACGGCCGTCAGGGAGAGGTGGTCAGGACACAGTTCCGCAAGGAGTCGTATTCTTCACCGCATGCTGCCGTGGATGCCGAACCTGGCCTGCTGGCGCAATGGTATGACTATGCCGGGAACCTTTGCAGTGAAATAGAGACTGCGAAGCTGAAAGGGAAATATATGCTGGAAGATGTTTCCATACCGGAGGCAGCAGCCGGCAATATAGGACTGATAATACGCGGATATTTCGATGCTCCGGAAACGGGGATCTATACTTTCCGCCTGTTCTCGGACGACGGAAGTGTCCTCAGGGTGGACGGAGAAACGGTGATAGACAATGACGGGGCGCACAGCCCGTACGAGAAGACCGGACAGAAGTCCCTCGGCAAAGGGCTCCATCCTGTCGAGGTGCGTTATTTCGACCATAACGGCGGTCTTCTCGAGATGAAAGTCCTTGACCGGAACGGTAATGTGCTTTCTCCTGAAGAAATATGGGTTGTAGAAACGGAATGAAATACAGATTGCGATGAGAAAAGAGATTATACCTGTCCTGATGCTGCCGGTGGCCGCATGGGCAATGGAACAGAAGGCCTGCGGAGGGTCTGCAGCCGGACACGGCGGGGAGGAAACGGATGCCTCCAGACCGAATATCCTGTTCATTTTGAGCGATGACCACACCTCTCAGGCATGGGGGATATATGGCGGCATCCTCGCAGACTATGCGATGAACGCCAATATAAGACGCCTTGCATCGGAAGGGGCTGTCCTGGACAACTGCTTCTGCACCAATTCTATATCTGCTCCGAGCAGGGCCACGATACTGACCGGAAGATATAGCCACACCAACGGCGTCTACACCCTTGACGATACTCTTGACACCTCATTGCCGACCATTGCGACAGCCCTTCAGTCTTCTGGCTACCATACGGCCCTTGTCGGAAAGTGGCATCTCAAGTCCAGGCCCCAGGGCTTTGACTGGTATTCAATATTCTACGATCAGGGCGTCTATCGTGATCCCACCTTCATAAACAGCACCGAGCCGTGGCCCGGAGACCGTGATTTCGGGGAGCGTGTGAGAGGTTTTTCCACCGATCTCGTGACAGACAGGGCCATAGCCTGGATGAAGGAGCAGCCGGAAGGGGAACCGTTCCTGATGTGCTGTCATTTCAAGGCGACGCATGAGCCTTATGATTTTCCTGAAAGGATGCGCCATCTTTATGACGGGGTGACATTCCCTGAGCCGGAAAATTTTCTTGACTTTGGACCGGAGACCAACGGAAGGACATTTGAAGGGCAGACCATAGAAGAAATTGCCCGGAGGTGGGAGGTGGCATCGGAAGATCCGGACAAATGGTGGTGCCGCTACCCTGAACTTCCGTTCTCAACAAAAGGCATGAGTCCCGTGGCTGCCAGGAAGGCGGCCTACCAGAAACTGATAAGGGACTATCTCAGATGTGCGGCCACCATTGACGACAACATAGGCCGTCTTCTGGATGCCCTTGACGAAATGGGCATATCCGACAATACGATAGTTGTATATGTCTCGGACCAGGGATATTTTCTCGGAGAGCACGGCTTCTTTGACAAGAGGATGTTCTATGAGGAGGCAGCCCGCATGCCGTTCGTAATCCGTTATCCGGGTGAGATTCCTGCAGGGACCAGGGTGGAGGATCTTGTCCTGAATGTGGACTTTGCGGCCACGCTTGCCGATTATGCCGGGATTGATGCCCCGGAAGGCTCCCAGGGCCGCAGCTTCAGGTCCAATCTGAAAGGCGATACGCCCGGGGACTGGCGGGAAAGCATCTATTACAGGTACTGGACCCAGCATAAGGAAAGGCCTGCACACATCGGAGTGAGGACAGACCGCTACAAGCTGATGTTCCTTTATGGTGACCGCCTTGACATGACCGGCTCGTCGGATTATGTTTCCGAACCTTCGTGGGAGTTCTATGACCTTCAGAAAGACCCGCATGAAGACCATAACGCCTATTCTGATCCTGAATATCAGAAGATCATCAGGGAAATGAAAAAAGAAATCATGCGCCTCCGCGCCGAGACCGGAGACACAGATGCCGGCTCGGCAAGGATGGATGAAATACTCCGTGCAGAAGGTCTTTTATAAATGTCGGAGCGGATTTTCCGTTTAGATATTCGTATCCGGTCATGAGAAAATCCTCCGCAAGATAGCATTCTGTCATATGATACTAAGAAAAAAGAGACTGGCTCATAAGTGAAAGCCAGTCTCTATTCTTTCCTCTCCGGGAGGACTGTCGCGGGATTACATCCTGCTCCATAAGCGGTTATTTGATGAAATCATCGGACTCATGTCATTTTATCCTTGTAGCTTCAATCGGGATCTGGACATTGAACGAGCCGCCGTCTGTCCTTTCGTTCAGCGGATCAATTGCGCAGGCGGCATAGAGCACCTGCGGATTGCCGTCACTGTCCAGAAGAAGCTGTGGCCGTTCGAGCCTGTCCACTTTCAGTATGTCTCCTCCTTCCAGAACCAGCGTCTTCTTCATGAACATCGAATGTTCCGGAAGATGCCACTCGAGTCCATCCTCGGAATACATTATCGCCAGGCATGGCTCTCCTTTGGTGAACTGGCCGTTGAAGTCCTTGAATATGGCATAGAAACATCTGTCCTTGTCACTGTGCCATACGAAAGGATCTTCGGCCGAAAGCTTTCCGGATGCCTTTTCAAGGTGGAATACAGGACGGTCCAGTGCCGTGAACGGCCCGTCAGGGCTGTCTGCATAAGCCACTCCATGTATGCCCCTCCAGCCCGGATCATATATGTTGCCTTTGAAATATAGAAGGTATTTCCCGTCAGAAGGACGGTATACCACAGAAGGGTTGACTGTTATCAGATTGTCCGGTCCAGGGACTGTCCCTGCAGGGGACGGGCACACCACATTGTCCGGCTTCACCCTTGTCCTCGGAGGAAGCAGGGGAGTCTCATGGTGTTCGAATTCCCCTTTCAGCAGATCCGGGAACGAGGTGAATGATATCACCCCGATCATCTGACATTGCTGTACCCTGTCCCTTCTCGAGAGTGTGCCGGACACGCAGGAGCCGTCGGGACACGGGTCACAGGCCCCGGCATAGTACAGGTAGTATTTCCCTCCGAATCTTCTTACATGAGGATTGGACACTGTCTGGGCATCCCATGAAGATGTGTCCGGTGCAAATCCGTCCCTGTTCATGAAGAATCCGAGATGCCTGAAGCCTCCGTCAGGCCTTTCCGATACGGCGAGGCCCATCTTCGATCCGAGCACCCAAGCCTCGTTGAACGGATATATGCCCGTTTCTGACGCCGAAAATATCATGTAATACAATCCGTCATCCGCCTCTGTGACGGAAGCTCCCCAGACGAAATGCCCTGGAAGCCGGAATATGGAATGTCCTGATGCCACCCTGTATCCTGCACTGTCCGAGACCGATGCCTTGACAGGCAGGGCCTTGAATTCATATTCATGGCTGATTTCTTCCCTGCATCCGCCGATGGAGACCGATGCCGCAAGCATAAGCGGGATTATCAGCGCTTTTCCTGATGCCGTTGTCATGTGTCTGAACTTTTTCTGTCAGTATTTCCCGTTCCTATTTTTTGCCTGGATAGTTCGGGCTGTACAGCAGGGAGCTTTCCCTCATGACAAGCTTTCCGTCCTTGACCCAGTCTTCCCCGCGTTCGGAAAGGTGTTCAGCCATTGCCTGGCGGAGCTCTTTGAGCTCTTTCCTGTATCTGCGGTCTGAAGACAGGTCTGTGCTTTCATCAGGGTCTGCTGTAAGGTCGAACAGCTGTTCCCTGCCTGAGCGGAAGAACCGGATATATTTGAGCTTTCCATCGGTGAGTGCGCACCAGTAATTGTCCGGAGAATAACATTCCGCATGCTCCAGGTCTATCCATCTTCTCCATTCAGTGTTTTCCCCCTTGATGAGCGGAAGAAGCGACATCCCGTCCATGTCTTCCGGCACTGTGCCTCCGGCAGCGTCAAGGAATGTAGGGAGTATGTCCCGGAGCTCTACCGGAAGGTCTGACACCGTCCCTTTTCCCGACTCTCCATATATGTTCGCCGGCAGCTTTACTATGAAAGGTATGGCTGCCGAGCCTTCGTATGCGTATGTCTTTCTCCAGTGGTTGTGGTCTCCCATCATATCCCCGTGGTCAGAGACGAAGCAGATGACGGCATCGTCATACATGCCTTTGTCCTTCAGTGCCCTGATTATGCGTCCGACCTGTTCGTCCACGAAAGTCACGGATGCATAATAATGTTTCTTGGAATTCTTTACATATTCGTCTCCGAATTGCCCGAAGGCGGCTTCCGGTGCCGCTTTCGGGTCGGTGATGTCTTCCCCGATGTGCCTGCTCCATTCCCCTTTTGCCGGTCCATCCATTTCAATGTCCCCGTACTTGTCCAGGATGCGTCTCGGCGGGTCGTACGGGCTGTGCGGCCGTGCGAAGGACACTTTAAGGAAAAGTGGAGCCTGGCTGTCATAATGTTCTATGGTTCTTACTGCCATGTCACCGGTCCATGCTGTAGGGTGTACTTCTTCCGGGAGCTTGTATTCCGAAGCTCCATGGGCATTCCATCCTATTCCGGTGAGGTCAGGATCCTTTCCCGGGGCCACAGTCTGGAACCATTTCCTGTAGTCGCTCATGAAGTACGGGGATTCCACGCGTCCGCTTTCATCTATTATTGTGGCATGGAAGCCGTGTGTCGCGTTCTGTGGGGTCCAGTGCATCTTGCCGATGCCTAGCGTGAGGTAGCCGCAGTCCCTGAGCATCTGTGGCATTTCATATCTGTAATGTTCTGCCACGGCACCGTAGCCGAGCATACCGTGATGCCATGGCGACATTCCCGTCAGCAGTCCGGCTCTTGCCGGAGTGCTGCTCGGTGCTGAGGTATAGGCATTGGAAAAGAAGCATCCGTCTGCCGCCAAGGAGTCCAGATATGGCGTGATGATGTTTTCATTGCCGCTGCAGCCTATGGCATCTGCCCTCTGCTGGTCAGTCATTATCAAGATGATGTGCGGCTGTTTCTGTGCAACTGCCGTCTGTGCCACGAGACAGCCCGCAGCGATGTAGGGGATGGATTTTCTCATTGTCCGAAGATGGTTTATGCGGTTATTTGTCTTGGCATATGCAGCCGTGGCGTCCAATCCTCTCCGGTGCCATCGGAAAATTGGACCGGATGATATGCCTTTTTTGTCTGTGCAAATATACGACCAATGCAGGGTGAATTCAAATTCCTTTAAAATTTTGTAGGAATCTTGTAATAATATTGTCTGGTCGATAATAATTTATAACTTTGCAAAATCTTATTAATGCAACTTATAACCAAAAATTCTGTTTATGTTTAATCCAAAAGCAATGAAGTCATCATTGTTCAGATGTCTGCTGGCAGTCATTGCCATCGCCGGTCTGAATGTGCTGACACCTTCTCTGGGATTTGCACAGAACCAATCTGAGACATCCGGGGGGGCACAGTCAGCGGAGTTGTAACTGATGAACAGGGTCCGGTCATCGGGGCCGCCGTGATGATCAAGGACGGTCAGGGCGGAGTAACTACAGGGCTTGAGGGAGAGTATACTCTCGACGGCCTTAAGTCAGGAGACATCATCGTGGTGTCAATTCTGGGTTATGAGACACAGGAAATCCCCTATGTAGGCCAGGCTACCCAGAATGTACAGCTGAAAGTATCCACTGAATTTCTTGACGAGGTCGTGGTCACGGCCCTCGGTATCAAGCGTGAGGAAAAGGCCCTTTCCTACAATGTACAGCAGGTCAATTCAGATGAACTGACAGCCGTCAAGGACGCGAACTTCGTGAACTCAATGGTCGGCAAGGTCGCCGGTGTCACCATTAATGCAGGTGCGAACGGCCCTGGAGGAGCATCCCGCGTCGTGATGCGTGGCGTAAAGTCCATCACTTCGTCCAATACCGCACTTTATGTGATTGACGGTATACCTATGTTCAATCTCAGCAGTGACGGAAACGCATCCAACATGTCCGACCAGCCTGGAACGGATGGCGTGGCCGACATCAACCCTGAGGACATCGAGTCCATCACTATGCTTACCGGCCCTTCTGCAGCCGCACTTTACGGTAATGCCGCAGCAGCCGGAGTAGTCCTTATCACGACCAAGAAAGGTCAGGCCGGCAAGACGACGGTCACCGTATCCAACAGCACGACATTCTCGTCAGTCTATATGACCCCGAGAATGCAGAGCAAATACGGCAATGTCGCCGGCAGCGTATCAAGCTGGGGCCCGGAGGTGAATTCGGATTTCAATGCGCGCAATTTCTACAGGACGGGAGCCAACATCATCAGTTCCGCTTCTCTTTCCACAGGTAACGACAAGAACCAGACTTATCTTTCTGTTTCGTCAACAAACTCTACGGGGACACTTCCGAACAGTGCGTACAACCGCTATAACTTTACGGGACGCAATACTACCAAATTTGCCAAAGACAAGCTTACGCTTGACCTTTCTGCAAGTTTCGTGAAGCAGAACGACCGTAATCTCGTGTCACAGGGTATCTACTACAACCCTCTTCCTGGCCTTTATCTTTTCCCTCGCGGAGAGAGTTTCGAGGACATCCAGATGTACGAGCGCTATGATGCCGCGTTGGGCTACAATGTGAACTACTGGCCTTATGGCAACAACAACATCGGTATGCAGAACCCTTATTGGGTACAGAACAGGGAAGTCCGCGAGAATGACAAGAAGCGTTATATGCTGAGCGCGTCCCTTACATGGAATGTGACCGACTGGCTTGATGTCTCCGGCCGTGTGAAGCTTGACAATTACACCAACAGGCAGACTTACAAGCTGTATGCGACGACTGACAATCTGTGGGCAGGTCCGAACGGTTCATACAGGGACATATGGACTACTGCCAACAGTACCTACGCAGATGTGCTCGCCACCATTCACAAGACTTGGACTGACTGGTCAATCAATGCCAACATCGGTGCTTCCATAAATGACAATGTCTTTGAGCGTATGGGCTATAATGGCCAGCTTGCTGACCTTCCGAACTTCTTTGCGATACACAATCTTGACAGGACGACAAAATACAAGCCTGAGCAGTTAGGTTACCATGACCAGATGCAGGCTGTATTCTACAGTGTTGAAATAGGCTGGAAGAATATGCTCTATCTCACCACTACAGGAAGAAATGACTGGGATTCAAAGCTTGCCTATTCCAACTATGACTCATTCTTCTATCCTTCAGTCGGCCTTTCCGCAGTGATTTCAAATATGTTTGATGCACCGCAGTGGCTGTCTTTCCTGAAGGTCAGAGGTTCTTACACGGAGGTGGGTAATGCATATGACCGCTTCATGACCAAGGTCTTCTATCCTTATGACGGTGAGTCAAACAGCTGGTCTTCCTCTTCGACTTATCCAAATCTTGACCTTAAGCCGGAGCGTACCAAATCCTGGGAAGTCGGAGTCAACGCGAAGTTCCTGAACTCCATCAACCTTGATGTGACATACTATCGTTCCAACACATTCAACCAGACATTCGATGCTCCGCTCCCTGCATCGTCGGGATATACTTCCACTCCGGTCCAGAGCGGAAACATCATGAACCAGGGTGTCGAACTTGCCGTAGGGTATGACAACCAGTGGGGGGACTTCGCATTCTCCACATCATACACCATGACCTGGAACCAGAACAAGATTATCTCCCTCATTGACCAGGTGCGTAACCCTATCACAGGTGAAATGATTCAGATGGACAATCAGATCCAGAAAGCGACATTCGGTGGTCTGGATGCACGGCTCATATTGAAGGAAGGCGGTTCTATGGGAGATGTCTATGCTTCGCATCTTCTGACAAGGGACTACAATGGATATATTTACGATGATCCGGCTGCAGGGCTTTCTGTAAGCGAAGTGGATGACTTTTATCTCGGCTCCATCCTTCCGAAGTTCAACATGGGATGGAATACCCACTTCGGATACAAGGGACTTGATGTAGGAATCACATTTGCTGCACGTATAGGCGGTATAGTCATGAGTGCCACAGAGTCCTATCTTGATTTCTATGGCGTGTCGCAGCGTTCTGCAGACGCGAGGGATGCGGGCGGCATACGCATCAATCAGGGTATGGTCTCAGCGCAGGAATACTATACGACAATTTCAGGAAATGCCGCATATTATACTTACGATGCGACCAATGTCAGACTTCAGGAACTCAGCGTGAACTATACCCTTCCGTCAAAGTGGTTCAAGGACAAGGTGAAGCTTACGGTAGGCTTTGTCGGCAAGAATCTGTGGATGATTTACTGCAAGGCTCCGTTTGACCCTGAGCTTTCAGCTGAAGTTTCTTCAAGCTACTATCAGGGATTCGACACATTCATGCTTCCTAGCACTCGCAATCTCGGATTCAATGTCAAACTTCAATTCTAGAGTGTTATATGAACAAGATATATAAAAATATTATTTTGCTTGTCGCCTCCGGGGTTATGGCCGGCGGGTGTACGGAAAAGTTTCCGGAGTACAATACCAATCCATATGAGCCGGAATCTCTTCCTGTGACAAGCTTCTTCCCTGCAATGCTGGACTGCCTGGCCTCGCCGGAAGAAAACCCGTGCCAGAGAAACAATACTTTCTGGGCTTGCCACGGAGGATATGTGACCGCTCCGAACTCCTGGTCAAGAGGCACGTTGTATTCCACTCTCAACATCGATAACGAATGGAACAGATGGACAGTAGACTGGTACTTTACCGCAGAGGGAGGAAAAGGTCTTTATCCTGGATGGTTCTCCGTACAGCGCCAGACCGACGGTGAAGGCTATTATTTCCAGATGGCCCAGTTGCTCAGGGTATATGTGATGTCGATGGTGGCGTCCCTTCAGGGACCTCTTCCGTATACGGCAGTGGCCAACGGTGACTTCTATGTGGCATATGACGATGAGCAGACTGCATGGCATGCGATGTTCGATGACCTTGATGCCGCAATTGCTGAAATTCAGGCTGCCGCCCTGTCCGGGTCAACTCCGCTTTCGTCTGTTGACAGGGTGTACAGCGGTGACAACAACAAATGGCTGAAATTTGCCAATACCCTCAAGCTCCGCATGGCAATGCGTATAAGTGATGTGGATGAAGCCTATGCACAGCAGAAGGCCGAGGAGGCTGTTGCAGCCGGAGTCATGGAGTCCATCGATGACAGTGCATACGACAATCTCAACGGCCGTTATCCGAACGGTTACTATCAGGTGTCGGCCGGCTGGGGGTCTTATGAGGTCAAGGCCAATGCATGTATCGTCTCTTACATGAACGGCTATAATGATCCGCGCCGTGAAAAATATTTTACGAAATATGGAAGTACCGAAAATTATGTAGGAGTCCGTTCCGGCATCCAGGGCTGCTTGCCGAATGACTACAGAACCTATTCAGGACTTATTTATGAAAGTCTTGACAGGACTACTCCTATGCCTATAATGCTTGCCGCAGAAGCAGCTTTCCTTCGCGCTGAAGGGGCTCTCAAGGGCTGGAACATGGGCGGTACTGCGCAGCATTTCTACGAGCAGGGCATCAGGCTCTCGTTCGATGAATGGGGTGCAGCCGGTGCGGATGCATATATTGCTGACAACACCAGTACTCCTGGCGACCATACCGATCCGGTTGTCGCAGCCAATAGCATAACCAACAAATCTGAGGTCACCATTGCTTGGGATGAGAGTGCTTCAGATGACGAGAAACTGGAAAAGATCATCACCCAGAAATGGATTGCCGGATTCCCGGGAAGCCTTGAGGCATGGAGCGATTTCCGCCGTACAGGGTATCCGTATCTCTTCCCTCCTCGTGACAATCTGTCCCAGCCTCAGATAGACGGTGAACGCGGACAGAGACGTCTGAGATTCTCTCAGAGCGAGTATGAACGCAATGCTGCAAATGTCGAGGCGGCTGCGGCCATGCTGGCCGGTGGAGATGAGGATGGAACAGAGCTTTGGTGGGCTTTGAAAAATGGCGAGAAAAAGTATTAATCTGAATTGACAAGATGCAAATGAAAAAAATAGTTTATATTGGCTTGGCAGGACTGGCGGCTGTTTTTGCCCTTTCAGCCTGCAGTGACTGGGTCAATCCGGAAGCCAACAATTACGAACCGGCCGGGCCTGAGGGGTCTTCCCACAGTGAGGAATATTATGCCGCTCTGCGTGAATGGAAAGCCAGCAGGACCGTTGACGAGAACGGAGTCCCGAACCGCTCCGTGACCTTCGGATGGTTCAGCGACTGGTCGGCAGTCGGCAGCAACATGGCCAATCAGCTCATGGGATTGCCTGACTCGGTGGACTTCATATCTATTTGGGGCAACTGGAACAACCTTACTCCGGAAAAATTCGAGGATTTGCGCAAAGTGAAGGAAATAAAGGGGACCAAATGCCTGATGTGTTTCATTGTTGCAAATGTAGGGGATCAGACTACTCCTTCCGAAGTGAGGGAGACCCGTACCGTAAATGGAATTACTTATGCTACTGAGCAGGAGGCTGTTAACGCATTTTGGGGCTTTGATGAGGAGGCAGATAACGGTGAAGCAGGCGTAAGGAAATATGCGCGTTCTCTCATGGACACGATAGCTAAATACAACTGGGACGGTTTTGACTTGGACCTTGAACCTCATTACGGCTCTCCTGGAAATATCGCGTCTTATCCGGACAGACTTGGATATTTCCTTGATGAGATGTCGAAGGAGTATGGTCCGGCATCAGGTACGGACATGATGCTTTGTGTGGATGGTGAGCCGGCTTGGCTCAATCCTGAAGACGGCCTTCTCCTGGACTATTTTATCATACAGGCTTACACAGATGGGTCCATATCCAGCACCGACTATAGAATTGCGGAACTTATCTCAAATTATGCGGATGTGCTTTCTCCTGAGGCAGTGGTAGGCAAGACCATCTTGTGTTCGAATTTCGAGTCGTATGGTTCGACAGGCGGTCCGAACTACAGGACCAGGGATAACCAGTATACATTCCAGTTGAACGGTTTTGCCCAGTATTATTATCCTGGTGTCGAATCACCTATAGGAGGTATTGGCGCGTTCAGAATGGTATTTGATACGAATTATGAGCATTATCGTCAGGCGATGACCACTCTTCACAATTATGTATATCCGTGGGAACAACCTGCGGAAGGTGACGGCGGTGAAACGGCCGGTGAATAATCTTAAATGCAGAGACAAATGAAATTACATTCAAAAATAACGGTTCTTACGCTTTCTGCCATTGTTCTGGCAGGATGTAATGCGAAGTATGAGACTATCGGGAATGGGCTCTATATCAATGAGGCTGCACCGTCTGACAGATTCACCCAGCAGGTGGTGAATATTACAGTGGAGGGAGAAGCAACCACGACTATTCACCTGAGGCTTGCTCAGGCATTGGATACTGATGTTCATGCGACCTTGGCCATCGCTCCTGAGTTTATGGAGGAATACAATGCAAAGAACGATGCAAGTTATGTGACCTTGCCTGTTGAGTGTGTCGAACTTCCGTCGGAAGTAGTAATTCCTGCAGGAAGCATATCTTCGGAACCTGTGGAAATTGTCATTAAAGACATCCCTACTGATGACGGGTATGCATATTGTCTGCCGATAAAGATAGCTTCGTCAGATGCTCCGGTGGAGATAATGGAAGTCTCAGGAAGGCTTATTTATCTCATCACAACTCCTTTGATTCAGACTGTTCCGACAATGGATTCTAGCACATTCCCGGAGGGTTCCGGTGACTGGAATCTGTCGACAAATGCATGGACATTGGAAGGATGGGTATGGATGGGTTCATTCCCGATCAACAATCAGGCAATATTCAACGGAGCGGTATCTGCAGGTACTGAAATATATATCCGTTTTGGAGATGCCGATGTCCCTTATGATGTGCTTCAGATAAAGACCCACGGCTCTCAGTTCAACAGCAATACTGTATTTGAGCCTGCTACATGGTATCACATCGCATTTGTGTGCGGGAATAATAAGTGTATATTATATGTCAACGGGCAACAAGATGCTTCCATGGATTTGTCTTCCACTGACTATGTAATAGAAAACCTTCAGCTTTGCTCATCCGGATCATATTTCCGGACCAACTGCAAGATGGCTCAGGTGCGTTTTTGGAGCAGAGCTCTGTCTCAGAACGCTATCCAGGATGCGATGAACCGCGAAGTTCCCGGTACATCTGAAGGTCTTATCGGCTATTGGAAGCTCAATGAGGGATCGGGTGACATTTATCATGATTCATCCCCTAACGGGCGTAATCTTACATGTCAGCAGACTCCTGATTGGACTGGAGAAATGGTGAATTTCTCAAATCCGAATGCTTCAGCCGAATAATAGAGCTGTGTAAGGTAAAATTTGGTTTTGACTTACATTTCAATGATAACGCCGGTCTTGTAAATTCAAGGCTGGCGTTTTTTCTGATACATGTCATTCAGTGCACTCATTTTTTTCGTGTCATTTGATTTGCCTTGTTGGTATATATTGAGTATCTTTGTACATCCTGTCAAAAGACCGGAGCAGATATTGGGCTTTGCCCATTTATACTGATAACTACCCACAGCCATGTATTCCAATAGAATGCTTCTTTTTGCGCTGGTTGCATCCGTCATGGCAGTCTTGCCTGCTTATGGTGCTTATGATGCAGTATCGGATTCTGTCTCTTTTGCGGAGGCGGAGAAGCGCTTTGCAACAGTGTCAGTAGAAGGCGGAGAAGCATGCATGATCAAGAATGCGCATTTCCTGAATTCACTTGCAGGCAAAGTTCCAGGCGTGACTGTCAATCCGTCTTCTGCCGGTGCCGGAGGGGCTGTCCGTGTGGTGATGCGTGGTTCTGTTCCGATTGACGGTCATGGTGTCCTGTATGTGATAGACGGTGTCCCTATGCCGAATTTCATTAATGAGGATGCTGACGGGGTGTCCAGAGCCGGTACAGAGGCTGCCGCAGACATCAATCCGGAAGACATCAATGAAATTTCCTTTATCCCCGGCCCTTCGGCAGTGATTCTTTATGGACAGGATGCGCGTTACGGAGCGATTGTGATAGAGACCAGGAAAGGAGAGGGGAATGGCCTGGAAGTGTCATTCTCCAACAATACCATGTTTTCTATGCCCATGATATTGCCTGATTTGCAGATTTCTGACCCTCTGTCATTTTTCAAGACAGGGAGCAATGTATTCAATACTTTGTCCCTTTCTGCCGGAAACGAAAAGTCCCGGACATATTTATCTGCCGGTACCGTCAATACTTCAGGCATACTTCCGGGTAACAGGTATGACAGGTACAATTTCAATTTTCGGAATACTTCATCTTTCCTGGACGGACGCCTCAGGCTGGATGTCGGGGCTGCTTATGTCTATCAGAAAGACAGGAACATGACCTCAGATGGCATATATGGCAATCCGCTTGTCCCGGTGTATCTTTTCCCCTTAGGAGAGGATTTCGGAAGTTTGCAGGAATATGAGCGTTATGATGAGGCTGCGGGAAGGCCGGTCCAGTGGTGGCCATATTCCGGTCTTCCGGCAGGTTCGCAGAATCCATATTGGATAATGGAAAGGATGAACAGGGAGAACGGAAGGCACAGATACAGGGTGAACACAAGTCTGAAATTTCAGGCAACAGACTGGCTTGATCTTGAGTTGGCGGCGGGTATAGACAATTTTGTCAATACATATACAGAGAAGGATTATGCAGGGTCCATTCTCCAGTCTTCAATTTCTGAGAACGGATATTATCGGGAAACTTCAGTCCGTTCGCATCAGGAGTATGTGAGACTGACAGCCGGTTTTCATAAGGTTTTCGGACAGTTTTCTTTTTCAGCCCTTGCAGGAGGGTCATGGAAGAACAATTCATCTTCCTTTGATGACAATGGAGGCAGTCTTTCGGAGGCAAATATTTTTGATCTCGCAAATCTTGTGAACGATGGGGACTTTGTTGATGTTTTTGACAGATTCAGAATCATGGAGTCATCAGTATTTGCGGATTTCAATCTCGGTTGGAAATCTCTCATTTATGTAGACCTTGCAGTGAGGAACGACTGGAGATCTTTTCCTCTGCTCAGGCAGTCCATGTCTGCTTTTTCATTGTCTGCAGGAGTCTCAGCCGTTGTCAGCAATGTACTGGAGATGCCCTCATGGATGTCCCTATTGAATTTGCGGGCATCATTTTCCAATGTCCTTGACATCTCTTCAGTTGAAGCCGGCGCCGATTTGGGCTTTGCTGACGGCAAGGTGAATGTAGGAGTCACCTATTATAGGTCAAGAGGAAAGGATCTTGCTCTGGACGGATATCTGAATTCAGCCGTTTCTTCTGACATTGATTTCGGCTGCGTTTTGAATCAGGGACTGGAGGCCAGCCTGTCCTATGATGACAGATGGGGTGATTTCAGCTGGTCGTCCCGTCTGGCCTTGTCTTATAACCGCAACAGGTTTGTTGCCGGAAAAGGGATTTTCAATAGTGTGACCGGGGAGTATATGGGCATTGATTTTCTGCAGACGGCGAAGCTTTCCCCGGACGGCCCGTTCGTATGCATTGTCGACGGGGGCAGTATCGGGGACATATATGTCGACAGAGACTTTCGCCGTAATCCTGACGGTTCTGTGGCTCTTGTAGACAATATGCCTGTAATTGAGACGGTGCAGCCGGTCAAGGTCGGCTCTATCCTTCCGGATGTCAATGCCGGATGGCAGAATATGTTTTCCTGGAAAGGCTTCAGTCTTGGTGTCATGATTTCTGCACGTTTCGGTGGACAGGCGGTTTCCCCTGCTCAGGCGTGGATGGACTATTATGGGGTGTCGCAATACAGCGCCGATCTCCGGGATGCCGGCGGGATGCGTATCGGCGGTGTCACAGTGCCAGCAGAAGGCTATCTTAAGACAGTGGCCGTCAATGGCGGCCAGGGTGCGGCATATGTCTATGACGCGGATAATATAAGGCTGAAGGAATTGTCGGTCCATTATAAGATAGACAGGAAGTGCCTTGGAGATGTCTGTGATCTTGTCGTCGGGGTTGTTGCTGACAATGTGTGCATGATATGGTGCAAGGCTCCGTTTGATCCCGAGACTGTGCCTTATGCTTCCGATATATTTTACAGTGGTGTGGACTGCTTCATGCAACCTTCGTTGAGGAGTGTGGGCTTCAATGTTAAAGTGGTCTTTTGAATCATGTGAGGACATTTTTATACTTTTACATAACAACAATTAATAGTGTATTTTAAAGAAATGAAAAGGATTTCATTTGTTTTGGTTGCTGTCCTGCTGATGCTGGTGTCAGCTGATGCGTTTGGCGGGACATTCATTGTGAAGAACGGAAAGCCTGT
>JADIMO010000113.1 GCA_017694755.1 Candidatus Cryptobacteroides merdavium
AGGCCGCTCAACATCAGCCGTGCCATGCAGAACCTCTGCTTTGACCGCAAGGGGGAGAAGATCAGGAAGGAGCATGTATGTCATCCGGTGCTTATGGAAAAGGGCGCAGGCTGGGAACTGTGGCACATGCCCACACACCCTGCGCATTCATACGATGTGCACAGGTACAGGATAGAAACCGGTTCGCAGGTTGATGTCCATACCGGGGACAAGTGCCATGTCCTCAATCTCGTTGAGGGGGACACGGCCGATGTGGTGACTTCAGGCGGGAAGACATTTCATTTGAGCTATGCCGAGACCCTTGTGATCTCCGCTGCGGCTGCTTCATACCGTATTGTAAACACTTCCGGAAAGGAAATAATGGTTGTGAAGGCATTTATGAAATAAGGTCAGGGTTTTGGATTTTTCGTTGATATTATGTATGTTTGTCTATACATGTAATTAAATATTTTTATTATGGATTATCGGTTGGACCACAATTCGTCAATACCTTTGCATGTTCAGGCGGAGGAGTTTATTCGCAACATGATCAATCAGGAAGAATACCGCAATGGCAAGCTTCTTCCTAATGAAGTCGAACTGTCCCAAATGCTGGACATTTCCAGAAATACTCTTCGTCAGGCCATAAACAAGCTTGTCAATGAAGGTCTTCTTGTCCGCAAGAAGGGGGTCGGCACCACTGTCGCCAGCCAGAATGTAATGAGCAATGCCAGGAACTGGAAAAGCTTTTCTCAGGAAATGCGCTCGCTCGGGGTGAGAGTCCAGAATTTTGAGCTGCATATAAGTTACAGGCCCGCTCCGGAAGAGGCTTTGAAATTCTTTGGACTCAAGTCGGAAACTTCCCTGCTGTGCCTTGAGAGGCTGCGCGGAAAGCCCGGCCTTCCGTTTGTCTATTTCATCTCATATTTCAATCCTTCCATCCCGATGTCCGTCGAAGATGACATGTCACTTCCTCTGTATGAAATCCTTGAAAACAAATACGGGGTTTCCGTGAAGACATCCAAGGAGATGATCTATGCAAAAGGGGCAAGCGCCGAAATGGCGCAGAAACTCGGAATAGGGGAAGGTGATCCGGTGCTTGTGCGCAAGCGTTTTGTCCTCGACAGGGAAGGCAAGCCCGTGGAATATAATGTGGGCTATTACAGGGCTGACAGCTTCACATATTCCATAGAATTTACAAATGACTGACAAACAGAGTATGATGATGTCTGCAAAATCATCTTCCGTCAAGGTCCTTCCCGTCCTTTTCGGCTTTTTTGTGATGGGATTCTGTGATGTGGTCGGGATAGCCACAAGTTATGTCAAGCAGGATTTCAAGCTCAGCGAGACCGTGGCGGGCTTCATTCCTTCCATGGTGTTCATCTGGTTCCTCCTGATTTCTGTCCCGTCCGCCATGTGGATGAACAAGGTAGGCAGAAAGACCATGGTGCAGCTGAGCAATGCTGTCACCTTTGTCGGGATGCTCATACCGTTTGTACATTACGGCTTCGCCACATGCATGGCAGCCTTCGTCCTTCTCGGAGTGGGAAATACCATGCTGCAGGTTTCCTTGAATCCTCTTCTTACCAATGTCGTATCCGGAGCCAGGCTTACGAGCATGCTTACGGCCGGACAGGTGATAAAGGCGGTGTCGTCTTTCTGCGGACCTTTCATCGCGGCTTTTGCCGTCAGCGTATTCGGGGAGTGGCGTTACCTCTTTCCGATATTTGCTGCGGTCACATTGCTTTCAATGATATGGCTCATGTTCACTGATGTGAAGAGAGAGACGGTCTCTTCGGAGACCTCGTCATCCGGAGCGGTATTCTCCCTTTTGAAGGACAGGACGGTGCTCCTTCTGTTTCTGGGGATATTCTTTGTCGTCGGTGTGGATGTTGGAACGAATACCCTTGCCCCCAAGCTCCTCATGGAGAGGGAAGGGCTTGCCGTCGATCAGGCCGGCCTCGGTTCAAGCCTCTATTTCGTGTGCCGTACGGCGGGTGCGCTCATAGGTTCGGTTCTTTTGGCAAAGGTAAGTGACGTGACATATTTCAGAGCAAATATTCTTGTTGCGATGGCTGCAATCGTGGCTTTGGCCTTTGCCGGAAATACGGCAATGATAATGGTCATCATAGGCTGCATCGGCTTTTTCTGCTCCAGCATCTTTTCCGTAATCTATTCACAGGCGATGAAAAGCCGTCCCGACAAGGCCAATGAAATTTCCGGCCTCATGATCATGGGTGTATCCGGAGGTGCGGTCATCCCTCCTGTCATGGGCCTGCTTACGGACCTCATCGGCAATCAGACCGGTTCCGTGATTGTCATTGCCGTATGCATCGCTTATCTGACATTCTGTTCTTTCTGGCTGAAAAAGGCATAGTCTGGCTGCCGTCAGCATTCCAAAATATGATGAGCCGGTCCACATGGCCGGCTTATTCTGTGTCTGGAATGGCTCTTCAGAATACTGCCGTGCACGGCTTCGTACGTTTTCGGGGACATGTCGGATAAAAATTATTCAGTTCATTTGGGGCATGATGCCAAAAAGCCGGAAAATTTGACTACCTTTGCTCCCGCCCGCATGAGGGCATGGGGACAGGCCGGATGGGCTGGCTTATCGGCTGATAATGTTGACATTTTCTTGATATCATGAAGGTAGGGATCATTATGGGCTCCACAAGTGACTATGAGGTCATGTCAGGGGCAGTGGAAATGCTTGAAGAACTTGGCATTGACTATGAAAAGAGGGTGGTCAGTGCGCACAGGACACCGGATCTGATGTATGAGTATGCCCATACGGCAAGAGAACGCGGCATAAGTGTGATAATTGCCGGGGCGGGAGGAGCTGCGCATCTTCCGGGGATGGTGGCTGCGATGACCACGCTTCCTGTGGTAGGGGTTCCGGTGAAGTCCAGAGCTCTCAACGGACTTGATTCCCTGCTTTCGATAGTGCAGATGCCTGCCGGAGTGCCTGTAGCCACTGTTGCCATCAACGGGGCGAAAAATGCGGCTCTGATTGCTGCTTCCATCCTTTCTCTTCAGGATACTGAAGTTGCACGGAGGCTGGAGGCGTTCCGGAAAAACCAGACTGAAACAGTGCTGAAGGCTGAAATATAAGACTGCAGCGGAGCATCCGGCCGAATCTTGAGAAGAATCCGATGAAAAAGAAAATAGGAATAATAGGAGGCGGGCAGCTTGGGCTGATGATAGCGCAGGAGGCTCACCGTTTTGACGCATTTGTCACGGTGCTTGATCCCTCGGCGGACGCACCTGCATTTGCGGAGGCTGATGCCAGGGTGGTCGGGGCCTTTGATGATCAGAAGGCCTTGGAGCGCCTTTGTGAAGGCTCTGATGTCGTGACGTATGAATTCGAGAATGTGCCGGGTGACATCCTGATGCACCTTGAAGGGAAATACAATATCAAGCAGGGCATAGCCCCTCTTTTTGATTCCCAGGACAGGCTGAGGGAGAAGGACAATGCCAGGGCGCACGGTCTGATGACACCGGAATATTTCGCCCTCCCTGTGAGGACGGAATCCGTTTCTGCCGCTGCGGAGGAAGACGCTCCGGATGGTACTGCTGAAACATCTGGGAAAAAATCCAGGGCAGGCAAGGCGGAAAAGAACAAGACCGCTGAAACTGTTCCGGAAATAGGAACTGTAGTCGTGCCGATGACTGAGGATGAAGCCGCCGCCATGACCCCGCAGGAAAGGCTTGTGCAGCTGGCTGCAGCAGTAGGGAGGATGGGAAAGCCATGTGTGCTGAAGACACGCAGACTTGGCTATGACGGCCATGGACAGGCTGTGATAAGGAGCTTCAAGGACATTGAAAAGGCCGCCGAGCTGCTTTCCGTGCCGTGCATATTGGAGGAGATGATTGACTTCGACTTCGAGGCGAGCGTGGTGATGGTGTCGGACGGCAGTGACATCATCCATTTCCCTGTGGCAAGGAACATACACAGGGACGGCATACTTGACCTGAGCATAGTCCCGACATCCGGACTCCAGAGAAACGGCAGGGAAAATGAGACATGCCGCAGGATGACATCAGCCTGCGAATCCTTCATGAAGGGATGCGGATATAAGGGCATATTGGCCATAGAACTTTTCGTCAAGGGCGATGATTTCTATTTCAATGAAATGGCTCCACGGCCGCACAACAGCGGACACTATACTATAGAAGGATGTACTACCAGCCAGTACCGGGAACTCTGTCATTTCCTGCTGGACATGCCTCTGACGGTGCCGGAACTGATAGCGCCGACCGTGATGAAGAACATACTCGGACAGGACCTCGATGCCGCCAAGCTGATAGTGGCGGAATCGTTGCGCGGGGCAGGTCCGGGAATCGAGGTGTCTTCTCCTGAAGATGTGGACAATGCATTCTGCGGAGAGGCAGGCAGGGGAGTGTATGTGCATCTTTACGGCAAGACGCAGTCGAGGCCGAAGAGGAAGATGGGGCATATAACTTTCGTACCGATGACATTGGACAGCTATTATTCGGACTGGGCGTACAGATTCGTCTGATATTTTTGAAAATACATATTTATAGCATATATGGGCAATTACCGTGTCTTTGTAGAAAAATATCCTGAATTTCAGGTTGAGGCCAGGAGCCTGATGAATGAGCTGAACGAGAATCTGCTGCTTTCATTGGAGAGCCTCCGGCTGCTGAATGTCTATGACCTTTTCGGATTCACGCCGGAGCTGCTTGAGAAGAGCCGCTACGGGGTGTTCGGAGAGATAATGACGGACAATGTCACTGATGAATGCGACCTTTCGGACTGCAGGTACATCGCGGTGGAATATCTTCCGGGGCAGTTCGACCAGAGGGCGGCTTCAGCGGTGGACTGCGTGCGGCTGATAGACCCGCAGGCGGATGTGCACATCAAGAGCTCCAGACTCCTTATATTTGACAGGAGCGTTTCCGACAGTGACATCGACAGGATAAAACACTATTATATAAATGCCGTGGAGTCGAGGCAGAAGGACCTTTCGGTGCTGAGCGACACGGAACAGGCTCCTGTGAAGCCGGTGAAGGTGCTGGAGGGATTCACTTCCATGAAGGAGGAGGAATTCGGACCTTACTGCAGGCAGATGGGGCTTGCAATGAACAGCGATGACCTCAGGGAAGTGGTCAATTATTTCAGCAGGGAGGGCAGGGACCCTTATGAGACCGAGCTCCGGATTCTTGACACCTACTGGAGCGACCACTGCCGCCATACCACTTTCACCACCGAACTCCTGGATGTGGACATTGAAGAGTCTTTCATAAAGGAAGACATCGAAGGCACATACAGTCTCTATCTGAAGATGCGCAAGGAACTCGGCCGTGAGAACAAGGGGTTGAACCTCATGGACATGGCGACCATAGGTGCCCGCTATCTCAAGTCGAAGGGGCTTCTTGACGACATGGAGGTGAGCGAAGAGAACAATGCGTGCAGCATATATGTGGATGTGGATGTGGACGGGAAGATTGAAAAATGGCTTCTCCAGTTCAAGAATGAGACCCACAACCATCCTACTGAAATAGAGCCGTTCGGAGGGGCAGCCACCTGTCTCGGAGGGGCCATCAGGGACCCGCTTTCCGGCAGGAGCTATGTATATCAGGCAATGCGTGTGACAGGAGCCGGGGACATATACCAGAAGGTGGCCGACACCATTCCGGGCAAGCTGCCGCAGAAGGTCATCAGCCGCAAGGCTGCCGCCGGCTACTCCAGCTACGGCAACCAGATCGGCCTTGCCACGACCCATGTCCGTGAGATATACCATCCGGGATATGTGGCCAAGAGGCTTGAAGTCGGGGCTGTCGTCGGAGCTGTCAAGGCTGAGAATGTCCGCAGGGAAAGCCCTGCACCTGGAGATGTGATCCTGCTTTTGGGCGGACGCACCGGGCGTGACGGCATCGGAGGGGCTACGGGCTCGTCGAAGGAACATACAGAGGCATCCCTTGAAACCTGCGGAAGCGAGGTACAGAAGGGGAATGCCCCTGAGGAAAGGAAACTCCAGAGGCTTTTCCGCAGGCCGGAGGTCACAAGGCTCATAAAGAAGTCCAACGACTTCGGCGCAGGCGGGGTCAGCGTGGCCATCGGAGAGCTTGCGGACGGGCTGGACATATATCTTGACCGTGTCCCTGTGAAATACAGCGGGCTCAACTCCACCGAACTTGCCATCAGCGAATCGCAGGAAAGGATGGCCGTGGTGGTTGAGGCCAATGACATGGAAGCATTTGAAAAATATTGCGCAAGCGAGAATGTCGAGGTGACGCATGTCGCCGATGTCACTGACACCTCAAGGCTGCGTATGTATAACGCAGGGAAGCTTGTTGTGGACCTTTCCCGCGAGTTTATCGACAGTGCCGGGGCAAGGCATTATGCCAAGGCCACTGTGGCTGCAGTTGAGGAAAGGAACCCGTTCGAGAGGAAGCCGGAAGGGGAGAGCCTTGAAGAGAAGATTGCCAATGACCTGCAGGACTGGAATGTGACCTCACAGAAGGGTCTGATTGAAATGTTCGACTCCACCATAGGCCGCTCGACCGTGCTTATGCCGTTCGGAGGCTGCCTCCAGACTACAGAAACCCAGGTTTCCGTCCAGAAGCTTCCGGCAGACGGCTACACCGACACCGCCAGCGTCATGGCTTTCGGCTACAACCCTTACATATCTTCATGGAGTCCTTATCACGGGGCTGCCTACTCAGTGGTGGAAGCCTGTGCAAAGGTGGTGGCATCCGGTGCCTCATACGAGAAGATGCGCTTCTCATATCAGGAATATTTTGAGAGGATGCACGACAGGAAGTCGTGGGGCAAGCCTCTCAGCGCCCTTCTCGGTGCCATCCGCATGCAGGTGGAACTGGGGCTGCCGTCCATAGGCGGAAAGGATTCCATGAGCGGCACTTTCGAAAACATCAATGTGCCTCCTATGCTCATGGCCTTCGGCATCACCACGGTCAATGCCGGAAAGGTGATTTCTCCTGAACTCAAATGGGACGGGGACAAACTCTATCTCATAAGGCATACTCCGCTGAAGAACTGGATGCCTGACACGGAGCAGCTCAAGGCAAATTTCAGGTATGTCCATGAGCAGATCGGGAACGGAAACATCGTGGCTGCATACGCAATAGGATTCGGAGGCGTGGCCGAGGCCCTGTGCAAGATGTCCTTCGGCAATGCGTTCGGTGTGGATGTGAAGGTTTCAGAGGAAGACCTTTTCAACTACAGTTACGGTTCCATCCTCGTTGAATGTGAAAAGCCTCTCGATTTCCCTGCTGCGGAATATCTCGGCGAGGTTACGACAGGCGAGGACGGAATGCTCCACATCAACGGCACTCAGATTTCCATCTTTGAAATGATGGAGACCAACGGGGCGAGATTCTCCGGAATATACCCTGACAGCTGCGCCCCTTCTCATGAGGGTACGGTGCCTGCCGGAATGGAAGGCGTGAAGCCTCTCAAGAAAAAGAAGGCGGAGATGAGGTACAAGGGCGAACCGGTGGAGAGGCCGGTGGCTTATCTGCCTGTCTTCCCCGGCACCAACTGCGACTACGACACGGCCAAGGCATTCCGCAAGGCCGGGGCTGATGTGCGCATGAGCGTGTTCCGCAACCTGACTGCCGATGACATTTTCGGGTCCATTGCTGAAATGAAGAAGAACATTTCCGAGTGTCATATCCTGGCCCTCTGCGGCGGATTCTCTGCCGGGGACGAGCCTGACGGAAGCGGGAAATTCATAGCAAACGTATTGAACAATAAGGATATAGCCGAAGAGATACATAGACTTCTCGACAGAGGAGGCCTGATCCTCGGCATCTGTAACGGATTCCAGGCCCTCGTGAAGTCTGGCCTCCTTCCATACGGCCGTCTCGGCATGGTCACGAAGGATTCCCCGGTTCTGTTCAGGAACGACATCAACCGCCATATCTCCCAGATGGTCACGACAAGGGTCGCCACGACCAATTCCCCGTGGCTTTCGGGCTTCTCCGTCGGTGACCTGCACACCATTGCTGTCAGCCACGGCGAAGGGAAGTTCGTGGTGAACGAAGACCTTGCAAGGGAGCTCTTTGCAAACGGGCAGGTGGCGTTCCAGTATGTCGATCCGGTATCCGAGGAAGTGACGATGGAGTCGCCGTACAATCCTAACGGCTCTTATTACGCCATAGAAGGCATAGTGAGCCCGGACGGACAGATACTCGGAAAGATGGGGCATACCGAAAGATATGAGCGGAACCTGTTCAAGAACATTGAGGAAGAGCTTGAACAGCCTCTCTTCGACAATGCCGTAAGGTATTTCAGAGGCAACTGATATTTCTGCCCGGTCCCGGACGCTTCGGCTCCAAGACCGGGCATTTTATTATTATAACTATGGAGCGATATCATTTGACTGAAGGAGACAGTGGAAAGCATGACGGCCGTCCTGTCATATATGACGGAGTGGCCATAAAGATATATGAAGATGAGGACCCGTCACGCATTCTCGTGCAGTTTACAGACGGCATCACTGCCTACAACATGATAAAGAAGGCCAGAATTGCCGGGAAGGGACGGATCAACAATGCGGTATCGGCCATGCTGGCCGGGCATCTTGAGCGGGGCGGAGTCAGGACTCCGTTCGTCAGGCTCGTTTCCGCTGATTCACAGCTATGTACAAAGACAGACGTCATACCTGTCGAGATGATAGTGAGGAATGTGATTGCCGGTTCAATGGCCCGAAGGCTCGGCATTGAGGAGGGCATAAGGCCGGGAAACACGATCTATGACCTGTGCTACAAGAGCAATGACCTCGGCGACCCTCTGATAAATGACCATCATGCCGTTGCCCTCGGTCTTGTGACATATGCGGAACTACAGGAAATGTATTCCATGACGGAAAAGATAAACTCAATCCTTCTGCCCCTGTTCAAGGGAATAGGCATTGATCTGGTGGACTTCAAGGTAGAGTTCGGCCGTCTTCCGGACGGGAGCCTGATGCTTGCGGACCACATCACTCCGGACAATGCCCGTTTCTGGGACATAAGGACGGGGGAAAGGCTTGACAAGGACAGGTTCCGCCGTGACATGGGCAAGGTCGGGGATGCCTACAGGGAAATACATTCCCGGCTTCTGTCCGTTTCCCCATTCTTCGGATCCGACATTTCGGACATCCGTCAAATGTCCGGTCATTGAAATAGATATTGCAGATATAAAGAATAATGACAGAAATGGAATATATGAATGAAGACTGCCGTCAGGACGGAAATATTCTTGACAAAGGACTGCATGAAGAATGTGGCGTCTTTGCAGTGTATGGAGTGCCTGATGCGGCCAATCTGACATATTACGGGCTTCATGCGCTCCAGCACCGTGGACAGGAGGGATGCGGGATAGTTTCAGCCAACGATGCCGGGGTCCTGAAAAGGGTCAAGGGAGAGGGGCTTGTCACCGAAGTCTTCAATGAAGACAGGCTCTCCGGGCTCCGTGGAAATATGGCCATAGGCCATGTACGTTATTCCACCACGGGAGGCGGAGGGATAGAGAATGTGCAGCCTTTTCTTTTCAGACACAATACCGGAGACTTTGCCCTTGCCCACAACGGCAACCTTGTCAATTCCGCCCCGTTGAGGAAATATCTTGAAAATCGCGGCAGCCTTTTCCAGTCCACTTCCGACAGTGAGATACTTGCCCACCTCATCAAGAAGGACTCTGTGAACAAGCCGAGGATTTTCGCCATTGTGGAGGCCCTGAACATGATAGAGGGGGCATTTGCATTCATAATCATGACTTCCAACAGGATATATGCATGCAGGGACAAATACGGGCTCCGTCCCCTTTCGATAGGCAGGCTCGGTGACGGCTATGTCCTCAGCAGCGAGACCTGTGCATTTGATGTGATAGGTGCTGAATTCGTAAGGGATGTGGAGCCGGGTGAGATAATAACCATTGACAGCCATGGCATCCGCAGCAGGAGATATTCTGAATACAGGCGCAACGCCATGTGTGCCATGGAGTATGTCTATTTTGCCCGTCCGGACAGCGATATAGAGGGGCGTAATGTCCACAGTTTCAGAAAGGAAAGCGGCAGGCTGCTCTTTGAGGAAGCCCCTGCGGATGCGGACATAGTCGTGGGCGTTCCGGATTCGAGCCTCAGTGCCGCAATGGGCTACAGCGAGGCGAGCGGCCTCCCGTATGAAATGGGGCTGATAAAGAACAAATATATCGGCAGGACATTCATCCAACCGTCCCAGTCAATGAGGGAAAAAGGTGTGAGGATGAAGCTTTCTGCCGTCAAGACCATAGTGAAAGGCAAGAGGGTGGTGCTCATTGACGACTCCATTGTCAGGGGGACCACTTCAAGGCGGATAGTGACGATGCTGCGTGAGGCCGGTGCCAGTGAAGTGCATCTGCGAATAGCGAGTCCTCCCATCAAGATGCCATGCTTCTACGGGGTGGACATCTCCACTTACGATGAACTGCTCTGCGCCAGAAGATCGGTGGAGGCGGCCTGCCGTGCCATAGGTGCGGATTCCCTTGCTTTCCTCTCGGAAGAAGCCTTGTACAAGGCTGGACGGCGCAGCGACCTATGCCTGGCATGTTTCAACGGCAATTATCCGACTGACCTTTATCAGGCGGTTGAGGAGGCCAATAAGGACGGAAAATTCTGAAATTATGATAATAGGAATTGATGTGGGCGGAAGCACCACGAAGATAGTGGGCATAGAAAACGGGGAGATCAGGTCACCGCAGTTCATTACGGCGGCCGATCCGATAACCTCGCTTTTCGGGGCATTCGGAAAGTATATCTATGACAATCACATAGACCTTGATGCCGTGGAGCAGGTGATGCTTACTGGAGTCGGAAGCGCCTATGTCGACGGCAATCTATATGGGCTGCCTACCGCAAGGACTGACGAATTCGTGGCGAATGCCCTCGGGGCACGGTTCCGCAGCGGTCTGGACAGGATGATAGTGGTCAGCATGGGCACGGGAACCTCTTTCATAAAGGTTGACGGGGAGAATATGGAGCACATAGGCGGGATGGCCATAGGCGGAGGCACATTGCAGGGGCTTTCCCGGATATTGTTCCATTCCCATGACTTCAGGCATGTGGTGGACATGGCGATGAGAGGGGATGCATCAAAGGTTGACCTTCAGATCAGGGACATATCAAGGGCGGAGATTCCGGGACTTCCATACGGGGTGACCGCCTCAAATTTCGGAAAGGCCGAGGCCAATGCGGAGCCGGACGATGTGGCGGCCGGCATCATCAACATGGTGCTCCAGACCATCGGCAGTGCAGCCAACCTTGTTGCATACAGCACATCCATCAGGGATTTCGTGCTGATAGGCAATCTTCCTATGCTGCCGCAGAGCAGACCGCTGTTCGACAGGATAGAGGCCCTCTACGGCATCAGGATGCACATTCCCGAATATCCTGAATACCGGACGGCGATAGGTGCTGCACTCAGCTGTATCCGGAAATGATGAATTGATGCGCATGTCAAGGAAATGTTATATCTTTGCATGATGTGCGGAATGGCAATTAATAATATTTGAAAATAAAGAATATGGCAGTCAGTTACGAAAAGGCGGGTGTCAACCTTGAAGCAGGTTACGAGGTGGTCCGCAGGATCAAGAGTCATGTGGCGTCTACGTCACGCAAGGGTGTGATGGGCAATATCGGCTCATTCGGAGG
>JADIMO010000114.1 GCA_017694755.1 Candidatus Cryptobacteroides merdavium
CATATAGAATAGAACTCAACGGAGTGAGTATGAGAAAATAGATATATCTTTGCCATATATCCAGAGATACAGGTAATCTTAGTGGGTGGTTATGACTGAAATCCCTGGGTGGCTATCGACCGAAATACGCAAACTGCCTTCATAGATTTGTCCTGTCAGGCGGATCAACGCCGGAAAAGCGCCGTTTCAAAAAATGAAATATGATGGACAGAATACCATGAACGGTAATGACTGCAGCAAAACAAACAGAACATACCCATTGCTGCAATCATGCAACAGGCGGGCTACATATGGAGTTCGAATAAAATCTGTACAAGCTCTGAAGAAAAACCTGAAATTATCTTATGAAAAGCAGCAGCGGGAGACAAAGTCCGACAAACCTTTATTTCCCGCTGCAATTATCTTCAATGAATCATGTATGAAACATCAAAACATCTTTACATTCATGTTCTTCAAAACAGAAACAAGGTATTTTCTGCATTAAATCATTGTTACAGACGATATTTTGTTACTCGTTATATTCAATATCCGTTATATTATTAACTGTAACTTGAATTTTTCCCTGATATAGGGTCAAGATACCGGTAACATTTATCGACTTCTCACCAGCAAGCACAGCAGGATCAATTTCCGTGTCTGCAAAACGGCAATAACCACTGGTACGGATCTGTACGCAAGTTCCTTGGCCGCCCTGCTCAGTAGAAAAATACTGACTCACTGAAGCCGGAGCCCTCTCTATGCCATAGTAAGGCTGGCCATTAACAGGATTTACCTTGTTTTTGTAGTCTCCTACTGTACCATAATTATAGTCATTGGCATTGCCGATGTTTACATTATCCCAGATTCCAGATACCAGGTACTCATCCATTTTTTCTTCAGACATGGCCCATGTTGTAATTCCGGTATTTTCTCCTGAAATAAAGATACGGTTCCTGGACGCCTTCTTATCCTGATTGGAATCAAGGTACAACAAGGCGAAAGCCTCATTCAAATCTCTATATTGGTCATCATACCAACTATACCAAAGGTTCTTGATAGTAACGAGCTTACCGAGATATGGGCAACTGTCCGATCCCTGAATATCTCTTGAACCAGGCAGATCATCTGCCTCCACGACCACAGGCTCTACTTCACCTTCGACCTCACCCTTGAACACGTGTGTATCAATCAGCAAGGAAGACTCAAGATATGAGGTCTCATATGAGCCCGATGGATCGTGAAAACCTATTTGCACCATACCGTTGCCGGAACCTGACTTGTAACCATACATTCCAAGTTCAAGATCACGACAGTTCACATATATGCGCTGCCCGGGGAGATAGTCATTATACAGACCGTTCTTTCCAAGCTTTATTTCCATTCCTCCAGTTTCGTCCTGAATATAAAAACTCTTATAGAAATTTCCGTAACGGTCAGTGGTGCTCACTATTCCGGAAATCACTATATTCTGGTCTATAGTCCATGGATTACCTGTCTCATACATCGCAGCAAGTTCACCTATTGTATGAGTGGGTGTCATCGTGACAGGAGTGTCCACTTCCGGATCATCATAACCTCCCCATACCGGCTGAAACTCCTCCTTGAGCGACTGACAGGAGTTCAATGTCAGAAATGACAAAGCAAATATCAATATCTTTTTCATGTCCTTAGAATCTGAAATAGATGTTCAACATATAGTTTGCCCCGCACATATAAAAATATTTGGGATCAAATCGGTAATATCGGTCCTTCCCATAACTGCTGATGAGCCTTGTCTGTTCATAGCCACCGGTTTTGACATTCTTGTTATTCAAGATATTCTGTACATTAAGAGAGAACCCTATGTTATATTTCCGTCCGATGTACCAGCTTTTGCCTATACTCAGGTTCAACAGGAATGCCGGATCAAATTTCTCTTGTGCGGCCATATAATTGACCTCCTCCGGAGTTACTATGCCGTCACCACCTCCACAGGCAAACTCTGTGCGGTAAAGAGGATTCATATCAAGATATGAATTTGCGAAATACTGGCCGGTAACTTCAAAGAACCAATAGTTTATGTTGTAATTAAGACCGACGGCTGCTGCAAGTTGAGGTGTTGAAGGCACATAATGTTTCTTCTCCCCTTCTACTATGTAGTTGCCTTCAGCGTCCTGGTCATATACTGGAGCCCCATCAATATATCCGGCAATCTTATATATAGGCTGGCTCTTCCAATATGGCACATCTTCGTCACGTATAATTTCGGCGCTGTTATCAACCGTCTGTACCATATGAGGATTGCTGGTATAGACATACTCACCCCAGCTTAATACCCCACTGATACTTAAGCCTTCAACAAATAGAGGCACCCGTACACCAAGTTCAACACCCATATGCCGCTGGTCTATACCCGTCATCGCAAAATTGGTAAAAGAATGCTGAGAATCATCATAGAAACTCATTACATCGGTCTGATCATTGATTTTGGTATAGAAACCGGTTACACGCAGATTATATCCATTGTTGCTATACTGATAACTGATATCAGAAGAGAATGTCTTGACAGTAGTCAGATCATCTACCAAGGTATTACGTGTACGCGCAGAGACGAAAGACTGTGAAAATGTCGGAGCATCATTGAAATAACCTACATTTGCAGAAAGCCTGTGACCGCCATTCAACTCATAAGCAAGACTCAACTTAGTTGACCATGTCAGGAATGAAGCCACATCTGATTTACCCTTGGATGTAACCGGATTACCGTTCTTGTCGTATGTTGTCAAGATACGTCCGGCATATTCTATAGGCTGACCATTGTCATCCAGCCCGGCAAAAAGACCTTTACGCACAAGTCCATCCCTCCAGAATGCCTCATAACCTACACTTGCTGCAAGACTGGCCGAGAAACCTCCCAAATTATAGGTCCCGCTGGCCCAGACATTGGCACGGCGAATTTGTGCGAGATAATCATAGCCATATTTGCCTCCCTGTGTAATCTTTTGCGCTTCTCCATGCGCGAGAAAATAATCAAGGTCATTCTGAATCAAGGCTGCATTGGAGGCAAAATCTCGCTCTGCAAAAGAGTCGATATTCAGATAATACTTACCACCGAGAAGGTCGTTCATAAGCTTGTAGTTCTCAGTTCTGTTATACTTGAACTGCGCACCGGCCTTAAGATTGAAATGATCATCAATATTCCAGTCGATATTGCCGGCAAGATTCACATCGTTCTGATCAACACGTCTCTCCTCAAGCGCATATTTACTGCGTCCGTCAGGATTGGCATAGTTGACATTGTACAATCTGTCCCAATTCAGATGCTGGTAGTTTGCATATTCCGCGGTATGATGGGTCCATGCATACTCAGCCCATGCAGCCTTCTCAAAATTCTCCCTGTTGTAATCTTCATCCTCCATGAAAAAATATGAAGGAAGATTCTTATAATAATCAGGTCGCGGATCCATGGCATCGTACCAATCAAGTGCCGTATAGCCATTGTAACCGGTACGGTACAGCAGAATCGCTGATGCACTGAAATCCTCGCTTGGAGTATAGTCATACTTCAACGTAATCACCGGTTCAAAAGTCTTGCGTACTCGGGAATTACGGACCTTGCCGTTCTGATAGCCCCAGTTGGAGTTATACATATTGTCACCCATGAGATCATATACCTCCTGAGTTGAAGCATTCTGTGCTCCACGGCTACCTGGAGTAGCAAATGCTGTAAGCGACAATCTGTGAACATCTCCAAAGCGTTTGCTCACTCCTGAGTAAAATGCAAAAGAACGGTAATAAACACCCTCTACCCAATCGTTACCACCAAGACGCGCAGAAACATTAAAGGCATACGACCAACCGTTATCAAGCTCTCCTGAAGCATAAGTGGCCATAAGTCGCAGACGATAGAGAGCTGAATTGGAGAGAAGCGAAAAACGCCATCCCGGACGCACATCATAAGGCTGACCGGAGATATTTGTCAATCCATTGTATCCTCCGAGCCCATATGGCAATGTCTCCATTCCGAGGGTAGCATCCTTTGATCTCATAGCCTCATTGAGACCGCTCCAAAGAGAGAATGGAGTATAACCGGTCAATGCATCGTTCATCGGTACACCGGAAAGGTACACATCCTGTGTTTCAGAAGCGTATCCTCTATTTTTGAAACGTATGGCACTGAAACCGAAGCCAACCATATCTGCGTAGACATCATTATTTGCATAAAGAATGGTCGGGGCATCAGAATACCCGGTATCGTCAAGATCAAATTCCGAGAAACTTGAAGCATCAAGTTCACTGCTTTTCATTGTTTGCGCAGGGCCAAGGGTCACAAACATCAGATCACGCACAAGCCCCTGCTCCACTTTTACATTCACACGAGTAGCCGTATAGCCTTCCGCCCCGACAGACAGAGTATAATTGCCATCAACAAGTCCGTCAAACATAAACTTTCCATCCTGATCAGTAATCAGAGTGTTCAAAACCTGCCCCTCCTGTTCCAATTCAACCTTGGCACCGGAGATAGGAGTTCTTCCGGCACGGTCTACTACTGCGGCCTCAATTCCTCCGGTAGAAGCCTGTGCAGCAGCAACAATTGACAGCAGTGCCGCCATCATTGTCAATATAACCTTTTTCATGTTATTTTCCGATTACGATATATGTTGGATAATGATCTGAGTAGCCTCCAATAAATGCCCCATTGGAAAAAGTACGGAATGGTGTACCCTTGTACTGTCCGCTTTGCTGGGTCATGAAAGATTTTTTGAAGACCCTTCCATAGTAGCCTTTCTTATGGATCGGACGTATCTTAAGTCCGCCGTCCGGTGCCTGCGCAAGATTGTAGTCCACAAGAATATTGTCATAAATATTCCATACTCCACGATATGCAAGGGAACCATAACCGTCAGCCAGCATATCAATAAACGGTGAATAGAAATCCTCAGTTCCCATTTCATCGATTTCGGCTTTGCTATGCATCCATACCACCATACTTTCATCAGTCGGGTTATCATTCATATCACCCATAACGACAACCTTGATATCAGGATACTTCTGTTTGAGCTGCTGCACATGATTATATATGATTTCAGCACCTCGAGGACGCAAATCCGTTCCCTTGCCACCGATTCGTGAAGGCAGATGAGCGACATAAACTGCAATGTCCTCTCCACTGATTTGGCCATGCACCATAAGTATGTCACGGGTTTTGAAGGCCTTCTGTTCCTCTTCATTGAGGGTAAACTCGATTCCGCTATTCTCAAAGGTAAATGGGATTGACTCACTGTCAATATAATTGAATTGATCAGGCCTGTAGAGCAAGGCGACATCCACGCCTCTTGCATCCGGGCCGTCATAATGGACTATCTGGTAATTTGCAGCCACCAGCTCAGGCAGGCTGACAAGATCCTCCAGCACAAGCCTGTTTTCTATCTCACTCACACCAAGAATTGTGTGATAAACACCGTTTTCGTCACGCATCGCATTGATTACACGAGCGATGTTGTGCAATTTCTTTTCATACTTGGTCTGAGTCCACTTGTTCTTTCCATCCGGAAGGAACTCCGCGTCATCTTTGACGGGATCATCATAGATGTCAAAAAGATTCTCGACATTGTAGAACCCGATGACATAGTTCTGCTTCTGGGCAAAAGACTGGATGCCAGCAAGCAAAAGAATTATCAACAGAAATATCTTCTTCATAAAAAGCTAAATTGTCAGTTCCACCAGGAATCAACTTCCGACTCGACTCTTGCAGCCACATCCTTACCTACCTTGTCCGGAAGATTGACAAAGAAATCGTAGCCGAGCCTGCGTTCGAGGTCATCAATGGTCATTGACTGGTTCATTATGGTATTCTTGTCGTCACCGTAACTTCGGTGGCCGAAATAGAAAGCGATTCCGATATAGCCTCCGGTAGCGTTGCCTATCGAACCTCCTTTCTTGTAGCCGAGCAAAGCTTTGAAATAGCCCTCGGGGACAGTGCACGTCGCACCGTTATTGTCGTAGGCGACATCGGAAGCACCCTGTATGTCAGCTCCTGTGACGACATAAAGAGTATCCATCTGATAGCACCAATCGCGTACCATATTTTCCAGCTTGGCCCAGGCAGACTGATTGAGAGCCGCCTTCTGTGGCGTCATGTTGGTAAAATAAAAGGTAGTTTCGTTGATACCATTGCCATACCTGTCAGCCGACGGAAGCTGATGCCCGCGGTCATACCCGCCACGGTATCCGCTGAACAGCACCGGCTGATACCTTGCCGGAATCTTGGGATCGTAACCCCAGTCATCCGTACGGCTGCCGCTGCCGATCAGACCTCTGTTCAGAGGATAGGCGACCCATACGGCAAGCCTGTCATCAAGACTGTAATAATAGGAATAGTTACGCAAGGTCTTGCCAGAGCGCACCATGTCATGAGTAATGAAATAGAGGTCTGAATCATCTGTAGCAGGAAGTTCCAGCCATTTGCCAGGAATGTCCGATTTAATCTCAGATGAGCCTCCGCCTGTGCCGGAAGTCCCGTTCTGGGTGAAGGCTGCAGATGCAATCTTTTCTCCAGCAGTGACAATCAATGTACAGCTGCGAGCATCCTTCTCATCATTCCTTTCCCATGAAAGTATAATATCGGACCTGCGACCATCTCCTGCCGCAGGTTCGATACTTGCCCATTCTTCCGCTTCCCCGAAATCTATGGTTATTGTCCAGGGACCGGCAGCATCCACAGTCACAAACTGACTGGAAGCCCCTGTTCCGGCAGTTTTAAGCGGCACGGAAATGGACGGGTCCCGGTCAATTGCGGTCTCTTCAGACTTGACGCAGGAAGAGACCGCAAAAAGAATGACTGCCGAAAGCGGCAAAAATATTTTTGAAAAATTATTCAGCAGCAATGTATGTTACTTTTGAAATCTGAATAATACCGTTTTTTGTGTGAGATGCACAATCGAATGTCAGTTCATAATACTGATCAGTATTTTGGTATTGAGCAGGTATTTCAAATACCATTATACCTTCTGCAATACCATTTTTTGCTTCAATTCCCTCTGCGACCAAAGATTGCTGCACTGAATCAGAATAAATACTGAGTGTAACTGAATTAACTTTAGATACATCCAGAATGTCATCAACAGTCACTTCAATGGAGGTCAATTCAGGCATTGCGGTATCATTACTGATCGTAGCAACAGATTCATAACCCTTTCTGCCACATTTAATATATGACCACTCATTATTCCAATTATTGTTGTTAAAAGCGAATATGGTAAAAGAACTGTTTCCCGACTTAGCCGTCCAAGACTTATCATAAGCACCGACATTATTATTTGCACTATTGTCATCAGGGAATGAAAGGACTATAGTACCTTCCGGAGTGGGGGTAGGAGGAACAACTTCTTCTGCTTCATTCTTCACTACCACATTTTTCACCTCCCATGTACCTGCCTTAGAAGAAGAGCTCTTGTAGACGAATGCAAACTGCATCTTCTTGCCTGCATATGCAGAAATATCAATATCCCCTGCATCCACAAATGTCCATCCCTGGCTTGAAGGATAAGTGACTCCCGTAACTTTCGTCCATTCTCCTACTCCATCTTCTTTTGCCCATACCGTAGCGTCATCTTCGAGGGTCGAGGTACTGAAATAATTTGTGGCATGTTCAAATGTAAGATATGCAGACGTTTCACCGGAAAGATCAATTACCGGAGAAATGAGCCAGCTTTCGCTCTCATAATTTGTATTATTCACATAAGCGCTGGCTTTCATGCACTGATAAGAAGCATCATGATTCCACACCCACGTCAACGGATCATTCATCACCTTGTTGTCAATTGTGAAATCGCCGATTCCTTTGTTGAAGGAGTTGGAATAAATCCAATCACCCGGAACCGGATCCGGATCTTCACCAGGCTCTTCACCGCCACCCTGACCATTCAAAGAATAAATCTTGCTGCCGGTAGTGAACTCATAGGTTTCCAAGAATCTGGTAAGCTGGCCCACAATAACAACCTCATCTCCAACCTTTATCTGGTCTGATGAAGTAAATTTATCACCATTGAGATAATACCCCCTATAAACTTCGAGTTCAGAAGTACCATCTCCGTCAGAAATCATATAAGTTGCATTCCCGAAACTTGGACTAACCTCCTCAATTGCAGAAATAGTACCCTTTACATATACTTCAGGTGAAACATTAGGATTACTGTTATCTCCATAAAACTGGTTATCGTCAATATACTTGTAGGCACCGGCAACATTGAACGGATCTTCAACTGTCCCGGATCCTTCAGGAGTACCAGTCTCTCCGCCTCCCTGGCCCTGCTCATGAGATTCTATAGTACAGTCCACCACCTCGTCCTTGCCGTTATATTCGGTATAAGCACCGCGGATGGTAACCTTGTCACCTGACTTGAGTTTCTGACCATATTCGGAAGCATTATTTACGGTATAGACATATACAGTCCCTGTTTCATCCTCCAGGTCAAAACTTGCAAAATTTGCATTGATGCTGCCGGTTACGGTACCGGTCATTCTATACATGGTGAACATATCCTTGGCCTCAAGGAACTGCTGCACAGTCACGGTCTGGATAGACTCAAGATCAAGCGGTTCATGAGATTCAACGGTACCATCTGAAAGCTGATGCTCAGACTTGCTGGAATAGAATTCATATACACCCTTAATACTTACTTTGTCTCCGGTATGGATATCCATCGCCTTAAATTCTTCAGCATCTGCTCCGATGAACGGACACGAAATTGTACCGGTCTCATCTTTAAGGGAGAACCCCCAATATTTTTCACTAGTTGCAATATCACCGACAACCCCAGTGAGCACATATTCATTTTCTGTATCTGCCTTCTCGATAAACTCAGCAATTGTTATGTTTTCCGCATCTCCTTCAGGCCCTGGTTGAGTAATTGTCAACGCAGCCTGACGCATGATATTTCCATAAAAGACAAGATCTGCGGAACGGTTGGCGCCATCGTTAGCAATCGCCTTTATGGTTATAGTCTGAGGTGAAGCGGAGGCTTTACCGCTTGAAGGATTAACACTGAGCCAAGACTGAACATCTTCAGTATAACCCTGCAAGGTCCAGTCTATCGTCGCAGTGAGTTCAACAGTGTAGTCCCCTCCTTCTTCAGGGAACTCATACGTAGTCTCAGCCGGATTTATGCTGATCTCTTCCGGACCGAAATCTTCCGTTTCCTGGCAGGCGAACACCATTGTCAACGACGCAGCCGCCAAAGCGAATAAATTCTTATATTTCATAACCAAATGGAAAAAAATGTTGCTTATATCCGGCAAAGATAAATAAATAACCGATATTTCATAATATAAAAAATATGAAATAATTATTACGCCACTCTATCCAAATACATCCATGCCCGACACCAGATATAGATACAAACACATAAAAATAGCTTAATGCTCTAAGCATTAACAGACAAAAAACTGACATATCAAACTATGCAATGAAATATCATAATCAACAAGCCGCAGTTTTAGAACTTCACAGTATAATAAGATTATGCGAACTAATAATACAGACACATCAATTTATCATTACAATACAACTACCAAAATAACTTTATTTTTTATTCTGACACGGTTATTCTGACACGGAAACAGACTTTTAAAAGCTTCTTTTATTATGGAATTTTAGCCAATTTATCTTGTGGCAACGATCATTGAATTATTCCGCTTTTTAGTCATTTTTTAACAGAATGAAAGAAGGCGAGCCAGACTGATGTGACTCACCTTCATATATTACGGAGTATAAATCTGTACAATGCTGCTACGGGTTTGATGCTACTCCAGGCCGCGGGCACGCAGGAGGGCGTGAGGATCGGGCGCGGAACCGCGGAAACGCCTGTAGAGGACCATAGGGTCTTCGCTGCCGCCTTTTTCAAGGATGTTGCGGCGGTAGGACATGGAGACATTCTTATTGAAGATGCCTTTCTCCATGAAGAGCTCGAAGGCATCCTTGTCAAGGACTTCTGCCCAGAGATAGCTGTAATAGCCTGCGCTGTAGCCGCTATTGAAGATATGATTGAAGTAGGTGGTACGGTAACGGGGAATGATCTCGTCTATCAGACCTGCCTGTGACATCACATAGGCCTCGAACTTGACAGGATCTATCACCCTCAGGTCCGAAGATGAGCCTGCTGCAAGCGGTTTCCCGTTCACGATGAGAGTACCGGCTTCAGCTCCTTCCGGTGCGGCGGTCTCAGATGCAAACGGACAGTCGGCAGGGACATAAACTGAAGTCAGTTCATGCCAGCGCATGTCCAGAATGGCCGCAGCGGCAAGTTCGGTGGTCATGAAGCCCTGGTTGAATGTGGAGGCTGCGCGGATCTTCGTCACCAAAGAATCCGGAATCACTTCGCCGCTCTCATAATGACGGGCATATGTGGCAAGCACCTCCGGCTGGAGCGCCCAGTTTTCATTGAGCTGGGACGGAAGCTCCACAAAGTCGCGGGCAACGCTTGTGCCGCTGACATCCTTGTAGGTACACTGGCTGAGAAGGCCGTGAAGGGCATGACCGAACTCGTGGAACATTGTGGCTGTCTCATCGAGAGTCAGAAGGGACGGCTGGCCTGCGGAAGGCTTGGTGAAATTGCCGACATTCACTATTATCGGCCTGATGTCCACGCCTTTTTCGGTGACTTCCTGGTTACGGAAATTGTTCATCCATGCCCCTCCCCTCTTGGTAGGACGAGGGTAATAGTCTGTCAGGAGAATGCCGACAAGAGAACCGTCTGAATCAGTGACTTTGAAGCCCTCCATGTCCGGATGGTATGACGGGATGCTGTCAAGCTTCTCGAAATTGAGCCCGTAAAGCTTATGTGCTGTGCCGAAGACGCCTTCACGGACATTTTCCATCTTGAAATATGGCTTGACGGCATTCTCATCGAGTTCATAATGGCGGTTACGGACCTTCTCGGCATAATATGCCCAGTCCCACGGACGGATCACGGATGTGCTGTCGTCCGGAAGCAGGCCCGCTTTGACATCCTCATCCATTATCAGTTGCATGTCGGCAACCTCCTTTCCCGCCTTTGCCACGGCAGGGGTGAAGATGCCGTCAAGGAACTTGTCCACCGTCCTGGCGTCATGGGCCATCTTGTCTGAGAGGATGAAGTCGGCCGGAGTACGGTAGCCGAGAAGCTGTGCCTTCTCTATCCTGAGCTTCATTATCTCTATGACCACGGAATTGTTGTCACATGCATTGCCGTGGTTTCCTCTTGAGGAATATGCATTGAACATCTTTTCCCTGAGGTCACGCCGGGCGCTGTATGTCATGAACGGGACATAGCTCGGATTATGAAGGGTGAAAAGCCACGGACCGCCTTCGGACACGGAATCCGTCCCTGTCATCTTCATGGCGTCACGTGCGGAAATCCCTGCCGACAAGGCATCGGCCGAAGCTGCTGAAATCACAGGCTGGGGCAGACCGGCAAGCTCTGACGAATCGGTCAGGACAAGACGGAAGGAATTGGTCTCGGAAAGAAGGTTGTTGCCGAACTTCTGTTCCAATGAAGCGAGTTCCTTGTTGATGGCCCGCATCCTTTCCTGGCCGGCTGCGTCAAGGGAGATTCCGTTGTTTACAAAACGCCGGTAAAGCTTCTCCAGCACGGCATTCTGCTCCACTGTAAGGCCGAGTTCCGACCTGCTGTCGTAGAGTTCCTTCACGCGGCTGAAGAAATAAGGGTTCATGAATATGTTGTCATTATGCCCTGTGAGCATGGGCAGGGCCTCTTCCACAACCGCCTGCATCGACTCGGTCGCATCGGACTCCGAAAGGTTGAAAAGCACACCGGTGACCTTGTCAAGCAAGGCTCCGGAACGCTCGTATGCAGCCACGGTATTCTCAAATGTAGGCTTGTCATCCTTGGCTATGATGGCATCTATTTCTGCTGACTGACGGTGTATCCCGGCTTCGATGGCCTCTATGTAATCTTTTTCATGAATCTTGTCGAACGGAGGGATGCCGTACGGGGTGTCCCACTCCGAAAAGAACGGATTTGTCCTGTTGCAGGCTGATATTCCCATGATCAATGATGTAACAATCAATGCTTTCCCAAGCCCTCTTTTCAGAGGAGAGCAAAAATCAGGTTTCATGACAACACAAGTTTAGTACACGGAATAAACGGTTTTCACCTCTGAATACCGTTTTTGGAAGGGCAAATATACGCAGAAGCCGAGAGCAATGCAAATGCGAAAGCATTTTGACTGGTTCATTCCGCAACAGACAGATGACTTCATGTCTTATGGATGTTGTGGGATGGACCAGGCATACAAGCCGCAGGCTTGCATTGCCGAGGCGTGAACCGTATAAATGGCCGTCAGGCCAAATATACGGAAAAAATGATTCAATACTTGTTCCAGGAGGAAATTTCTTCCAGTGGTTTCCGGACCTTCTGCCTTGTAGGGGCATCTGGATAGCCGACCGAAATGAGCAGCGGAATGCGCTTGGAGCGGGGCACACCGAGAAGTTCTGCGACCTTCTTTTCATTGAACCAGCCCATGATGCAGGTGCCGAGACCGAGGTCGGCGGCCTGAAGGCAGAAATGCTCCACGGCCATGCCCAGGTCCATCATACTGTAGTCCTTGCCTTTGAGCATGCTTCCGATCCTGGCGGTGACATTCATCTTTTCCAGGACGACGGCAACGATGACCGGCACCTGCCAGGCAAACTTGTTCATGCCTGTCCCGCAGGCCGCATCCGCCAGCTGGCTGAGGAGCTGTCTGGAATCCACAACGACGAATTTCCACGGCTGGGAATTGCAGGCGGACGGAGAAAGCCGTGCCGCCTCCAGACATTTCATCAGTTTTTCCTTTTCAACAGGCAGAGGACTGTATTTACGGTCGCTCTGCCTTATTTTCACCAATTCTTCAAATTCCATAACTGCCTAAAGTGACGACAGGTTCATTTCATTCACTATATTCTTGCCTTCAGGAGTGTAGGCAAAACGCATCCGGTCTTCGTATGCCTTCTCCACCTTGCCTCGCACAATCTTCATTGTGCTGTTGACCATGTGGTTCTGCTCGGTGAACGGCTCAGGAAGCACACAGACGGCGGCAGGCAGCCACCTTTCAGGGAATGCACCGTAATTCGCCCCGCCCTTGCGGTAGGAATTGACCTCATCCTGCAGCTTTTCAAGCATGACTTTCTTTGCCTCGACGGAATCAGGAGCAAGCTGAGGGGCAGTTTCCTTGACAAAGGACTTCAGGGCATCCTTGTTCGGCACAAGCAGGGCTATCGTATAAGGGTCCTGGCTATTGTGAAGAACTATCTGGTCGATGTATCTCGAATTCTCCACCATGGACTCCTCTATCCCCTCCGGACTGTATTTCTCACCGTCGGCACTGATCAGCAGGGATTTGAAGCGGCCCACAACATAGAGGAAGTCCTTGTCCCTCATATATCCCATGTCGCCTGTGTGCAGCCAGCCGTCCACAACGGTGTCGGCGGTGGCCTTAGGATTTTTCCAATATCCGGCCATGACATTTTCGCCCCTGATGACAATCTCGCCCTTCTCGCCATATGGCAGGGACTTGCCGTCAGAGTCGCAGATCTTGATGTCCATTGGCTTCACCACGCAGCCTGATGAACCGAGGATGTGCCTTGCCGGAGCATTGGCCGATATGATAGGAGTGGCTTCCGAGAGGCCATACCCCTGATACATAGGGATTCCGATGGCGTAGTAATACCTCTGGAGGTCAATGTCCAGGAGGGCTCCGCCTCCCACAAAGAACTTCATCTGCCCTCCGAGAGCCTGGCGGACACTCTTGAATATCAGCTTGTCAAACAGGGCAAGCAGCGGCTTTTTCCAGAACTGGGTGATTCCGCCCTTGTTGTAGCCCTCCTTGTTGTAGGCTATGGCCATGTTCAGGGCGAAATGATACAGCTTTTCCACCTTTGGTCCCTTTGCCTTGACCCCGGCTTCTATGTTTTTCTTGAAATTCTTGGCAAGTGCCGGAACGCTGAGCATCACCGTCGGCTTCAGTTCATTGATGCTCATCGGAATGTTCCTCAATGCCTCCATAGGCGTACGGCCTGCCGGCACCGTGCCTATCGATGCCCCGTATGACATCATCGTGTAGAATCCTGCCACATGGGCGAAGCAATGGTCCAGAGGGAGGATGATGAGCATCCTGTCTTCAGGCGTAACGCCGATGACGGACTGTGCCTGTTCCACATTGGCGGTATAGTTCCTGTGTGTTAGCAGGATTCCCTTTGGGTCGGCCGTGGTTCCGGATGTGTAGCTGATGTTGGCGTAGTCATCCGGACCGATTGACATATATCTCTGCCGGAACATTTCCCCGTTCTTCTGAAGGAAGTCATCCCCCATCTTCTGTATCTCGGAAATCGGCATTTCCTTTTCCTGATATTCAGGAAGGTCGTCAAAGACAATGACCTTCTCCACGAGAGGCAGGTCCGGGAGTATCTTTCTTATCTTCGGCAGCTGCTGCGCCGACACCATCACATATTTAGAATCGGAGTGCCTGATCCTGAACAGGAGGTCATTGCTTTCCTCAAGCTTGATGGAAAGAGGGACATTCACGGCTCCGGCATAGAGGATTCCAAGCTCACCGAGCACCCACAGGTTGCGCCCTTCGGAAAGCAGGGAAACCTTCTCCCCTTTCTGCACGCCGAGGGCCATGAGCCCGGCGCCTATCCGGTATGCCTCATTGCGGGTCTGTTCAAATGTTGTGGATGTCCATTCCTTTCCCTTCTTTTCCCAGAGAAACGTATTCCCTGAATAAAGTCCGACATATTTTTCGACGAACTGGATGATGGTCAGACGGGGTGGCTTGTTGCCGTTCTCATTGGATGCCATAATCATGTGGTTTTATATTGGTTTTGTTGCTGTCCGGATGTCATTGGCCTTGCGCCGTCACTCCTGCGGCTCGGACGGGAAGAGGCCGAAAAGCTCCGCGTCGATCTTGTCTGTGATTTCCTGGAAATCCTCAGGACGGTTCTCGAACTTTATCCTGTCCACATCGATGACGAGAAGCCTGTGCCTGTAGCCTGAAATCCATTCCTCATACCGGTTGTTCAGGCCGGTGAGATAGTCTATCCTTATGCTCTTCTCGTATTCCCTGCCGCGCTTCTGTATCTGGCTGACAAGGTTGGGGATGGACGAACGCAGATATATCAGCAGGTCAGGAGGATTGACAAGTGACATCATCAGGTCGAACAGGTCGGAATAGTTCTCGAAGTCCCGGGTGCTCATCAGCCCCATCGAATGGAGGTTCGGGGCAAAGATGCGTGCATCCTCATAGATGGTCCTGTCCTGGATTATGGCCTCGTCAGATTTGGATATCTCCACCACATCCTTGAAACGCTTGTTGAGAAAATACACCTGAAGGTTGAATGACCACCGTTCCATATCTTCATAAAAATCAGCCAAATATGGATTATAGTCAACGGATTCGAACCTCGGAGTCCATTTATAGTGGGCCGCGAGCATCTTTGTGAGCGTCGTCTTGCCGCTGCCGATATTGCCTGCAACTGCTATATGCATGTCGTATTTATTTTAATTTTAAATCACACAAAAGTACAAAAATATTGAAATAACCATACTGGCAAATGTACTTTCCGGAAATTTTCAGAGTTTTGTTTATTTTTGCGGCGGCCAAGCTTATGAATGGAAATGAAGAATATAATAAACGGGATGAGGACATTGTGTCCGATATCTGAGGAGACGGCATTGTCACTGGAAAGCCGCCTTGCGGAATGCCATTTTCCGAAAAGGCATCTCCTGGTCAAGGAGGGAGAGTTCGCAAGAGCTGCATTTTTCATAGAAAAGGGCATGACAAGGTCGTTCTGGTCAGTGGACGGGGAGGAGATAACGACATCCTTCCAGTGGGAAGGGGGCATAGTGTTCAGCATGGATGAACTGTATTACGGAAAAGAAAGCGAAGAATATGTCGAGACCCTCGAAGATGTGACAGTCTACAGAATATCCATTGCAGACCTGCTCGAACTCTTCAGCACAAACATAGAAATGGCCAACTGGGGACGCCTCATCCACCAGAATGAATACAGGAGGCTGCACAAGTCCCACAAGGAAAGGCTCACCCTGCCGGCAAAAGAAAGATACGAGGCTTTCGTACAGCAGTTTCCCGAAGTCTGCAAAAGGGTACAGCTCGGCTATATAGCTTCATATCTCGGCATAACGCTCCCTACCCTGAGCAGGCTCAGGAACCCTATAAAAAATTTGTCGCAGGACAAATGCAGTGCGGATATGTTTCCGTAAATTTGCCGCGTCATAACGCAGGGGCCGTCCGGCAACAACGGGCATGCGCGACACTGCACAAGGAACAGAAAGCACTGACATTCAACATTTATCAGACAAGATGAAAGAAACCACTTCGGCTGCATATCCGGATTCAAAGCCACATTATGAACTTCTTGACGGACTGAGGGGCGTGGCTGCCCTGATGGTGATGTTCTACCACATAGGCGAGGGGTTCGCGACCAGTCCGGTCGACCAGCATGTCAATCACGGATATCTGGCGGTGGACTTCTTTTTCATCCTGTCCGGATTTGTGATAGGATATGCATATGATGACAGGTGGAAGACTTCGCTGAACCTGAAGAATTTCTTCAAACGGCGCCTCATAAGGCTGCATCCCATGGTCATCATGGGGGCCATTCTCGGCGCAGCGGCATACTGCATACAGGGAAGGGTGCAGTGGGACGGCACGCAGGTGCCCGTGACAATGGTGCTGATCGCGCTGCTGCTGAACCTCTTCCTGCTTCCGGTAGTGCCCGGGACGGGGGCGGATGTGAGGGGCAACAATGAAATGTTCCCGCTCAACGGGCCCAACTGGTCACTCTTTTTCGAATATATAGGCAACATCCTCTATGCGCTCATCATCAGGAAGATGCCGACGAAGGCCCTGAGCGTGCTCGTGTCAGTTGCAGGCCTGGGGCTCGGAGCATTCGCTGTCTGCAATCTTTCCGGCTTCGGCCATCTCGGCGTGGGCTGGTCCATGACGGACTGGAACCTGCTCGGCGGCTTTCTCAGGCTCATGTTCTCATTTTCAATAGGCCTGCTGATGTCCCGCGTATTCAGGCCGGTCAATATCAGGGGAGCATTCTGGATATGCAGCGCCATCGTCTGCGTGCTGCTTGCCCTGCCGCACATCGGCGGAGGAGAAAAGCTTTGGCTGAACGGGCTTTACGAGGCTGTCTGCACGATATTCATTTTCCCTGCCATCGTCTGGCTGGGCGCATCCGGGAAAACCACCGACAAGGCGACATCCAGGGTATGCAAATTCCTCGGCGACATCTCCTACCCTGTCTATGTGGTACACTACCCTCTCATGTACCTGTTCTATGCATGGCTCTGGAGCGGTCCGGAGAAGATACCTTTCTCCCAGGCATGGCCTGTCGCCGCAGCCGTCATCATCGGCAGCATCATCCTCGCCTGGCTCTGCCTGAAATTCTATGACGAGCCACTGAGAAAATGGCTCGGTGAGAAGTTTCTGAAGAAACACACAAGGTCCTGATGCATTTGCGGATATTTGCGGTTGAAATCCTTGACCGCAAATATGCCGGCTCACCATCAGCCAATCTGAACATACAGCCGTCAGAAAAACCCCAGGAATTTTTACAAAAAACTGCAGGGTTACGGTGATTTTATGTAATTTTGTCTGATTGCAGAACAGGGAACAGAAAAATCAAAAACAGATTCCAAGATGCTTCAGATAAAGAATTTCTATTTCAATGCACTGCACGAATGCTGCAGTGTGGCATGGGACGGGACAGGCGAATGTGTCATCATAGACCCTGGATTCTACACGCCCGCAGAAAGGGACGAACTGAAAAGGTTCATAGAGGACAACAGGCTGAAGCCGGTGAAGATACTGCTTACCCACGCCCATTTCGACCATATATTCGGACTCAAGGAATGTGCGGAAATGCTCAGGGTGCCGGTGTATATGGACCCGGCCGACAGGGGAACCCTTGAAAATGCGGGATATTTCTGCAGGATGTTCGGATTCGACACGCCGGCCACGGATGTGAAGACAGAAGACATCCACGACGGGGACATCATCAGGTTCGGGAACACTGAATTTGAAGTGCTTTCCACTCCGGGACACACTCCGGGAGGGGTCTGCTTCTATGACCGGGCGGACAAGGTGCTTTTCAGCGGAGACACCCTCTTCGCCGGGGCGATCGGCCGTACAGACCATCCGGGTGGAGACTATGACCTGCTGATTGACGGCATTTTCAAAAAACTGACCGTACTGGACGGGGATGTTACGGTGATTCCGGGGCACGGACCGCACACCACCATCACTGACGAACGCACGAAGAACCCGTTCCTCCAGCCATTCAACGAGCCGTATGAAGATTATCAGGACGAGGCCGCTCCGGACAAGGAGTGACCGGAGGAATGAATGAGAGCAGAAAATGGACAGGAAAAAGGAATACATAGACATAGCCGGGGCAAATGTCCACAATCTCAAGAATGTGTCGCTGTCGATTCCGAGGAATGAATTTGTGGTGATCACCGGGCTGAGCGGGAGCGGGAAATCATCCCTTGCCTTCGACACCATATATGCTGAAGGGCAGAGGAGGTACATGGACACGCTTTCCGCATACGCAAAGCAGTTCATGGGCATTCTGGAAAAGCCTGATGTGGAAAGCATCACCGGACTGAGCCCCATCATTGCCATAGAACAGAAGACCACAGGCAACAACCCGAGGTCCACTGTCGGCACCATAACCGAAATTTATGATTTTCTGAGGCTTCTTTACGCCAAGGCATCCACGGCATATTCCCCTGCCACGGGAAAGCCGATGGTCAGATACACCGACGAGCAGATTGTCTCCCTGATAATGGACAATTACAGGGAGCGCAAATGCCTGCTTCTCGCTCCTCTCGTAAAAGGCCGCAAGGGACATTACAAGGAACTTTTCGACCAGCTCAGAAGAAGAGGCTACACGCAGGCACGCATCGACGGCGAGATCCTTGACCTCTCCACAGTGACTGTTCTCGACCGCTACAAGCCGCATTTCGTGGAACTGGTGGTGGACAAGCTGAAGCCGACAGCCCGTGACGAAAAACGCATCAAGGACTCGGTGTATACGGCCCTGAATCTCGGGAAAGGCTCGCTTGCCGTCATGGACATGGAAAGCGGGGAACTCCAGCATTATTCCAAGCATCTGGTCTGCCCGGACACGGGACTTTCCCTCGCCGAACCCGCCCCGCATTCATTCTCATTCAATTCCCCGCAGGGGTATTGTCCTCACTGCAAGGGACTCGGAATGATTGTGGATGTCAATATTGATTCCATAATTCCCGACAGGAAAATATCAATCGCCGACGGGGGCATCCTTCCCCTCGGGAAAATGCGGCAGACGCGGAAATACGACATTGTACGGTCAATAGCAAGGAAGTACGGATTCTCGCTCCATGACCCCATTGAAGACCTGGGCGAAGAGGTGATTTCCCTTCTGATATTCGGCTCCGATGAGCTGTACCGCATCGGGGAAGGGTCTTCGTCAGAAATGGTGAGCTATCCCGGCATTGTGGACGACATTTCCGACAAGATTGTCTGCCCGGTGTGCAACGGCACCAGGCTCAACAAGGAGACCAATTATTTCAAGATAGACGGAAAGACCATTTCCGAAGTGTCCGCGATGGAGATTTCAGCCCTGAAGGAATGGCTGGACTCCCTTGACGGGAAATTCAACGAAAGGGAAAAGACCATAGCCAGGGACATCCTGAAGGAGCTCCGGGAAAGGGTTTCATTCCTGCTCGGCGTCGGTCTCGAATACCTGTCCCTCGACAGGGCGACCGCTTCGCTCTCAGGAGGAGAAAGCCAGCGCATCAGGCTTGCAACACAGATAGGTTCAAAGCTCGTGAATGTGCTCTACATCCTGGACGAGCCAAGCATCGGGCTGCACCAGAGGGACAACAGGAAGCTCATCGCCTCCCTGAAGGAACTCCGTGACGAAGGCAACTCGGTCATGGTCGTGGAGCACGATGCGGAAACGATGCTCTCTGCCGACTGGCTTGTAGATGTCGGGCCGGGAGCGGGGGCAAACGGAGGCAGGATCTGCCTGAGCGCACCTGTAGACATGCTTCTGGACAGCACCCGTGGGGCAACGGAAGGGACTGGCTGCGATGAGGACACCAGAAGGCACTGCATCATCGGAGAGTCCGTCACCCTCGATTACCTCACCGGAAAAAGGAAGATAGAAATCCCGTCCAGACGCAGGACAGGCAACGGCCTTACGCTCGGACTGCGCGGAGCGAGGGGAAACAATCTGAAAAATGTGGACATAGACTTCCCTCTCGGGATGTTCATAGGCATAAGCGGGGTCAGCGGAAGCGGAAAATCCTCCCTCATCAACGAGACCCTGATGCCGATTCTGAAAAACAAGTTCTACAACGCCAGGATGCAGCCACTGCCATACGGCAGCATCGTGGGTGTGGAGAACATCGACAAGCTGATAGAAATCGACCAGAGCCCCATCGGAAGGACACCGAGGAGCAATCCTGCCACATTCACAGGGGTCTTCAACGACATAAGGACACTGTTCGAATCCACGCCTGACGCAAAGGTGCGCGGATTCAAGGCCGGAAGATTCTCCTTCAATGTGCCGGGAGGGCGCTGTGAAGAATGCAAGGGAGCCGGCATCAAGGTCATAGAGATGAACTTCCTGCCTTCCGTCAATGTGGTCTGCAAGGAATGCCGTGGAAGGCGGTACAAGGACGATACCCTTGCCGTGAAATACAAAGGGAAGAACATCAACGACGTGCTGGAGATGCCGATCAGCGAAGCATACGGATTTTTCAGCAACATCCCTTCCATCAGCCAGAAGCTGAAGGCCCTCGTGGAAGTCGGGCTCGGATATGTGAAGCTCGGACAGTCGGCGGTGACCCTTTCCGGAGGAGAGAGCCAGAGGATGAAGCTCGCTGCGGAACTGGCAAGGAAGAGCACCGGCAACACCCTCTACATTCTGGACGAGCCGACCACCGGACTGCATTTCGAGGACATAAAGATTCTTCTCGGTGTGCTCCAGCAGCTCGTGGAGCAAGGCAATACCGTAATAATCATCGAACACAACCTCGATGTGCTCAAGTCCGTGGACTGGCTTTTCGACATGGGTCCTGAAGGCGGCAAGAAAGGCGGCACCATTGTTGCTCAAGGCACGCCGGAACAGCTCGCTGAAGACCCGGCCTCCGTCACCGGACCGTTCCTGAAGGAGGTACTGGAACAGGGAGTATGATAAATTAATGTGAGTCCGATGAAATTTAATTCATTGAATTTCATCGGACAACCGCTTAAGGAGCAGGACTTGTCCTGCGACAGTCCTCCCGGAGAGGGAGGAATAAGGTGGGCGACGCCCCTTAATAAGGGGCTGTCGCGAAGCGACTGGGGATTAAGACAAATGGATTTCGAAGAAATCCTTAACGACGGTTCGACGAATTCCTTGGGAGCGAGCATTATAAATTCGTCGAACTGACGTTAAATTTAAAAATAATGGAAGAGATAAGGATTTTCTGCGAGAACGACAGGAGTTTCCACAATGTGAAGCTCGGGACTCCCCTTTCGGAACTTTCTGAACAGATATGCAGCACCGTATTTGACGACAAGAACAATGTCGAACTGCCTGTACTCGCCGCGCTGGTGGACCATCAGCTGAAGGAACTCGAATTCAAGGCAAGGGTTTCCCATCAGGTGGAGTTCATCGGCTACAACCATCCGGACGGACGCAGGACATATGTCCGGTCACTCTGCTTTGTGCTGCAGAACGCCGTCAGGGAACTCTATCCCGACAAGGTACTTGCCATAGAATACTCTCTCCCGAGCGGCCTCTACTGCGAACTCAGGGCAACCAAGGCCATGGAAGACGGACATCCGGATGTTTATTACATCACAGACAATGAACTGGATGGACTGAAATGCAAAATGCAGGAAATCATAGACGCTGACCTTCCCTTCCATAAACTGAAGATGAACTTCGATGAAGCAGGAAAGCTCTTCCTCTCCAACAACCAGCCGGACAAGGCCGAACTGCTGAAATCAATCGGAAAATTCACATACAGCGTATACACCCTCGGCGGACAGACGGATACCTTCTACGGTCCGCTTGTCCCGTCCACCGGCTACCTGAAGGTATTTGACATAATGGGCTTCAACAACGGTTTCTGCCTGCAGTACCCTGCCGAAGGCAATGTCAGCAAGGTGATGCCGATGAAAAGGCAGTCAAAGATAGCCGCCACACTGAAGGAATATGCCGACTGGTGCTCCATCATGAAGGTGCGCGGAGCCGGCACGCTCAACAAGACCATTTCGGAAGGCGGGGCAGTCAAGCTCATAAACATCGCGGAAGCTCTTCACGAAAGGAAATATGCTGACATAGCCGACCAGATTTACGCCCGAAGGGACAAGGTAAAGATAGTATTCATCGCCGGCCCGTCAAGCAGCGGGAAGACATCATCTTCAAAGAGATTGGCCATCCAGTGCAAGGTTCTCGGACTCAATCCGAAAGTCATAGAGCTGGACAATTATTTCGTGGACAGGGAGCAGACCCCCAAGGACGAAAACGGGGAATATGACTTCGAGGCTCTCGGCGCAATGGACCTCGATTTCCTCAGCACCCAGCTCAATGCGCTCCTGTCGGGAGAGCGGGTGGAACTGCCGAGATTCGACTTCAAGGAAGGGTGCAGGCATTTCGCGGGCGACTTCATGCAGCTGGAAGAGAACGACATACTCATCATGGAAGGCATCCACGCCCTCAACCCTGCGATGACTCCGGCAGTGGACAATTCCAGGATATTCAGGGTCTATGTATCCGCCCTCACATCCCTTCCGCTTGATGAGAACAACAACATATCCACCTCCGACAACCGCCTTCTCCGCCGCATGGTACGCGACAACCGTGTCCGCGGCATCACGCCGGAAGGCACCATCATGAGGTGGCACAGCGTCCGCCGGGGCGAAAACCGCAACATCTTCCCGTTCCAGGAAAATGCCGATGCTGTCTTCAACTCAGCCCTGATTTTCGAGCTCCCTATGCTGAAATATTATGCAGACCCGCTCCTGAGGCGCATCCCGCCCCACTCTCCGGCCTATACGGAAGCCATCCGCCTCCTGAAGTTCCTGGAGTATGTGGTAGCCCTCTCCCCCGACGAAATCGCCGCCATCCCTCCGACATCCATCATGCGCGAGTTCATCGGCGGCCAGTCACTCTGACGGAAAACGCACCTTTTTGGGGTGATTTTTTATAGGAAAACGCACCTTCCACAAACATAAATAACTGATAATGAAAATAATCGTATTTTTGATGGCGGCGATGATGGCCTGCGGGACAGTCTGCGCCCAGGAAAGGGAAACATATATGATGAGGCCGCATGAGGAGCTGCCGGTGGCGGACACGGCCGGATTCACGAAGATTTTCCTTGCGGGGACCATTGACATGGGCAACAGCAGGGACTGGCAGGCTGAACTTCTGGAACATTTTTCCGACAAGGACGGGAAATACCTGCTTTTCAATCCGCGGCAGGAAAACTGGAACGGCGGCAAGGACGGGGAAATGGACTATCAGGTGAATTGGGAACTCGACCATCTCGAACAGGCAGACATCATCATAATGTACATCATCGGCTCCAGCAAATCCCCGATCACCCTCCTCGAAATGGGACTGCATGCCCGTTCAGGCAAGCTCATAGTAGCCTGCGAACCTGATTTCTACAGATACGACAATGTGCGCATAACCTGCGCATACTACGGCATCCCCCTCTATTCCAGCCTTGAAGAACTCCTGGAAGCATCCGGACTGTAAGAATCCGGGGCATCTTTTCCAATCCCGGACATCTTTTCCCAGTCCGAATACCTTTGCCGGACTCTACAGCATGTTGAGAAGGCGGAAGAACTGGGAGGCGTGGTAGCCGTCGGCGAGGCCATGGTTAAGATGGACGGACATAAAAAACCGGGGGAAGCCACCAAAAGGAAACGGGGATGACTTTCGCTTCTGAAGTCATCCCCGTATTCCATTCATGTCAGGAGAGTTCTGCTCTCTCCAATCAGTGCCGGATGCTATACCATTCCGGAGAAGCCCATGAAGGCCATGGCAAGGATGCTGGCTGTCACAAGGGCGATAGGAATGCCGCGGAACGGCTTTGGAACCTTGTTCAGGGCAATCTGCTCACGCAGGCCGGCAAAGAGGATCATGGCGAGTCCGAAACCGAGGGATGAAGCAAAGGCATATACCACGGTCTCTACAAGGTTCAGCATGTGAGGGTCGCCGCCGAAGGTGAACTCCTTGGTCACCACGATGAGGGCGATTCCGAGCACGGCACAGTTGGTGGTGATCAGCGGAAGGAAGATGCCCAGGGCCTGATAGAGGGACGGGCTTATCTTCTTGAGGATGATCTCGACCATCTGCACAAGGGCTGCAATCACAAGGATGAACGATATTGTCTGCATGAACTCTATATGGAGAGGCACCAGCACATAATACTGGAGCAGATAGGTCACCAGTGTAGAAAGGGTGATGACGAAGCACACGGCGCCGGACATTCCGACGGCAGTGCTCAGCTTGTTGGACACTCCGAGGAACGGACAGCAGCCGAGGAACTGCGCAAGCAGGATATTGTTTACGAATATCGCTGAAACCAGGATTATCAAATATTCCATAGTCTGTAATTTCTAATCAGTTATTCATTTGGCTGCCGGCTAATTCATCTTCGTGATCTTCCTGAACAGCACTATCAGGTAGGCAAGCGCGAGGAAGGCTCCCGGAGCAAGCACGAAGGCAAGGATTCCGTCACCGGAAATGAACTTGAAGCCGAAGGCGGAGCCGCTTCCGAGAATCTCACGGACAAGGCCGAGGATGGTCAGGGACATGGTGAATCCGAGACCGATGCCGAGACCGTCACATGCAGAATCAATGACGGAGTTCTTGTTGGCAAATGCCTCAGCACGGCCGAGCACGATGCAGTTCACTACAATAAGAGGGATGAACAGGCCGAGAGTCTCGTACATTGCAGGGGTATAGGCCTGCATTATGAACTGGAGCACTGTCACGAAAGCCGCAATGATGACAATGTACGAAGGAATTCGCACCTTGTCCGGAATATATGGGGCAGTGGCAGAGATGGCCATGTTGGAAAGGACGAGCACGAACATTGTGGCCAGTCCCATTCCCATTCCGTTGATGGCGGATGTGGTGGTAGCCAGTGTCGGACACATTCCCAAGAGCAGGACAAATGTAGGGTTCTCCTTTACAAGTCCTTTGGTGATAAGTTTGAATTTTCCCATTTTCCTGTCCTCCTATTTTTCTGTTTGTGCATCTTCCGAGTCCTGTGCACCTGCCCATTCATCTGAAGAGCCGGATACGGATGCCCCGGTCGAAACATCCGGAGCGGAGCCTTCCCTGATGGCCTTGTATATGGCCAGCGCATTGTTGACTGCAACTATGTACGCCCTTGAAGTGATGGTGGAAGCCGTGATGGCATCGATGTCACCGCCGTCCTTCTTCACTGCCAGCTTTGTCTTCGAAGGATCCAGGTTCTTGAACTGTCCTGCGAATTCAGGCTCGGTGCATTTCGCCCCGAGTCCGGGGGTTTCGCTCTGGGAAAGCACTGATGTATTGTACACGATGCCGTCAGCAGTGATGCCGACCATGACGGTCACAGGACCGCCGAAGCCGGAGGCGGATGCGGTTATGGCATAGCCTGCCACAGCCCCGCCCTTATTGACGACATAATAGTCATAGCTCTGCCCGCCGGCCTCTATGGAAGCCATTTCAGGCTCGCCGTCAAACTCAGGAAGCACCTGCCTGATGGCGTTGTTGGTCTTTGCCGCAGCTGCGGCCTCGATCGGCTCCTTTGTCAGGGCATATACCCCTGCAAGAATCGCTGAACTTGCCAGGCAGATGATGCCGAGGCTGAGGACCATATTCTTCAAAGTGGATTGTAATGCCATGGTCATGCCCTCCCGTATTTTTTCTGTTTGAAAGCCTTGTTGATAAGAGGAACCACTGAGTTCATGATGAGGACGGCGAAGGAAACGCCCTCAGGATATGAACCGAAGTACCTTATCAGCATTGTGAGAAGTCCTATGCCGACACCGTAGATGATGCCGCCCCTTGCACTCATCGGGGAAGTCACGTAGTCGGTGGCCATGAATACGGAACCGAGGAGAAGACCTCCGGTGAGGAGATTGAAGAGAGGGTCGGTATACTGCTCAGGGTTGATCAGCCAGAATATGCCTGAGAACACGATGACGGTGGCCCAGATGGAAAGCGTGATGTGCGGTCTGATGACCTTGCGGGCAAGCAGATATACAAAGCCTATGAGGATTGCTATTGCGGAAATCTCTCCGGCAGAGCCTCCTATGTTGATGAAGAGGGTCTGGAGATAGGAGAAATCGTTGGCGGCGAATATCTGGCCGAGGGAGTCGCCCTTTGCAAGACCTTCCTTGACTGTTCCGAGCAGCGTTGCTCCGGAAGTGGCGTCCACATTGATGAATCCCGCAGGCTTCGCCCAATTGGTCATGGCCACAGGGAATGACACAAGGAGGAACACCCTGGCAGCGATGGCAGGGTTGAAGAGGTTCTGTCCCAGTCCTCCGAAAGTCATCTTCACGACACCTATCGCAAAGATTGCCCCAATCATGGCCACCCACCACGGGCAGGCTGGCGGAAGGTTCAGGGCAAGCAGCACACCTGTCACGGCAGCGGACCAGTCACTGATGGTGCACTGGCTCTTCATCAGGAATCTCGTGATGAGATATTCCACAAGGATACAAGTAATGACGCTGACTGCGAGCAGCATGACGGATGACCATCCGTAATAGAGGATGGAGACGACCACCGACGGCAGGAGCGCAATCACCACATCACGCATGATTCTCGCCGTGGATATGTCTGCGTGGATATGTGGAGATGGTGAAACCAATAATTTGCTCATTGTTCTTTCTCTTTATCGTTCAATTCAATACTCCTTATTTTTTCGGTGCCGTCCTCGCCCTCATGGCTCTGATGACTTCACCCTTCGCTACCCTGATCATGTCCAGAAGCGGAATGTTGGCCGGACATGAATACAGGCAGCATCCGCATTCAATGCAGTCCTGGACAGCATTCTGCTCCAGCTCCTCCATCATGCCGTTGCGGGCGAGCTTGTTCAGGAGGAACGGTTCGAGCCCCATAGGACAGGCCTCTGCACATTTGCCGCAGCGGATGCAGTTGCTCTCAGGCTTGCGGACAGTCTGCTCTTCAGTGAGATACAGGAGGGAAGACGAGCCCTTCTGCGTGGTGGCGTCAAGGTTGGAAACAGCCTTGCCCATCATCGGACCGCCGCTGACGATCTTGGCAGCCTTCTCAGGAACCCCGCCATTATATTCCGCAATGTATGAAAGAGGGAACCCTATCCTGAAGAGATAGTTCTTCTGCCTGTCTGCAGGAAGGCAGTTCCCGGTGACAGTCAGAGTGTTGGTGATGAGAGGCATGTTCTTCTGAACGGCATCATAGACCGCAAGCGAAGTGGCCACATTCTGCACCACCGCCCCGACATCTATCGGAAGTCCCATCGACTTCACCTGACGGTGCATGACAGCATCGATGAGCTGTTTCTCACCGCCCTGCGGATATTTTTTCTTGAGGGTCATGACTTCTATGCCGTCATATCCCTTTGCCGAAGACTGGAACTTTGACACGGTCGCTGTCATCTTGGCGATGGCCTCAGGCTTGTTCTCTTCTATGCCTATCACTGCACGGGAAACGCCGAGAACCTTCTTCATGATGGCTGCTCCAATCACTATCTGCTCGCTCTTCTCAAGCATGATGCGGTAGTCGGAAGTAAGATACGGCTCGCACTCGGCCCCGTTGAGAATCAGGCACTCGGCCTTCTTGTCCGGCGGCGGGCAGAGCTTGACATGGGCCGGGAAGGTGGCTCCTCCGAGTCCCACTACGCCGTTGTTCTTTATCCTGTCAAGAATGAACTGCCTGTCCTCCGGAATATCCGTGACAAGGGTGTCGGAAGTGTCTATGCCCTCCATCCACTCGTCCGGCTCCACGGCTATCTCCACATGGACCACCTGGATACCGTTCAGGTCCTTGCGGAGCCCGACGGACTTCACTGTGCCGGTCACGGAAGAATGCACATAAGCCGAAATGAATCCGGTAGGCTCACCTATCACCTGGCCGGTCTTCACCCTGTCGCCCGGAGCAACAATGGCCTTGGCCGGGCCGCCGAGATGCTGTATCATTGAAATATAGACAGTCTTCGGAAGAGGCAGGACTTCTATCTTGCTGCCGGCGGATATCTTGCTGTCGTCCGGATGGACACCGCCTATTGAAAATGTCTTCTTCATGGTCTACTCCTCTTTCTTTTCTGGTTTTGCAGCAGGTTCTGCAACAGGCTCTGTAGCAGGCTTTGCAGCCGCTTCAACTACAGGCTTCACCTCTGCCGCCGGTTTTGCAGCAGGCTTGGGTGCCGGCTTCTGGGCCGGAGCCGGGAAATTCACATCATGGATGGCACCCGTAGGGCATTCCACGACGCATTTTCTGCAGAGCTTGCATTTGTTGAAATCTATGTAGGCGACATTGTGCTCCACCTTGACTGCACCGAACGGACAGGCCTTCTCGCATTTGCCGCATCCTATGCAGGCCGATTTGCAGGCCTTCCTTGCAGTTTCGCCCTTTTCCATGTTTACGCAGGAAACGAATACGCGACGGTTCTTCGGCCCCTTGTTGCGCAGCTCGATGATCTTCTTCGGACAGGTCTTTGCACAGGCACCGCAGCCGGTACATTTCTCCTCATCAACGACAGGCAGACCTGTAACAGGGTCCATAGAAATGGCTCCGAACTGGCAGGCGGCAACACAGTCGCCGCAGCCGAGGCAGCCGTAGAAGCATCCGGTGTCGCCGCTGTAGAGGGCGGCCTTGACCTTGCATGACTTGTAGCCGTCATACTCATTGGTCTTCGGACGGTTTTCACATGTCCCGTTGCAGCGTACCACGGCCACCATAGGAGCCTTCTCAGCGACTTCCATGCCGAGGACAGCAGCAACTTTCTTCATAACTTCATTTCCTCCGACCGGACAGAAATTGTTGTCCAGATTCGGGGCTTCGACACATGCTTGGGCAAAAGCACGGCAGCCTGCAAACCCGCAGCCACCGCAGTTGGCCCCGGGCATCACCTTCTCGACCTCGTCCACACGCGGGTCCTCCTCCACCTTGAACTTCTTCGCAACAAGGTAAAGGACCACTGCAAGCAGAAGACCCAGAAGGGTAACGGCCACGACAGTCCAGATAATCGTTGTTGTCATTTCCTTTTATTGTTTGATTGATTGTTTTTCATGTTCCGCGTCAAAGGTTCATTTCCCGGGTGCATCCTTTATATAGAACACAAAATCCTTGGCGAGCCTGTCCCTGAGAAGGTATATGACAAGGTAGTACAATGCCACTGCCCCGACGGATATGAGCCCCACATAAAGTTCGTGCACGGTAACGGACGACAAAGATAATATTAAAATCATTAAAATGAGCAAAGGAATGACATAAGATAACCACACCGCCTTCAGACCCATCGACCTTTTCAGCACCACCTGCACCTCATCCCCGACCTCACGCAATGAGTACGGGTCGGTAGGAACGCCTATCAGCTTGACCTTCTCCTCGGACACCCCGCATACCCCCTTGGCATGACAGGCTGAACACGCGGAAGAGGATATTATCTCCACCGTGGTCAATTCCGGCGTGATTTCAACTATTTTCCCGAGATGGGAAATTTCATTCTTTGCCATATATTTCTTGTTTTTCACCTTTTTCTGACATACGATGAGAACGGGTGCTTCAGTCCGGAGCATTCCACCAGCCTGCCGCTCGCCGTGCCCACAAGTATCGGGGCCTCGAACAGCACAGGTATCCTGTTGTCATCATCTGAAATCCATATCGAAAGGTCCTCCTCGCCGGTGAACACGTTCCCGGCAAGCAGCTTTGCCGAAAACTTTATCGTGTTGACCACTCCCAAGCCCTTGACCTTCTTCTGCTCTCGGCCCCGCCAAATGAAATATACATCGTAGACATCATCGTCTATCGCAAATGTCATCGGATATTTCACATTTGGCTCCACCTTGTCGAAATCCATGTTCCTTGCGAGGAAGAAAAGCGCCGGAAGGTCGTATGTGCAGCTGTCCAGGGGCAGTTCGACATATCTCTGCCCGCTGGAGGAGGAAAAGACATCCGCTATGATACGGTCGCCCTCAGCCGCGTTCCAGGCATAGACATATTCATTCTTTGCTATGTATTTCCCCTCCTTTGTGTCGCGTGAGAAGCGCAGAGGACGGATGCCGTCACGGGTGAACCACGAGGAGAAGTCTTCCCTCACCTTGAAAAACAGGTCATACAGCCTGGTCGTCTGCCCGTAGACAGAGCATTTGAACGCCTCTTCCCCATTGAATGTCAATGAATCGAGATTGACCGTTGCCCAGCCCACATCGGAGTCGATGACTCCCCACTCGTAATGTATGGTGAATTTCAGATACTCCCCTGCCTTGTATGCAAGGTCCTCCTCGGAGAGTGACATCACGGGGATGCACCCGCTCTGCCTTCCCTCACGTTCACCGGCAAAGGAAGAGACAGTGGCAATGCACAGCAACACCAGGGCAGATATGAGGGTCCTTACCATTACATGAATTCCGTATTTTCACCGAACTCTTTTCCGGCTTCAATGCTGAAAGGGTCATAAGCATTCTGTGCAGGTCCGGATGGCAAATTCATCCCGGAATCCACGATAGACGGAGACACCTGGTTGACAAGAGTGTCTGCCATGTCCACGAAACGCACTTCCGAGTGTCTGAACATCATGTCGATGTCGGCAATCTCACCGTTCCTGTGCTTGGCAATGATGATCTGGGTCTTGCCTGCGTCCTCCGGATTCTCTGACAGCCCCTGATAATCAAGCCTGTGTATGAAAATCACCATATCCGCATCCTGCTCGATGGATCCTGATTCACGCAGGTCGCTGAGCTGCGGACGGTTATTGGAGCCCGTCCTCTGCACTGCCTGACGGCTGAGCTGCGACAGAGCTATGATAGGCACATTCATTTCCTTTGCCGTGGCCTTCAATGTCCTTGATATCGCAGCCACCTCCTGCTCCCTCATGCCCCGGAGCTCGGCCGGCCCCTGCATGAGCTGGAGATAGTCGACTATCACAAGGCGCACGCCCTTCTGCCTCACCAGGCGCTTCACCTTGGAGCGGAACTCCATAACCGGAAGCGACGGTGTGTCGTCAATATACAGCGGTGCCTTGGCAAGGTCCTTCAGCTTCTGCTCCAGCTGGACCCATTCATACGGTTCCAGCTTCTGTCCGCCCTTGATCTTGTCCGCACTGAGACCGGTCTCCGTGACCATCATACGCTTGGCAAGCTGGATGGCCGGCATCTCCAGTGAGAAGAAAGCCACCGGCATATGATACTGCACAGCCGCATTCCTGGCCAGATTCAGCACAAACGCGGTCTTTCCGACCGACGGCCTCGCGGCAAGTATGATGAGGTCCGAAGCCTGCCACCCGAGAGTGATCCTGTCAATGGACGGATAGCCGGAAGGGACCCCGCTGAGACCGGTGGAATCCTGCAGCCGTTCTATATCGGCAATGGCCTGATTGATAACAGAACCGATTTCTTTCTCGACCGATTTCTGATTGTCGGCCGTCGCACCGAATATCTCGGTCTGGGCCATGTCGGTCAGGTCATCTACATTTACCGTATCATCATAGGCATTCTTCAATATCTTGTATGATGCGGTAATCAGCTGTCTCTGGGTATTCTTCTGCTTGAGTATCTTGATGTAATACTCGACATGGGCAGCAGCACCGACCTTCTGGGAAAGTCTGGCAAGCGCCACCGGACCGCCGACAATCTCAAGATTACCCTGCGACTTCAGTTTCTGGGATACGGTCAGCAGGTCAATTGATGTATGTTCATTGACAAGCGCGGACATTGCCTGGAAGATCATCCTGTGCTTCTCGTCATAGAAACAGGATGCTTCAAGCTCCTCCATTGCCTCGTCCACACAGTTCGGCTCTATCAGAAGCGCTCCGATGACAGCCTCTTCTACGTCAAGAGCCTGAGGCGGTTTGTTTCCCACCTCAAGCCCCAGCATTTCAAGATCTACACTTTCCTTCTTCCGCGTTGTCCGCCGTTTTCTCTCCTCGGCCATGACTGCTATTCGAAGTCAGGATTTACAAGTATCCTTCCGCAATATTCACAGATTATCATCTTCCTGTTGGAAGCGATGTCAATGAGCCTCTGCGGCGGGATAGTGTTGAAGCATCCTCCGCATGAGTCCCCGTTAAAGACAGACACCACTGCAAGATGATTGTTGCAGCTGCTTCTGATGCGGTCGTATGCGCTCATCGTCCTGGCATCTATCTTTGCTGCATAGGCATCCCTTCCGGCCCTGAGCTTCTCCTCCTCCCGGGAAGTGGACTCCACGATGGTGGCAAGTTCCTGCTTCTTTGCCTTGAGGTCATCATTCTTGACTGCCACGCGGGCCTTTATGTCCTCCAGGTCAGCCTTTCGCGCCGCGATGGCATCCTTGGTCTCGTTGATGTTCTTTTCTGCTATCTGCCTGAGGAGCTCCTGATTTTCAATCTCCTTGTTGAGTGAATCATATTCACGGCTGTTGGCCACATTGTCAAGCTGGGACCGGTATTTTTCTATCTGGGCATCACACTCGGTAATGTTCAGCTTGTTTTCGGCAATCGACTTGTTGGCATCGTCGATCTTTGTCATGATATTGGCTGACTTTGCTTTAAGCTCCGCAATCTCATTCTCGAGATTTTCCACCTCGACAGGAAGTTCGCCCCTGAGCTGGAGTATCTTGTCTATCTCCGTGTCTGCCTGCTGGAGTGCATACAGCGTCTTGAGCTTTTCCTCAACGCTCAAGTCAGAGTCGGCGAAACTTTTCTGAATGGACACGAAAGTCTCCCTCTGGTCGATGGGAGTTTCGATTTTTTTTGTCTTTTTAGCCATATCTATCAATAATAATATATCGGGTTACTGTATATATTCTCCGTAATTCGGACTGCAAAGGTAGGAAAATTTTTCCTCAACAACGAAAATAAAATATCAACTATCTGTATCTCACTCTCGTAATGACCTATGTCCATAATCATGAATCCCGGTCTCGTGAAGAAATGGTGATATGACACATCCCCACACAGATAGAGTTGCGCCCCGGCCTCAATCGCCTTGTCTATAAGTGAACTGCCCGAACCGCCGCACATCGCCACCCTGGAAATCGGCCCGCCAAGCGGTCTCGATGCCCTCAGCGCCTTCAATGCGAACCTCTCCTTCACAAGCCTTACCGCCTCATCGGCAGTCACCGGCTCCGGCAGATCGCCCACAACTCCGAGCCCGATGCCTTCCTCCTCCGCATCAAGCACTTCCACATTCTTCAGTCCGAGTTTTCCGGCCATCGCCCCGCTCACCCCTGCAATCACCTTGTCCGCAGAAGTGTGAGCCGCATACACAGAAATCCCCGCTGCCACGGCCTTCATCACCGCCAGCCCCACAGGGTCCTCCGGACTGATCTTCTTCAGTCCTGAAAATATCAGCGGATGATGCGTGACTATCATGTCAGCCCCCGCCGC
>JADIMO010000115.1 GCA_017694755.1 Candidatus Cryptobacteroides merdavium
CAGTCAGATCCGCAAGCCTGTATCCGCCATTGCCGCGGGCTATGGCCACGGAAGCCGTATTCGCAAAGCCCTCTACGGTAATGGACGAGGCATTGTCCGCCAGCTTCAGTTCATAAGGATTCACTGTAACGGCTATCTCTTCCGAAGAGCCTTTCTGGTCGGTCACTATCACTGTCACTTCTCCAGCCGACTTCGGCGTCAGGGTGATGAGATTGCCGCTTTCAACGGCTTCAACTACCGCAGATGCTGTCGCCGGTTCACCGTCACCGGTTCGGTAGGCAAATGAATAGCCGCCGTTGCCCTGCTCAATCGTTATGTACTGTGCAGATGCATCCGGCTCGGCAAACACGGCCTTATTGGAATCAAGGGTAAGATCCACAATGCTAACCTTGACAGGGAATGTCACTGATTTTCCCTTCTTGTCCGTGAGGGTCAGCATAATGTCTTCAGCCGTTTCGAGCAGGCCCGTGACCGTAAATGTCTGTCCTGTGATTTCCGACACGCCTATATGATTCTCATAGCCTTCGGCAGCGGAGATCTTATAATCGCCGTTGCCCGTCAGTATCTTCACAGTGCGTGTCTCTCCAATGAACAGGTCCAGTCCGGACTCCGCGACATCCGTGGTCAGATCCCAGAGTCTGGCGACCTGCACATTGATTCTGACGACCTTCTTCCGGCCGTCAACCACGATGACAGTTGTCCCGAGCACATCGCCCTCTCCAAGAGAACTGTTTTCCACAGCCTTTATGGTGACCTCTGTTCCGCTTACGGATGCAGTCACCACGCTTTCATCAAAAGATCTTGTGAAGTAGTCACCGTTGCCTGATGTTATGTTGACGGTGATTTCATCCCCCTGGACCAGGGTTACGGCATCATTGTCCACGACAAGATCCGCTGCCTCATCTGTCGCCTTATTCTCCAGTACATCCGTACATGAATAGAGAGACATGAAGGCAAGAACCATGACCGGGAGAAACAGAAAGATGGATTTTCTTTTCATCGGTTCGGATAATTTAGTGTTATCGGTTACAAGTTTCATTTGTTGGGGTTCAGATTTCTGACATGTCAAAGGTATACAGCCTGAAAATATGTTATGCATCACATCCGGCTGCCCGGAGGAGATTGGCACAGGACTTTACCATATTATCCCGGATGTTTACTTCCGGCTTCCTGTCGCGGATTCACAACTTCAAGATGTTTCGTGCGGAATTCCTTTGGCGTGCATCCGTACTTTTCCCGGAACAGCTTGAAGAATGTCACCTTGTTGGCAAACCCGGAAGCAAAGACAATCTCATCTATGGTCTTTTGGGTGCTCAGCAGCATGTCCTTGGCCACATGAAGCCTGCACTGTCTGATCAGGTCGGTCGGACTTTCACCGCCGGCTTCCTCCATTCTCCTGTAGAAACTCCTGGTGCTTATGGCAAGATGGGAAGCGATGAACCGCGGTGAAAGCTCCCTGCTGGTGATGTTGTCATTGATGACCTTCAGGACCTTCTGGAGGAATTTCCTTGATTCCTTGTGCGTAAGCTTTCCGTCGGATTTCTCGAACGAGCTTATCGGAGAGCTGAAATAATCCTTCAGGACTTTCTTACGCTCCATCATCTGGGCCACGGAAACCTTGAGGAACTCCGCGCTGAAAGGCTTGGTGACATACAGCTGTGCTCCGGCGGAAAGGGCTTCCATCTGGTTCTCCATCTCGTATTTTCCGGAAATGATGATAACCGGTATATGGGCCGTTTCCTTGGCAGACTTTATCTGCCGGGTAATTTCTATGCCGCTGACATGAGGCATCGTCATGTCACAGATTATCACATTTGGATAGACATCATTCATCACCTGCCCCAACTTTGAGGCATCCTGCAGCGTTATCACATTATAGTCGTCATGGAAAATGTCTCCGATGAACCACAGCATCTCCGCTTCATCGTCAATGACGAGAAGTGTCGGGCGCATCTTGTCGAATTCATATTCCGGCAGGGAAATCGGACCGGACTCCAGCATAGGGACATACCCCGTATCTGTCCATCCGGATCTGCCGGACTCTGCAGGAAGTTCAGCCGCCGGCAGGGACAGATCCAATATTGCCCCCCCCGCATCAGATTTCCGGGCATCCAGAGTACCTCCGAGAAGCCTTACCATATTATGTGCAATGGCAAGCCCGAGCCCGGAACGGGGAAAATCGGTGCCCTCCCCGTTCCCGATATTGTCAAGCGCCGCATACCTGTTGAACACATGGTGGAGATCCTCATCCTGTATGTCCGTCCCGGTACTGGTGATGCCTATGTACAGCATTGCCCCTGCATCCTGCCTGACATCCATGAATATGGATTCCCCTGAAGGCGTGTGCCGGAATGCATATGATATGAGATTGGTCACAGTGGTACAGATGAATCCCTTGTCGGTATTCCACTCCAGCCCGGACGGGACAGCACGTCCGAAGGATATGCCCCGGCTCTTGGCCATTTCTTCAAATGTCGAGGCTATGTCATTCAATGTGGATGACATGTCCACGGCCTCGATCCTTGCCTCTCTGTTGCCGGTTTCGATATGGCGGAATTCTATCAGTTCGTGGATAAGGCTGTCAAGCCTCCTGGCATTGGTCTGTATCATCCTGGCATAGCCTGAGACAGGGCGGCTGATCCCCTTTTCAGACAATATCTGGCCGCAAGGCCCGTATATGAGGGTAAGCGGAGTGCTGAATTCATTTGCCACATCAGTGAAGAAACGGAGCTTGGACTCGAATACATTCTCCTTGTGCCGGGCTTCCAGTTCGGCAAGCATTTCGCGTCTTTTCCTGCGGTTCTTCTGGATGACGGAATGCACGGCGCCCGCTGCGGCAAGGAGGGCGAAGACGGAATAGATGACATAGGCCCACCAGGTGCCGTACCACGGGTCTGCCACATGTATCACGATGGAATATATGTCACTTTCCCTGTCAAAGGCGCTGTTATAATACTTTACCTGCAATGTATATTCTCCGGGCGACATGTTGGTGAATGACACGGCCCCATCATGCCCATTGTCTATCCACTGGTCGCCGTGCCCCTTCAATTTATACCGGTATGTTATGTTGTTCCCGTTGACATGATCCACCGCAGCAAAGGAAACGGTGAAATAATTCTGCCCGTAGTCAAGATCAAGCACCTCATTCCCTCCCCTGCGGACAAGGTATTCGCCTATATTGTGCTGCCGGCCGAAGATTGTCAGCCTGTCGAAATGGACAGGAGGCATATATGGGGTTTCAGGACTCCCGTCAGCCATCACGGCGGTGAAACCGTTGATGCCCCCGAAATACAATGTCCCCGATGCCTCGTCATAGAACTCTGCCCCGTCACTGAATTCCACCACATCAAGCCCGTCATTGAACCCGTAGGTCCGGAACACGTCATGTGCCGAATTGAAATTCACAAGACCGAGATTGGTGCTGAGCCAGAAATCATCCGGACCGCTTTTCAGGATGGCGTGGACAGTACCGTTGGGGAAACCGTTCCTCGTGTTGAAGAGACTCCACGAAGTCTCCGAAGCATATTTTATCAGTCCATAGCTTGTGCCTATCAGCCAGTTTCCGCTGCTGTCCCGATCTATATCCATAATGTTGTTCAGGGTCATGTTGTCATATTTGGCTGATGTCAGAGGCTCTATCCCGTCCGTTGTGGGATTCCAGCGGAAAGCCCCGTATCCCTTGTTGGAAAACACTATCGTGCTGTCATTCTCAGCATAGATGCTGAAAAAATAATTGGAATTAAGGTCTCCGTCATTGATTGAATAAAGCTTCACATCCTCAAGGACAGGACGGGAGGCAGTTCCCCCGATTCTTGCCCGCACCACGCCCATTCCTACGCTGGCAAGCCATATCCCGGTACCGTCCCGTGTCTCATAAATGTCATGTATATACTTGAAGTCAAGCCCGTCAGCCTTTACCGGGACCTTATGCACCTTTCCGTCCGGATATGAGAAAAAGCTCAGCCCTTCCTCGTCACCGATCCACAGCAGCGGACGCATGCTTCTTTCAAAGCAATAGACGGCATTGCTTCCAAGCCCGGAATTTGAGACATTCAGCGTCTCCTTGCGGCATTCCGCCGGACTTGCAGCTATGTCATAGTCATATATCTTCAGTATGCCGTTGCCCTTGGTACCCACCCACAGCGTCCTGTCTTCATCAATATGCAGAGCGCGGACCGGCCTCTGGATGTCATCCTCATATCTGTTCAGCACCACGGACCGGATAGAATACATGGGATCGGAATATATCACTACGCCCTGCCCGTCAGTGCCTATCCAGACTATATCCTGGAAACTGTCCTTCCTGATGCAGAAGATGCCGCTGTTGACCGGCATCTCCAGAGTTTTGTAGCCGCTTCCGTCCTTCTCTATCTTCAGAAGCCCGTCCATGATGAAGCCGACGAAAAAATTGTCATGATGCCTGACTATTGAAGATATCCTGCCACGGGACTCAATCTGGCCGCCGAGCCCTGTTATGAAGGCAGTAATTCCAGATTCTATATTATAGGAATACAGGTCGTGCTCATTGTCCACATAGCAGATGTCGGTCCCATCGCTGAAGCAGTACACCAGAGGCACCTGATGCTCAAAGCCCCCGGATTCGGGCACGAGCGACACTTCATCCTCAGATGCTCCCGGCATTATCCTGAAACACCTGCTATATCCTTTCATCACCACCCACATCAGATTGCGGCTGTCCACAAAAAAACAGAGGACATCGGACACAGGCAGCCCGGTAAGGTTGATTTTCCTGAAATAATTGCAGTTCCTATGGCAATAGTATATGCAGTTGCTGTCCTTCAGGACATACAGGTTGCCGTTCCTGTCCCCGGCCATGAAGAAGAGTTTCTGGAATTCGTTGAAATGCGTGATGGAACTCGTATTCAGGTCCAGCCTGTTCAGACCGTAGTATGTCTGTATCCAGCAGGCGTCACCGGTACAGACCATATTGTCAATGAGATTCCCCGAGAGGTAATCAATGGTGTCCCGCGACCTGAATTCCCCCACCTGCCTGCCGTCATACACATTCAGCCCGTCACATGTGCCGATCCACATGAGCCCGAGCGAGTCCTGGCAAAGCGAAGTGATGGAACTGTTGGACATGTATTCCTTATCGGAAATCTGTTTCAGATTATAGGAATATACCGTGATTGGCAAGAAGTTAAGCGTAAGGAACAATGTCAGTGCATAAAGTCTGGTCATGGTGCGTCTCAATATGGTCTTTCTGTCATACAAAATTACCCCAAATTTGTTTTCTGCATTTTTCCATGACGGGAAATAATGTTAATTTCAGTGCCAGTGTAGTTAAATACGGTGCCAAGCGGAAAAAGGCCGGAAAGACCGGTGAAAAGACAGCCGTTTTCATTATATTTTTGTATGGGGTTCAACTTTTCAGACAGGCAATATTGTCCCTGCCATTTCCAATGGGGACAGTCATTTTCATTAAAACCATCAGAGAACAGATGAATACAATTCTGAAGCATACGCTTTCTGCCTGCACTGCAGCGATGTTCGCAATCCAGGCCTATGGGGCAGATGATCCGGTCGACCTTGTCAATCCGCTCTGCGGCTCGGACTCAAAGTTCGAGCTGTCCACAGGCAACACCTACCCGGCTACAGCATTGCCCTGGGGAATGAATTTCTGGACACCGCAGACAGGGACTATGGGGGACGGGTGGATCTACACCTACAATGCGGACAAGATACGGGGATTCAGGCAGACACACCAGCCGAGCCCCTGGATGAATGACTACGGGCAGTTTGCCATCATGCCTGCCACGGGAGAACCGGCATTTGACCAGGACAGCCGGGCAAGCTGGTTCTCGCACAAGGCGGAGACCGCCAAGCCATATTATTATAAAGTCTACCTTGCCGACCATGATGTGACAGCCGAACTCACGCCCACAGAAAGGGCGGCATTCTTCCGTTTCACCTATCCGGAAGAAGAAAGCTCGTATGTGGTGATTGACGCATTCGACAACGGCTCATACATAAAGGTGATACCGTCGGAGAACAAGGTGGTCGGCTATTCCACCCGCAACAGCGGAGGGGTTCCGGACAACTTCCGGAACTGGTTTGTGATAGAGTTCGACAAGCCGTTTGAATTTTTCCATGCGGTGAAAGACGGTGAAATCCTCAGCGGCAAGGATGAAGCGGAATGCGGACATGCCGGAGCGATAGTCGGCTTCTCCACCGCAAGAGGAGAGACAATACATGCCAAGGTGGCGTCTTCATTCATAAGTCTCGGACAGGCCGAAACCAACCTCCGGGAAATCGGAGAAAGGACTTTCGATGAAGTGGCCGCGGACGGAAGAAAGATATGGAACCGGGAACTCGGGAAAATAGAAGTGGAGGATGACGATGTGGACAACCTCAGGACATTCTATTCCTGCCTGTACAGGTGCCTCCTGTTCCCGCGCGCCTTCCATGAAATCGACAGGGAAGGGAACACGGTGCATTACAGTCCGTACAACGGCAAGGTATGTCCGGGCTACATGTTCACCGACACAGGATTCTGGGACACATTCCGCAGCCTTTTCCCGCTGCTCAACCTGATGTATCCGTCCATGGGTGAAAAGATGCAGGAGGGCCTTGTGAATGCGTGGAAGGAAAGCGGATTCCTGCCTGAATGGGCGAGCCCCGGACACAGGGACTGCATGGTGGGAAACAATTCCGCTTCGGTGGTGGCGGATGCATACATCAAAGGGCTTGAAGGCTATGACATTGAAGCTCTGTGGGAAGCCGTCAAGCACGGGACCGCATCCCAACTGAAAGGGACGGCATCCGGACGCGTGGGATATGAGGAATACAACCGCCTCGGATATGTACCGAACAATGTCGGAATCGGGCAGAATGCAGCCAGAACTCTTGAATATGCGTATGACGACTGGGCCATATACACCCTCGGAAAGAAGCTCGGAAAGCCGGAAAGCGAAATCGCCGTGTTCGGCCAAAGGGCCTTGAACTACAGGAACATCTATGACCCTGCCAGAAAACTCATGGCAGGCAGGGATGACAAGGGGCATTTCAGCCCTGACTTTGACCCTGTGGACTGGAGCGGGGACTTCTGCGAAGGCAACAGCTGGCATTGGAGTTTCTGCGTATTCCATGACCCTAAGGGACTGATGGACCTGATGGGAGGGAAGGATGAGTTCAACAGGATGATGGACTCCGTATTCGTAATCCCGGGAAGGCTTGGAATGGAAAGCCGCGGCATGATACACGAGATGAGGGAAATGCAGGTGATGGACATGGGACAGTATGCCCACGGCAACCAGCCCATCCAGCACATGGTGTATATGTACAACTGGTCCGGACAGCCGTGGAAAGCCCAATACCGGACGAGGGAAATCATGGAAAAGCTCTATTCCCCCACTCCTGACTGCTATTGCGGAGATGAGGACAACGGCCAGACATCGGCATGGTATGTATTCTCTGCCCTCGGCTTCTATCCGGTCTGCCCCGGCACAGACCAGTATATCATAGGCTCGCCTCTGTTCAGATCGGCAAGGCTCCATCTGGAAAACGGAAAGACCGTAACGATCTCGGCAAAGGACAACGGAAAAGGCAGATGTTACATCCAAAAGATGAAAGTAAACGGGAAAGAATGGAACAGGAATTACCTGACCCACTCCTCCCTGCTCGAAGGGCCGGACATTACCTTCAGCATGTCCGACCGTCCGGAATATGGCCGTGGAACTTCAGAAGAGGCCGCACCGTATTCATTTTCAGACTCAGGGCTTCCGGACTGGACCATAGGGGAATTTGTGCGTCCTGAAGGAGCCAATCCCGTAATCTCACCGGACGAAAAGTCAAAATTCCTGTGCCCGATGACAGGCAAACCGGTGGCATGGGAATCCAACGACACATTCAACCCGGCAGCCGCCGTACATGACGGGAAAATCGTTCTCCTGTACCGGGCAGAAGACAAGTCCGGAGAGGGAATCGGCAGAAGGACTTCCCGCCTCGGATATGCAGAATCCAGGGACGGGATAAAATTCAAAAGGGAAAGCGTACCGGTATTCTACCCTGACAAAGATGCCCAGAAGGAATACGAATGGCCAGGAGGCTGTGAAGATCCGAGGATTGCCGTCACTGAAGACGGACTTTATGTGATGTTCTACACCCAATGGAACAGGCGCACACCGCGCCTTGCCGTAGCCACCTCCCGCGACCTGCGGAACTGGACCAAGCATGGCCCGGCATTCGCCAGGGCATTCGGAGGGAAATTCCTGGACATGGGATGCAAGTCCGCCTCAATCCTAACTGAAATAGCAGGAGACAGACAGGTGATAAAAAAAGTTGACGGACAGTATTTCATGTATTGGGGTGAAGAGAATGTCCATGCAGCAACATCCGGTGACCTCGTCAACTGGACTCCGGTCACCAATGCAGACGGGTCGCTCCGCATACTGTTCTCTCCCCGGGATGGTTATTTTGACAGCCAGCTCACGGAATGCGGGCCTCCGGCCATATATACTCCGGACGGCATCGTATTGCTTTACAACGGGAAAAACAGTGCCACGAAAGGCGACAGCCGGTACACGCCCAATGTATATGCTGCCGGTCAGGCGCTTTTCTCTGCAGATGACCCGCTGCATTTCATCACACGCCTTGATGAACCGTTCTTCGTCCCGACAGAGCCTTTCGAAAAAAGCGGGCAGTACAAAGACGGGACAGTGTTCATAGAAGGGATGGCCTGGTTCAAGGGGAAATGGTTCCTGTATTACGGCTGCGCCGATTCAAAGGTCGGAGTGGCAATCTCAAAATGAAGTCAAGCATGAAAAAAGATATACTGGGGACAGCCATTCTGTCCATTTTCATTGCAGCCGCACCGGCTGCGCAGGCACGGGATTATTCAAGGAGCGAAGGTCTGCTGCAATATGTCGACCCGTATATCGGGTCAGGCGGCCACGGGCATGTGTTCGTTGGGACAAGCGTCCCTTACGGCATGGTACAGCTCGGTCCGAGCAACATCCACAAGGGATGGGACTGGTGCTCGGCATACCACTATTCCGACAGCCTTCTCATAGGCTTTGCCCATACCCATCTCAGCGGAACGGGCTGCACCGACCTCGGAGACATACTCATAATGCCGATGAACGAAATCCGCACACCGCGAGGAAACCAGGATGACTTCAGCGGAGGATATGCCTCCCCATATTCCCATGACAGCGAAGTCGCCCGCCCGGAATACTATTCCGTCATGGTGGAGCGGTACGGCATAAAGGCCGAGCTTACGGCTACGGACCGCGTAGGATTCCACCGCTATTCCTATCCTGAAGGCAAACCGGCCTCAGTGCTGATAGACCTGCGCGAGGGAAACGGCTCCAACGCATACGACAGCTACATCAGGAAAGTGGATGACTACACGGTCGAAGGCTACCGGTATGTAAGGGGATGGAGCCCGTCGCGGAAAGTATATTTCGTGCTCAGAAGCGATGTGAAGATCGAAGAGTTCACGGCATACGACGACAATGACCCGCAGCCGTGGGACCAGCTGAAAGTCCCTTCCGTCAAGGCTGTCCTGACTTTCGGAGATGTGGACCGAGTACAGCTGAAGGTGGCCCTGTCTTCCGTAAGCTGCGAAAATGCAGCCATGAATCTCAATGCGGAACTTCCGCACTGGGACTTCGGCAAGGTCGTGGACACAAGCGCGGCAAGATGGAATGCCCGACTGGAAAGAATGACCGTCGATACGGACGATGAGGCAGCAAGGCGCATTTTCTATACGGCATTGTACCATACGATGATTGCCCCGACCCTTTATTGTGATGTGAACGGGGAATACAGGGGAATGAACGACATGATCTACACCGACCCCGAAGCCGCCAACTATACCACCCTTTCACTTTGGGACACCTACAGGACATTGCACCCGCTGATGACGCTCATGCAGCCGGATATGGTGGACAAGGTGGTCAATTCAATGATTTCAATATACCGTCAGCAGGACAAGCTTCCGATATGGCCTCTGATGAGCGGAGAGACGGACCAGATGCCGGGATACAGTTCAGTGCCCGTGATTGCGGATGCCATCCTCAAGGGATTCAGCGGATTCGACAAGGAAGAAGCCTTCCAGGCAATGAAGGCCACCGCCACATACAGCAGGCAGAAAGGCGTGCCGTATGTCTTGGAAAAAGGCTATATCCCTGCCGACAGGATACATGAGGCCACATCCATAGCAATGGAATATGCCGTGGATGACTGGGGAATAGCCGCAGTGGCACGCAAGCTCGGGAAAACCGCTGATGCAGAAATATTTGCGAAAAGAGCCGGATACTACAGGAATTATTTCGACGCCTCCACAGGATTCATCAGGCCCAAACTGGAAGACGGTTCATGGCGTACTCCATACGACCCCGCCCGCTCCATACATACAGTCGGAGATTTCTGCGAAGGGAACGGGTGGCAATACACATTCTTCGTTCCGCAGGATCCATACGGACTGATCGCCCTTTTCGGAGGGGACAGGCCTTTCACCGCAAAGCTTGACGAATTCTTCACCAATACCGATGACATGGGCGAGGGTGCATCAAGCGACATAACCGGTCTTATCGGCCAATACGCACACGGCAACGAACCGAGCCATCATGTGGCCTACCTCTATGCATATGCAGGGGAGCAATGGAAAACTGCAGAAAAGGTGCGGTTCATCATGGATGAATTCTATACGGACAGGCCTGACGGCCTCATAGGCAATGAAGACTGCGGGCAGATGTCCGCATGGTATCTCATGTCCGCAATGGGGCTTTACCAGATGAATCCTTCAGACGGTGTCTTTGTCTTCGGCAGTCCGAGGTTCAAGAGAATCGAAATGAAGGTACACGGAGGACGGACCTTCGTCGTGGAGGCTCCGGACAACAGTCCCGAAAACATATACATCAGAAAAGTCTATCTGAACGGCAAGCCATACGACAAGAGCTATATCACATGGCAGGACATTGTCAACGGCGGCACCCTGACATTCATCATGGACAAAAGGCCGGACAAGAAATTCGGCTCGGCCCCGCAGAGCCGTCCGATAACATTGAATTGACAGGCTGATATCGCTCTGAAAATCGGATATCCGAAGGAGGAACCGAGGTTAACCTCATGAAAAACAAGGAAAAAGGGGATGACTTTCACTCGTGTCATCCCCTTTTTTCAGATTGTCACCTGCCAATTTCTATCGAATTCAGCAGACTGAGCTTTCCGTCGTCAATCAGCTTGAGAATCAGTTCCCCGAAAAGGGTGTTCTGCCAGGCGAACCAGGCACGGGTGAAATTTTCAGGATTGTCCTTGTGGAATGACTCGTGCATGAATCCTGTGCCGGCATCGGTTCTCATCAGGGTCTCGATGCACCATTTTATCTCGGCATCGTCGGTAGAAGTGAAGGCCTTCATCATTATGCTCATAGGCCATATCATGTCATATCCGATATGCGGCCCGCCTATGCCTTCACCGGCTGTTCCCTTGAAGAAATATGGATTGTACTCACTCCATACGAAACGGCGTGTATTCTGATATACAGGGTCATCCAGATCCACATCCCCGAGATATGCCATCGAAAGAAGGCTTGGGGCATTGGCGTCATCCATCAGATAGGCATTGCCGAATCCGTCCACCTCAAAGGCATAGATTTTCCCGAACACAGGATGCTCCACCACAGCATATTTCATCAGGGCCTCCTCGACCTCGGATGCCAATGCCAGGCATTCTTCAGCAAGAGCCTTTTCTTTGTTGACCTTTTTCAGTATCTCCGCAGCCTTGCGCAGCGATGTCACGGCGAAGAAATTGGAAGGCACCAGGAAGTCAAATGTAGTGGCATCGTCCGAAGGCCGGAAAGAAGAGACTATCAGCCCGACGGGATTCACCGGATTGCCATATCCGTTGCAGCACTTTGTGTCCAGCTGCCGCTCCGTGACCCGCATGAATGAATATGGTCCGGGACCGTCCTTTCTCTGCTGCTCCCGCAGAGTCTTCAGTATGTTTTTCATAGCCGTCACCCAAGTGTCGCCGAAAACCGACTCATCCCCGGTCTTCTTCCAGTATTCGTATGCAAGCCTGACCGGATAGCAATGCGAATCAATCTCCCATTTCCTCTCATGGACATTCGGATTCATGTCCGTGATGTCGCTCATCCATTCCCCTCCTGTCGGCCCGTTGTTGAAAGCATTCGCATAAGGATCGATGTTTATCAGGCTGAACTGCCTGTTGATGACTCCGGCAATCATCCTGCGCAGAGCCTCATCCTCATCGGCAAGCTGTATGTATGGCCACACCTGTGCCCCTGAATCCCTCAGCCACATCGCATGAATGTCCCCCGTATAGACGAAAGTGTCCGGAGTGCCGTCCTCGTCCTCACTGTAATGCACCGTCGTGTCCAGCGTGTTCGGGAAACAGTTCGCGAACATCCAGGCCAGCCTCGGATTTGTCAGCAGCCCCTGCACCTCCTCTATCTTCTTCTCGACAGCCTCAGATCTGAAGAGCCTGTCCTTTTCTGCAGGCCTCTGTGAAACATATTCACCGGATTCCGCTGCCGCACCATCTGCCGCATGCACAGAAGCCACAGCAGCCCCTTCCGTTCCTGCCATCATGAAAATACCCGCCATCGCGGACAATGTCAAAGTGGATAGTATTCTGTCCATTTTTCAAATTTTTGTTGTTATGCAAGGCAAATTTAATCTTTTCGCACGAAAGCCTCTGCATTCCTTACCCTAAGCCTTACCACGGCCTGTCGAATGGCACGCCCTTGAACAAATCTGGCAGCACTCTTGCCGGTACAAGGAATCATATCATATTGAGCAATGAAATCTTTAACAGATTTGAACGGCACAAAAAACCGGAAGACCAACAGGAATGGAGCATTTGCGAGAAGCTTGTCTTGAGGCAATGCAGATATCAACAAAAAGGCAGCCACTTTGATGTGACTGCCTGAATGATGGTGGAGGTAGACGGAGTCGAACCGACGACCCCCTGCTTGCAAAGCAGGTGCTCTAGCCAACTGAGCTATACCCCCATGTAGTCCTGAGCA
>JADIMO010000014.1 GCA_017694755.1 Candidatus Cryptobacteroides merdavium
GAGAGGACCGGGACGGACGGACCACTGGTTTACCGGTTGTGGCGCCAGCTGCACCGCCGGGTATCCAAGTCCGGTCAGGATAAGCGCTGAAAGCATCTAAGCGCGAAGCCGTCTCCGAGATGAGACTTCGATAGAGGGCCGTGGGAGACCACCACGTTGATAGGCGGGAGGTGTAAAGGCGGTGACGTCAAAGCCGACCCGTACTAATAGCCCGAAAGCTTCTTGAAATGTGAGGCTCTTTGCCGAGTGAGAACAGAGATTTTCTCCCATTGTGACATACTGCGGTGGCTATAGCGTCGGGGATCCACCCCTTACCATGCCGAACAGGGAAGTTAAGCCCGCCAGCGCCGATGGTACTGCCCGGAAGGGTGGGAGAGTAGGCCGCCGCCGCTTTTATCGGGACTCCCGGAGAGAGGGAGCTGCAGAAGCAGCACAGCCTCTTCCCGGGAGTCCTTTTTTATATACTGTCGTTTGGACTCTTTCTATATATTCTTTTTTCTGATGATGTTTTGTTCAGTCCTTGGTATTGCAGAGCACGCCGGTCCTCCTTTCTGCTCCTGTTCACGGTACTTATAGTTTATTTTACTGTTCTTTCCTCTTTCTCTTATCTGTATGACTGATAGTTGGTTATTCGATGTTATTGTCTTTGCTTAGAGTAATTTCCGGACAAAGTTTGCGTTCGTTCTCCCAATAAAGTACATTTGTATCAGACTGATAACCATCTCCACATGAAAAGTTTGGGAATAGATATAGGATCTTCTTCCGTGAAGGTCTCATTGCTTGATATAGAGACAGGAAATTGCGTAGTTTCAGCCACGTGTCCCGATTCGGAAATGTGCATCGTCGCCCTGCGGAACGGCTGGGCTGAACAGGATCCGGACATGTGGTGGGACTATGTCTGCCAGGGGATAAGGAAGGTCTCCGGATCATGTCCGATGTCGGATGTGGCTGCAATAGGAATCACTTACCAGGTGCATGGTCTTGTCCTTGTTTCAGAGGGTGGGAAACCGCTGAGGCATTCTATAATATGGTGTGATTCACGTGCTGTGGATATCGGGGCTGACGCCTTTGAGTCAATCGGCCGTGACTTTTGCCTTTCGCATGTTCTGAATTCCCCGGGCAATTTCACGGCATCCAAGCTTGCATGGGTCAGGTGGAACGAGCCGGAGGTCTTTAAGAAGGCATATAAGGCCCTTCTTCCGGGCGATTACATTGCATACCGTCTTACGGGAAACATCTCCACCAGCATAAGCGGTCTTTCCGAGCAGATTCTTTGGGATTTCAAGGAAGAAAGAAGGGCTGATTTCATTGCAGACCATTACGGGATACCTCATGGGATGATTCCCGAGGCCGTGCCGTCCATGGGCATATTTTCTTATACGGATGCCGCTGCGGAAAGGCTGTTGGGAATTCCTGAGGGAACACCTGTATCCTACAGGGCAGGGGACCAGCCGAACAATGCGTTTTCCCTCAATGTGATGGAGCCGGGGGAAATCGCTGCGACCGCAGGTACGAGCGGTGTGGTCTATGGTGTGGTGGACACTCCAAAGGCAGATCCGCTTTCAAGGGTGAATACTTTTGTCCATGTGAATCATGTACGGGATATGCCGCGCTTCGGCATCCTGTTGTGTATCAACGGGACCGGAATAATGAATTCGTGGGCGAGAAAGAATGTCATGCAGGGCCGGGCAGGCCAACCTATTCCTCTCCCCTTTGTTCAGAAAGACTCTTGCAACTCTATCAGGTGCCGGAATCGAGCTTTACAATACGGACGGGGCTTTGGGAGCTGCGCGTGGAGCCGCTCTCGGGGCAGGGCTGTACAGTTCGCGAGAGGAGGCATTTTCATCCCTGAAAATTGTCGGAATGACAGACCCTTCCGATGATGACAGGGCTGCTCTGGAAGACAGCTACTCTCTGTGCGGAGGGTGCAGACCAGTTCGGCGGAGGCACGAAGGTTTTCCCGTGGAACGAGGCTGAGGGTCCTATGGAAAGGGCGCGGGCCAAGGCTGATGCCGCCTTTGAATTCATGCAGAAGATGGGAATCGGATATTATTGCTTCCATGATGTGGATCTCATCGATGAAGCCGCCTCTCCGGAAGAATATGAAAAGAACCTGAAGGAGATTGTGGCTTACCTGAAGCAGAAGCAGGAGGAGACGGGCATAAGGCTTCTCTGGGGTACTGCAAACGTGTTCGGCCATGCGAGATACATGAACGGGGCATCCACCAACCCGGATTTCGATACGGCGGCCAGGGCCATGCTCCAGATCAAGAATGCTATAGACTCCACCATAGAGCTGGGCGGTGAGAATTATGTGTTCTGGAGCGGACGTGAAGGCTATATGTCGTTGCTGAATACTGACATGAAGAGGGAGAAGTCCCATATGGCGACCATGCTCCGCATGGCAAGGGACTATGCCCGCTCAAAAGGTTTCAAGGGGAATCTTCTTGTGGAGCCTAAGCCTATGGAGCCTATGAAGCACCAGTACGATGCGGATACTGAGACAGTGATAGGCTTTCTCCGGGCAAACGGGCTTGACAAGGATTTCAAGGTGAATATAGAGGCCAATCATGCCATCCTTGCCGGTCATACCTTCGAGCATGAGCTCCAGTGCGCAGTGGATGCCGGGATGCTCGGTTCGATAGATGCCAACAGAGAGGTATTCATCCTATGACAGTGGTGAGGGGAAGGCTTTTGAGGAAGGACGTCTCACCCTTGAGCAGGTGGCTGAATATGCGCGTACGCATGAGCCTGTCCAACGCAGCGGAAAACAGGAACTTTACGAGGCTTTGATCAATCTTCATATATAGCAGCCTGGGACTATGAATGCTTCAAACGACCGGGGCAGCCGGCTCTATCTGATATCGATAGTGTTGGCAGCCGTCATAGGAGGGCTTCTGTTCGGCTACGACACTGCAGTGGTGTCCGGAGCCGAACAGGCTCTTTCTGAATTTTTCTCCGGGGCAGGGGATTTCAGCTACAGTTCATGGCTGCACGGCTTCACAGTTTCAAGTGCATTGATCGGCTGTGTGATCGGCGGTGCCGTTTCGGGCATCCTTGCTTCCAGCATGGGAAGGAAGAGGTCCCTTGTCATTGCGGCTGTACTTTTCTTTGTGTCGGCTGTGGGGTCATGGTGCCCTGAAAGCTGGATACTTCCGCACGGTGAACCTTCATTGGCAGTACTTGTCCTTTTCAATTTCTACCGCATAATCGGAGGAATAGGAGTAGGGCTCGCGTCTGCGGTATGCCCGATGTATATCGCTGAAATATCACCGGCAAGGATACGCGGTACCCTTGTCTCATGCAACCAGTTCGCCATCATTTTCGGCATGCTGGTGGTCTATTTCGTCAATTATCTTATACGGAATTCCCTTGGCGGCTCCGTTGCGGAAATCCAGGCTGCAATGGTGGACATCGGATGGAGAAGAATGTTCCTGAGCGAAGCTTTCCCTGCTGCTGCCTTCTTTTTCCTGATACTTCTTGTCCCCGAGACTCCGAGATACCTTACCCTCAGGGGCCGTGATGACAAGGCTCTCAAGGTGCTGGTACGCATCAACGGTCAGGAAGAGGCGAGACAGATCCATCAGGAGATCAAGGCTACCGTGCAGGAGAAGAAGGAGAAGCTTTTCTCATACGGGAAGGCAGTCATTGTCATCGGTGTGCTGCTTTCTTTCTTCCAGCAGGCGATAGGCATCAACGTGGTGCTTTATTATGCCCCGAGGATATTTTCCAATATGGGAGCAAGCGTAGATGCCTCGATGCTCCAGACCGTGGTCATGGGCATTGTCAACATCGTATTTACCGTTGTGGCCATATTCACCGTGGACAAGATCGGCCGGAAACCTCTTCTCATCACCGGATCCATAGGAATGACTCTTGGAATGACTGCCCTTTCGGCACTTTCTTTCACTGACACGATAGGTGTGGCGGCCCTTGTGTCCATCATCGTCTATACGGCATCTTTCATGATGTCCTGGGGACCGGTATGCTGGGTGCTCATTTCAGAGATTTTTCCCAATACCATCCGTTCACAGGCCGTGGCAATATCTGTCGCCGTACAGTGGATATCCAATTTCCTTGTCTCATCCACATTTCCATCCCTTAGTGCGTGGAGTGTCTGCGGCACATATTGCATCTATGCCTTCATGGCAGTTGCATCGGCCATATTTGTGTACAGATGGGTTCCCGAGACCAGGGACAAGACACTCGAAGACATGTCAGTCCTGTGGAAGAGGAAGTGATCACCCCTGCTGGAACTTCCTCGATGCACGGGACATCTGCTGCAGGACTATCGTCATCTGTTCTGATTCCTGGAGAAGATTCAGGTAGAGGTAGGCAACCGTAAGGTTTACATTTCCTCCCTGGATGTCTGTCATGAGGGATTTTCTCATGTCGGAGAACTCGGTCTGAAGACCGCTGATCTGCTCGTCATATTTCCTCAGGTCACCGTAGTCCCCTTCGTTGCAGAGATTGGAAATGCCTCCGATGATGCCGAGGACCTTGTCCCTGCTTACAGTGAATTCATCTGCATATTTTTCAGGGAGAGGAGAGAAGTTGTTGTCCACATGCTCGTATACAGGCTCGCATATGCGGCGGATGGAATAGTACAGTTGTTCCATGTCATTGAATACCTGATGGAACCATGCGCTTTTCCTGAGACCTTCCTCTGCGTCTATGTGCCTGAGACACAAGGTCTCTTTTCTCCGCAGGTTTTTAAGTTTCACCTTCTCCTGCTTGAGTTCGTTGCTTGACTTGCGGAGCACCTTTACATTCTCTTCGATGAGGCCGTCGGTGATTTTCTTGTACTGATCGGCGATGCCGTTGAGGAAACCTGACTCGTTCTCTGCGACATATCTGCTTAGCAGTTCCCATGATTTGGCGTTGTCCTGACAGGCCAGGATAGCCTTGAATTCCTTGTCCCCGTTGATGTCCTCATTCTTTGCCTTGTAGCGGATGTTGTTGTGGATGAGGGCTGCAAGTCCTGCAATCACGATGATGATGGCGACTGCATTGCCTCCGAAATGCATCAGAAGGGCGATGATGAAGGCACATGTGAATGCCACGCCTGCAGTCACGAACCAGCCTCCTATCACGGAGAGCACTCCTGTCACCCTGAACACTGCGCTTTCCCTGCTCCATGCCCTGTCGGCGAGGGAAGTACCCATTGCCACCATGAAGGTAACATATGTGGTGGAAAGAGGCAGTTTGAGGGATGTTCCGAATGCAATCAGCATGGATGCAACCACCAAGTTGACAGAGGCTCTGACGAGGTCATAGGATGCCCCGTCTTCGATTTCGATTTCAGATGCGTCGAAGCGCTTTCCTATCCATGTGCGCACTTTCGCCGGAGTGATGGCTATGAGGCCGTTCGCCACGGAAGTTGACCATCTCACAATGCTTCTTGCAACCTTTGATGAACCGAACATCTCGTCCCCTTCATCCTGTTTTGCAAGGCTGATTTCAGTCTTGGTCACATTGTGCGCCTTCTTTGAGGTGGCCAGGGCTATTACCATCACCACTCCTGCCAGGAAGAGGAACACCATAGGCGTCTTTGCCGGACCGTTGAGCACACCCATCATGTGTGCCGTAGGGTCTGTACTTCCGGATGCCATGTAGTCCAGATATGATGCATAGCCGGTCAGAGGGACACCGATGAAGTTGACAAGGTCATTGCCTGCGAATGCCGTGGCGAGGGCGAATGTGCCTATCAGCACCACTACCTTGAACACGTTGACCTTGCAGAAATAGAGTATCTGCATCAGTATGGTGAAGGACACGAGGCAGACTCCGAGAAGCTGCCATGTGTGCACGTGAATCCACTCTTTCACGTCGGCGGTCATGAAGGAGAGATCTTTCGCACCTTTTATAAGGAGGAAGTACACTATCGCCGTAGCGGCTATGCCTCCGAAAATGCCGATCTTCCATTTCAGGTCCTTCTTATAGTTGAAGGTGAAGATGAGCCTGGATATGTATTGTATGATGAGACCGAATGCGAACGCAAGTGCTACGGAAACGAATATGGCCATTATCACGGAAAGGGCCTTTTCGGTGTTCATATAGTCTGAAAAACCAAGTCCGGAGTCTGATCCTGCGATTTTGAGCATCGAGAATGCAAATGTGGCTCCGAGGAGCTCGAATACCATTGAAACTGTCGTTGATGTAGGCATTCCGAGGGAATTGAACACATCCAGGAGTATTATGTCCGTGACCATCACTGCAAGACAGATGTACATTATTTCCTGGAAACAGAACTGTTCCGGCCTGAAGATGCCGTGTCTGGCGATGTCCATCATGCCGTTGCTCATTATTGCCCCGATGAATACGCCTGCTGCGGCGATGATGATGATAGTGCGGAATTTCGCAACTTTGGAACCGATTGCCGAATTGAGGAAATTGACGGCGTCATTGCTTACTCCCACCCAGAGATCGGAGATGGCGAGTATAAAAAGGAAAATTACAAATCCAAGGTAAATCCAGTCCATCAGATTCAGATTCTATAGATTAGGCGGCAAAGGTAGCCAAGTATTAATTAATTTCAACCGATATGCCGTTAAATTATTGTTACGATATTCTGAAATGTTGTCTTAACAATTCTGTAATCAAATATTTCCTTATGCAATGATTATCATGAAATCAAAAAGATTTACCTTTGCCCCAAAATTCAGATTTTATGAACAAGGACAAGATACTCATCGTCGATGATGAGGCTGACATCAGGGAGATTCTGCAGTTCAATCTGGAGAATGCAGGGTATGAAGTGGACTGCGCCGCTTCCGCCGAGGAGGCCCTTTCCATGTTTTCTCCGGCGTATTCGCTGATACTTCTGGACGTGATGATGGAAGGCATGTCCGGCTTCCGGATGGCGGAGGTGCTGAGGAAAGAGCGGAAAAGCCAGGTGCCTATCATCTTTCTTACGGCGAGAAGCGGGGAAAACGATCTCCTTACAGGCTTTTCGGCCGGCGGTGACGACTATATAGGGAAACCTTTCTCCATACATGAGGTTCTGGCCCGTGTCAAGGCTGTCATCAAGAGAAGCCGTGTCCAGGTCGAGAAGGCAAGGAATGTGGAACCTGTGGTCGCCGGACACCTCAAGATAGACCTGATGAGGAAGATGGTCTATGCCGATGATGTGGCGATAGTGCTGTCCAAGAAGGAGTTCGAGATACTCAGCCTTCTGGCGAGCCATGCAGGCAGGGTGTATTCCCGAGAGGAAATCATAGGAGAACTTTGGAAAGATGCCCCTTATGTCCTTGACAGAACGGTGGATGTCCACATAGCGAGGATAAGGAGCAAGCTCGGGGAATACAAGAACTATCTTACAAACAGGTCCGGCTACGGATACTGTTTCAGCGTCACGGAAAATATCTGATCCCATCCATTGATTGAATGAAGGTTGCAGATGCACAGGAAATGGACATATAAGAAGCAGCTGCTTCTGTATTTCGCCGGGGTGTTCACTGTATTCACGGCTTTGATTGTGCTGTTCCAGCTCAGCAGTGAGCGCAGGTACAAGGAGGAGATACTCCAGTCGAAGCTGTCAGTATATGCTGACATAATTGCACAGACGGAAGATTATCCGGAGGTGCTTTCCATTTTGCCTTCGGAACTGCGTGTGACAGTGATAGACAAGGACGGGAAGGTAATATTCGATTCAAGGGCCGATGTGGATTCTCTGGACAACCACATCATGCGCCCTGAAGTGCAGCAGTCCCTTGCCTCTTCCGAGGGGTTTGCCATAAGGGTTTCTGACACGACAGGCATACCTTATTTTTATTTTGCCAAATCATACGGCGGGTTCGTGGTGCGTGTGGCCATTCCATATGAAGTGGATGTCAGGCGCTTTTTCCAGCCTGACACGCTTTTTCTGATACTGGTATTCTCTTTGTTTGTGGTCGCCCTCTTTTCGCTGATATTTCTTGCCGACCATTTCGGGGAGGGGATATCGCGCCTGCACAGTTTCGCCGAGGCTGCGGAGAAGGGCGCGGTGGATTATGCGAGCATCACTTTTCCTGATTCCGAGCTCGGAGCCATCGGCAACAAGATGCTGGAAAGCTACCGCAGGCTGGAGCAGAGCAACAATATGATAGCCCTCGAAAAGGAAAGGCTTCTCCTGCATATACATTATTATGACGGAGGCATCGCCATATTTTCTCCTGAACGGGAAAAGCTTTATGCCAATTACAAGTTCATACAGATTGTCAATACCCTTCTTGACCGTCCTACCCCGGACATCAACGACATCTGGAAAAGCAGCGTGTTTGCACCTCTGTATGAGTTCCTTGATCACAGCACTCCTGTGAAGACGGATTTCCCTCCGGTATTCCGCTTCAAGCTGCCGAAAGGAGGCCGCAACTATGACATACAGATGCTCGTATATCCGGACAACGGCTTTGAAATCACTATCAACGATGTCACAGAGACCGAGAAGAACCGGAACATGAAGCAGCAGATGACCAACAATATTGCCCATGAGCTTCGCACACCGGTCAGCAGTATCCGCGGCTATCTGGAGACGCTCATATCATGTCCTGATGTCCCTGATGAAAGGAAGCAGGTGTTCATCGACCGTGCATATGTCCAGACCCTCCGACTTTCCGACCTCATCAGGGATATCGCCCTCATAACCAAGATAGAGGAGGCCCCGGAGCAGCTGCAGAAGGAGAAGGTCAGCCTCAAGTCCGTTTCCGATGAGATTTTCGAGGAGTTCCGCGAGCCTCTTGAAAGCAGGCGGATCCAGGTCGAGAACATGCTTTCCGATGATCTTGTCATACAGGGGAATGCCTCTCTCATATATGCCGTGTTCAGAAATCTTGTCGAGAACAGCCTGAAATATGCCGGTGACGGCATCCGCATACATCTGGAATGCTATGCCAAGAGCGACGGACATTACCATTTCACCTATTATGATACCGGCAAGGGTGTGAATGAGGAACATCTTTCACGCATCTTCGAACGCTTCTACCGTGTTTCCGAAGGCCGAACCCGTGATGCCGGAGGTTCAGGTCTCGGCCTGTCCATTGTCCGCAATGCCATAGCTTTCCATGGAGGTGACATCCGTGCCGTGAACCGCAAGGAGGGCGGACTGGAATTCATATTCTCACTGAAGATTTCCTGAAGATTGCCGGAGAAATTCATTTTATCATGAGAAACATGATGAATACCAGAAGCACTTTCTTCAGTTCGCTGAGGCAAGATGGGAGTGTAAACTGAACTGTGTCAAGTTTAGTTTTGTTGTGTCGGAGTAGGCGGCCATGGCCGCCTACTCCGACCGCTAATTTATCAAACCTATCAAAGAACTCCAAATAATAGTGTTTTTTCAGGACAGTATCCTGAACCTGTCCGGGAACAGGATGGCCAGTTGCTGGGCAGTCTGACCCCAGTTCTGGAC
>JADIMO010000116.1 GCA_017694755.1 Candidatus Cryptobacteroides merdavium
GGGCAGAGGGTGGTGCTGATGGATTCTGATGTGAGGGGAACGGTGGTGGAGTTGGGAAGGACGGTGAAGGTCCAGACTGAAGACGGTCTGGTGCTGGAGGCGGCATATAATGAGATAGTCATGGCCGATGCAGAGGAGGAACTGATGATGTCGGGGGCGGTGCCGAAGAGTCCGAAACCTGATTTGCGGCATGGGAAGGAATGCAGCGGGGGGAAAGGAAGCCATGGAAATGACAGATATGGAGGGAGATACTCCAACAATATTTCAGTCGACCTGCATATTGACGCACTGCCGGGGGGACATTCCGTTCTGAAAGGGCATGAACTGGAATTCCAGATGGATGTGTTCCGCCGGGTCATCAGGGATAACCTGAGGCACCGTGGCATGAGGATAACTTTCATACATGGTGTGGGGGACGGCACTCTGAGGAATCTTCTGCGCAGGGAACTGGATGAAGTGTTTGCCGTCAAGTGCACCTGGCAGCCTGGAGCAGCGGGAGTCACTGTCGTCACGATAAGATGAGGATAATGGCCCAATAAAATGAGGGTAATGTACCGGACGGTAAAATCGTTTTTCCTGGCGGGCGGAAAGAGATTCCGGCATTGTCCTGGAGAATATCATATGTAGAAAAGAGAGTATTGTATGTGTAGAAAGAGATCTGATGCAGAGAAGAATGCGGTTTCGCAGCAGACGGCTATCCGCCTGTCGGGGCAGGGAAATGAAACAGGCGCGGCACAGGCTGCTCCGGTGAAGGCATCGGAAAGGCACAGGATACTGGATGTGCTGAGAGGATTTGCCTTGCTTGGAATCTGTCTGGCGAATTATCCTGAATTTTCACTTTATACATTCCAGAGCGCCGAAACGGTTGCAGCAATGCCTTCGGCAGGCATTGACCGTGTATTGAGGTGGCTGCTGTATTTTTTCGTGGACGGGAAATTCTATACCTTGTTTTCATTGCTTTTCGGAATAGGATTTTCCATCATCATTTCCAATGCCGCCAAAAAGGGCCAGAATGGTTTCAGGATATTCTACCGCAGGATGGCCCTGCTGGTGCTCATCGGCTTCCTGCATCTGATGTTCATCTGGAGCGGGGACATTCTCATGCTGTATGCCCTTGTAGGAATGATTCTTCCGCTGTTCAGAAATGTTTCCGGCCGGGGATTGCTGGCTGCGGCTGCCTTTTTTCTGGTTTTGCCCGTTGCCGTGGACACGGTGACTGCAGCTGCCGGGGTTCCGCTTTCGGCTCCTGCAGTCAAGGCACAATGGCATTTCTGTGACAGATACGGCATTACGGAAGAGAATTTCGGCGTCTGGCTGAGGGATGCCGACAGCTATAGGGAAGTGCTGCAGTTTCTCGTACAGGGGGCTATGGTGCGGATACAGGAGCTGGTGGACGGGAACCGGTATTTCAAGGTCCTGGGCTTGTTCCTGACAGGTTTCTGGATGGGCCGTAACAGACTCTATGCTTGCCTGGAGGACAGGAAGCCGCTGCTGAGAAAGGCGGCAGGCCTGTGTTTCATCATAGGTCTTCCGTTCTCGTTCGTCTATGCCTGGAGCTGCATGGAAGGTCATCCTTTCGGCAATGTGGCCCATTCAGTCCTGTATCTTGTGAGTGTCTATCCGATGGGCTTTGCCTATATGGCGGGACTCAGCCTGCTGTATCTGCGGTTCAGGGAAGGCGGCTTGTGGAAATGGCTCGCCGCTCCCGGAAGGATGGCGCTGTCGAACTATATCGGGCAGTCCCTGCTCGGCATGTTCATCTTCTACGGCATCGGGCTCGGCTTCGGCGCTTCTGCCGGCCTTTCGGCCACATTGCTGACAGCTATGTCGGTCTATGTATTCCAGATGGCTTTCAGCCGGTTCTGGATGCATTTCTTCAATTTCGGCCCGCTCGAATGGATATGGAGAATGCTTACCTATGGCCGCAGGTTCTGTCTGATGAAATCAGGCAGATAGCCACCGGATTGAATGGTTCAGTCAAAAAAAGGGACCGGACCGCACGGCCGGACCCCGTTGTGAATATGGTATAACAGAGGTATAAAAGAGTTGAAAGGATTGTTCATCTGCCGAGCCACTGGCGGACAGAGGACTCGGATGCCCCGTTGAGAAGCCTGCCTTCCTGCCATCTGATGCCGGGATAGGTCTCACGCAGGACTTTTACGGAGTTGGATATGGTGCTTCCGCCTGAAGTTGCGAACGGAATCACCGTCTTTCCCTCGAATCCGTAGGTTTCAATGAAGGTGTTGATGACTCTCGGTGCGACATTCCACCAGATCGGATAACCTATATATATGGTGTCGTATCCGTCGGCGTTGCCGAGGTCCTTCACAATTTCAGGGCGGGAGGCGGGATCGGCATTTTCCCTGCTGCTGCGGGACTCCCTGTCCCTCCAGTCGAGGTCTGCTGCTGTGTATTCTTCCGCAGGCCGGATTTCATGCATGTCGCCCCCGGTGACTTCCGCTATGATTTCTGCCGCCTTTTCAGTTGTGCCTGTGGCTGAAAACCATGCCACGAGTGTCTTTGTCTTTCCCATTTCACCTCCTGTCTTTTGTGCGAATGCGGTGCCTGACATTGCGAGGACCGCCATTGCAAGTGCAATCTTTTTCATTTGTCCATTTTTCTGTTGTCAGAGGAATCCTTACGGCCTTGAATTGTGTCCGTCAGGTCCTTTGCTGATTTCCGGATACAAAATTATCCATAATGCATTTCCCGGACGATACCAGTATTACTGAAAATAATAATCATTTTACATTTATGCGCTCACTTTGCATTTCCTGTCCGGGAAGACATTTCCGACAAACAAATATGCGCCGGAGCAATGACATTTGATGTATATTGAGTAATTTTGTCTCTGTCCGGTATTCCTTTTGCGGGAAACGGGATTTGACACAAAGTTTGTATCATGATACAGAAAAGGTATTGGGGAAAGACAGTGGCATCTTTCTTTCTCGTATTGTTCACCATGCCTCTCGGGCATGCGCTGATGAAAGTGATGGAAACGACAATGACGGCTTCCGTGCTGCATTATTCCGCATTTGCAATGGGAGCAGTGGGGTTGGCCATGGTCATTGCCGGTGTCTTTGTGAAAGGGGACACGAAACAGACGCTTTGGGGGCTTTTCGGCGGCCTGCTCTTCTGGACCGGCTGGGTGGAATTCCTTTTTGCCTATTATGCGGCCAGGTATGGAGTACATTATGACCTCGTGGGCTCGGGAATCGTCACCACCACGACGGAGTATCTCAACGGGATAGGCATAAGCCATCAGACCCTTATCAACGGTGTGGACATCAAGGACATCCCTGTGGCTGAACTGAAGGCCATGACCGGTTCGAGGCCGGAGTATCTGATCATGCCGGCGACATTCGGCATATGGATGATGTTCATGGTCATCTATATTTTCAATACAAGGACGGGATGTCATGCCTACAACTGGCTGCAGAAGGTGTTTTTCAGGGATAGGAGGGATGAAATCGTCCCGCGCTCGATGTCGCATCATGCCTCGATAACCACTTTTCTGGAGCTGAATGTGATGATGTGGACCCTCTATCTGGCACTGATGTTCATGTACGACCCGGTTTTCCTCGGTGACAGTCATCCTGTGACTCTGATAGTGGCGGTGGTCTGCCTTGTCGGTTCTGTGTTCATGTTCCGGTATCAGTTGAAATTGGGGGCCTGGGGAGCCAACATCAGGATGGCCGTGTCGACTGTCATCATATTCTGGACTTTCATCGAGGTCTTCGCCCGTAATAATCTTCTTTCGGAGTTCTGGGTGGATCCGATGAACCATAAGGTGGAGATGTTCACCATCCTCGCCTGTTTCCTGGCCTTGGCGGCATTCGTGACGGTCCGTGCGGTCAGAAACAGGAGAAATGCATAGAGTATAGTATGAAAATAAATAAAATGATGAATATCAGGAAAATGTTGATATCTTTGGCTGCACTGGCCGCCGTGTCGCTGCAGCTGCCGGCCATAACGCTTGATGAGTGCTACCGGATGGTGAGGGAGAACTATCCTCTTGTCAAGCAGTATGAACTGACGGACAAGATGTCGAGGTATTCTTTTGAGAATGCCGCCATGGGCTATGTGCCGCAGATCTCCCTTGCGGCGCAGGCAACTTATCAGAGCGATGTGACAGCCTTTCCGGACTCGTTCAATGACCTGCTTGCAATTGCGGGCGTGGACATGGAAGGCCTGTCTAAGGACCAGTACAAGGTGCAGCTGAACATCAGCCAGACCATTTGGGACGGAGGATATTCGAAGGCGCAGAGGGAGGCGGTGAAGGCTCAGCAGGAGGTATCCAAGCTGACATTGGACAAGGATATGGAGGCTCTGAAGACGAGAATCAACCAGATGTATTTCGGGATTCTTGTGATGGAGTCCAACCTGAGGACCAACCTCTACATGGATACCCTCATGACTGCAAACATGAAGAGCGTTGAATCAGCCGTACGGAACGGGGCGGCCCTGCAGAGCGACATCGACAATATTAAGGTGGAACTGCTCACCCTCCGCCAGCAGAGGCAGCAGCTTGAAAACACCGTGCGCACCTATAAGGACATGCTTGCAATAATGATAGGCCGCAAGATCGAGGACTCGGAAGTCTTCGAGATTCCGGAGGTCATGCTCGTGGATCCGAAACAGAATCTAAGGACCGAGCTGATGCTCTTTGATGCGCAGATACGGGAGATCGAGACGCAGAAGAAGATGCTGAATGTGGCCGTGATGCCTAAGTTCGCGCTTTTTGCCCAGGGCTGGTACGGGAAGCCTGGACTCAATATCTTTGATGACATGGTCTATAACAGGATGTCGTGGAACGGGATGGCGGGAATCACCCTGCAGTGGGACATATCCGGGTTCTATACGAGAAAGAACGACATGCGCAAGATAAATCTTTCCCAGAAGTCCGTCGAGCTCCAGCGGGATGTCTTCAAATGGAATACTGACATACAGCAGACCCAGATACAGAAGGAGATAGACCGGATGTACGACCTGAAGGCCTCGGATGACGAGATTGTCCGCCTCAGGGAGTCCGTGCGCAAGGCTTCGGAGTCGAAATACCGCAACGGGGTGATTACGGTGAACGACCTTCTGAGGGACATCATCAACGAGAACAATGCGATGGTGGAGAGGTCGAGGCATGAACTGGAGCTGTTGAAGAATATATATGACCTTAAGGTGGTGCTGAACCAGTGAGGACGGTGCGTGATAACGGGCAATCTGCGGCGTTGCAGGCACCTTGCATCTTACCCGTTCTGACGCACCGTAGGGGACAGACCCCTTGACTGCGCTCGGGATGACTGCTGAAGCGCCTTGGCGGCACAGGGGATGACTTTTTTGGGGTAATTTGATTGAGGATAGACATTTTATAAAGAATAAAGGAGAAAAAGAAAAGATATGAAAAGGACAGCGATGATATGTGTTGCGGCGATGGTGCTGACGGGCTGCAATGCGAACCGGAGCGGATATGATGCGGAAGGGTATTTTGAATCCACGGAAGTGACGGTTTCGGCAGAGTCTTCGGGTAAAATCCTGTATTTCAATGCCGAGGAAGGGGCTGATGTCGAAGCGGGGACTCTGCTCGGGTGCATAGACACCGTGCAGCTGTACCTTACGAGGATGCAGCTGGCAAAAAGTGCGGAATCAGTGCTGAAGAACAGGCCGGACATCGCCAAACAGGTGCAGGCCATGAAGGAGCAGCTGAAGACGCTGGAGAGGGAAAAGGACCGGGTGGCAAGGCTCCTTGCCGACGGAGCGGCCACGCAGAAGCAGATGGATGACATCGAGTCGCAGATAGCGGTCATGGAGGTGCAGCTTGACGCGCAGGAAACGGCGTTGGAAAACTCCGTTTCAAGCCTTGACGCTCAGAGTTCCAGCATCGGGATGCAGATAGCCCAGATAGACGACAAGCTTGCCAAATGCCGCATATCTTCACCTGTGTCCGGTACGGTGCTGACCAAATATGCGGAAGCCGGCGAGTTCGTGGCTGCCGGGAGGCCTCTTTTCAAGGTGGCAGACCTGGACAGGGTCTATCTGAGGGCTTATGTGACATCTGCGCAGCTGTCGGAGATAAAGATAGGGCAGCAGGTCAAGGTCTATTCCGACTACGGGAAAGGATATTCCAAGGAGTATCCCGGCACCGTGACATGGATTTCTTCACAGAGTGAGTTCACGCCAAAGAACATACAGACTGACGACGAGAGGCGCAACCTTGTCTATGCGATAAAGGTGGCAGTCGGGAATGACGGGCTCATCAAGCTCGGAATGTACGGCGGAATCGTATTCTGATACCGGGCATGATGAATCCTGCGGCAGTCCTCCTGAGAGGATTGCAGGCGGTTTATGTAAAAGATGACATTTATGGATTCGATACGGATACACGGGCTCAGGAAATGCTATAGGGAAGGAGTTCCTCCTGCAGTGGACCTGCAGGCAGACATTTCCATCCTGAAGGGAGAGCTGTTCGGCATCATAGGGCCGGACGGGGCAGGGAAGACCACGCTGTTCCAGATGCTTGCGACCCTCATTTCCCCGGACGGGGGCACTGCAACGGTCGAAGGGCTGGACATTGTGAAGGATTACAGGAAGATAAGGACGATGATAGGCTATATGCCGGGGAAGTTTTCCCTCTATTCAGACCTTAGCGTAAGGGAGAACCTTGATTTCTTCGCTTCCGTGTTCGGCAAGGATGTGGACAGCAACTATGGGCTGATAGAGAACATATACTGCCGTCTGAAGCCTTTCGAGAAACGCAAGGCAGGCAAGCTTTCGGGAGGGATGAAACAGAAGCTGGCCCTGTGCTGTTCCCTGATTCATTCTCCTGCCGTGCTGTTTCTGGACGAACCGACGACAGGGGTAGACCCGTCGTCAAGGCGGGAACTATGGGAGAATCTGGCTGAGCTGAAGGAAAAGGGAATGACCATTGTGGTTTCCACGGCTTATATGGACGAGGCCAACAGATGCGACAGGGTGGCGATGATGAAGTCCGGAAAGTTTCTTGCCATAGACTCGCCTTCGGACATAATCTCAAAGTTTGACAAGAGCCTGGTTGCAGTGAGGTCCGATGACATGTTCCGGCTGCTGCATGACCTCAGAAGCATGCCGGAAACAGACCGGTGCTACACTTTCGGAGACACCCACCATGTCACGCTGAAGGACGGCACATCCCTGCAGGCAGGGGAAATCGCAGCCCGCCTGACGGGGGAATACGGGCATTCGGGTGTTGAGGCCAGGCTTGTGAAGGCTTCTTTGGAGGATTGTTATATGAACCTGGAGGACAGATGATGAAGGCGGAAAGGGCAAAGGTAAGAAACATGTTCCGTTCCAAAGAAGGTATTGGGGCGGGGATTGTGCGGGATTCGGGCAATGTGATAGAAGTGGAGCACCTCACCAAGAAGTTCGGGGATTTCATCGCAGTGAATGACATATCATTTGATGTGCATAGAGGCGAGATATTCGGATTTCTGGGAGCCAACGGTGCAGGAAAGACCACTGCCATGAGGATGCTGACGGGATTGAGTTTTCCTACATCAGGACAAGGCCATGTGGCAGGATTTGACATCCGCACACAGTCGGAGCAGATAAAGAGGCACATAGGATATATGAGCCAGCGTTTTGCACTTTACGGGGATCTGACCGTCAAGGACAACATGGAGCTTTTTGCAGGCATCTACGGGGTGCCGCGCTCTGAAGTCGGCCGCCGTATCGACAGCCTTCTGGACCGGCTTTCCCTGATGCCCGAGAAGAATGCCCCTGTGAAGGATCTGCCGCAGGGATGGAAGCAGAAGCTCGCCTTTTCGGTGGCCATCATCCACAGGCCGGAGATAGTGTTCCTGGATGAGCCTACAGGAGGCGTGGACCCTGCGGCAAGGAGGCAGTTCTGGGAACTGATATATGAGGCGGTGGATGACGGCATCACGGCATTTGTCACCACACATTATATGGACGAGGCGGAGTATTGCGGACGGATTTCAATGATGGTGGACGGACGGATTGAGGCACTTGACAGTCCTGCGGCGCTGAAAAGAAAATATAGGGCGGACTCCATTGCCGATGTATTTGACCTGCTGGCCCGAGGCGCACGCAGGACAGAATGATTTTGATGATGAGGCACGATTTTTTGAATGATTGTTGCAGATGAAAGAATTTTTTGCATTCGTAAAGAAGGAGTTTCTGCATATTTTCAGGGACACAAAGACTCTTCTGGTGCTTGTGGGGCTGCCTACGGCGCTGATAGTGCTGTTCGGCTTCGCCATTTCCACGGAAATCAGGAATGTCAATGTGGGGGTCTGCGCCCCGGACGGGGATCCTGCCGTCATGAGGCTGATGGAGAAGGTGGACAAGAGCGAATATTTCACTTATGTCGGCAGATATGATTCCGAAGCCGGGATTGACCGGGCAATGCGCAGAGGTGAGATTGATGCGGCTCTGCTGTTCGAGGACGATTTCATGTCCAAGATGATGAAACCCGGCGGGGCTGAGATTGCCGTCATCACCGATGCCACGAATCCCAACAATGCCTCGATGGAAGTAATGTATCTGACAGGAATAGTGACGGAATATTTCCGCGATGACCTGCAGGAAGCAGCTATGCTCAATGCTTCCTCCGCAGGCGGAAATCTTGTCCCGAATCTCCGGATGCTCTACAACCCGCAGCTGAAAAGTTCCTACAATTTCGTTCCCGGCATCATGGGGCTGATCCTGCTGCTCATCTGTGCCCTCATGACCTCGGTTTCCATTGTCCGGGAAAAGGAGACGGGCAGCATGGAGGTCCTGCTGGTTTCTCCGATAAAGCCCATCAACATTGTGCTCGCGAAGATGATACCTTATTTCGTCATCTCATGCGTGGTGCTGGTCAACATATTGCTGCTGACCATATTCGTGTTGAAAGTGCCGGTGGCGGGAAGTTTTTTCTGGATGATTCTCGTGTCGGTGATCTATATCATACTGTCCCTCGGGATAGGAATGCTTGTCTCCACCCTGGTGAAGACCCAGATCATCGCGACCCTCATCTGCGGCATGCTGTTCATGGTGCCTGTGATGATGCTCAGCGGCATGCTCTATCCGATAGAAAGCATGCCGCGGGTTTTCCAGTGGCTTGCGCAGCTGGTGCCTGCCAAATGGTTCATCGAAGCCATCAGGAAGATAATGATAGAAGGTGTCCCCGTGCGTTTTGTCCTCAAGGAGATGACGATACTGGTACTGATGGCCACCGTCATATTCACGGCTGCCGTGAAGAAATTCAACGACAGGCTGGAATAAAATGTATATGGAAAATGAATAATGAATACATCTTTGTATAGAAAATGTCACCGTTCAGATTTTTATTTGTCAAGGAGTGGAAACAGTTTGTCAGCAATCCTTTCATGCCGGCCGTGCTTGTCCTGCTGCCGGCGCTGCTGATGCTGTTCGTGCCTCTGCTCGCCACAATGGAGGTCAGGGATGTCAGGCTTGCAATCGTGGACAGGGACCGTTCAACAATGTCCATGCAGCTCATCGACAAGATTTCCCAGTCAGGTTATTTTGTCTTTGCGTCATACCCTGACACCTATTCCCAGGCGATGGACGGCCTGAGCCGTGGTGATTCAGACATAATCATTGAGATTCCGGAAGGGATGGAACGCTCGGTCGGGAGAGGGGAGCAGGTGGAGATTTTCATTGCAGCCAATGCCGTCAACAGCACCAAGGGCTCCATCGGAGGAGGATATCTTTCCTCCATCATAACTGACTTTTCTTCCGGACTGCCCTCTTCAGGCGGTCTGGCATCCGGCGCACCCCTTTCCATAAAGCCCCAGTTCAGGTACAATCCCCATCTGGAGTACAGGCTATTCATGGTCCCGGCCCTTATGATAGTTTCCATAATCCTTGTCGGAGGCTTTTTCCCGGCATTGAGCATCGTTTCCGAGAAGGAGAGCGGCTCCATCGAACAGATAAATGTATCTCCTGTCCGCAAACGCGATTTCATGCTTTCCAAGATGGTCTTTTACGGTCTTCTCGGCATCTTCGCATTCACGCTTTCCATACTCATCGCCCATTTTGTCTACGGTCTTGCGTCCCATGGCGGCCTGCCTGAAATCTATGTGGGCGCCATCCTCTTCCTTGCCTTCATTGCCGGTTTCGGCCTGATAATCTCAAATTATTCCGAAACCATGCTCCAGGCCGTCTTCATGATGTTTTTCTTTGTCCTGATATTCATGCTCATGAGCGGAATCTTCACCCCTGTGAGTTCGATGGCGACATGGTCCCAGTATGTCACATATATGCTTCCGACAACATATTTTGTGGAAATCCTGCGTTCAGTCTGTCTGAAGGGCAGCCGTTTTGCCGATCTCGGCTTCCAGTTTGTCATGCTTGCATCCTTTGCCGTAGTGATCAATGTCATAGCCGTCGTCACCTACCGGAAACAGAACTGAAACATTGCTGCTTCGGAATGGAATGAAATGATGATGACCGAGCTCGACGGCGGCAACCCTGTCTTTTACGGGGGCAGCAGCGACAGCGGCGGCCATGCCTTTGTGCTGGACGGATATACAGACAACGGGTATTTCCATGTCAACTGGGGCTGGAGCGGCTATTGCAACGGGTATTTTCTCCTGTCCGCCCTCAATCCTGACGGTCAGGGCGCAGGCGGTTCGGCCGGCGGCTACAACAACGGCCAGGATGCCCTTGTCGGTCTGAAACGGGACGAGGGAGGGGAGTGGACGGTGTCTCTCGGTTTCGAGGCATACGAAGATCCTGAAGACGGCACAGTGTATCGCGGACTCAGCACGGACAGGACTCCGGAAAGGAATGTCCCGTTCACCCTTTCGGGAGGCCTTCTGTATAACATGGGTGCCGCGGCTTTCAGCGGAGATGTGATTTTTGCCGTCACTGATGCTGGCGGGAATATTGTCCAGAGACTTTTCGGAGGTCCTGTCAATGAAATTGAACCGAATTACGGTTTCTGCGTTTCAGGGTCCGTGACCGTAACTTCTCCTGTTCTTGAAGGCTATCGTATACGGGCACTTTACCGTGGCGAAGGGGATTCCGTATGGAATGTGGCCAGAGGCAATGAAGAGAGCGGCTGTGTCTGGGAAATCCCTCTGTTATCCACCAATGCGATATTGGAGTCCACGAGGCTCACCTACAACAAGACTGACGGACTTCTGCATGTCCTTGTCGAAAGCGAAGTTTCCGTTTCCCTGTATGCTTCTGACGGCACGGACCTTAGTGACATTTGCGAAAGGCGTGGCGATGAAGTCACCGTCGATTCCTCGCTTCTGCCTGCCGGAAGGTGCCGTCTTGTCCTGAAAAATGAAGAAGGTGAGAAGGAGTTGACATTAAAATTAAAGGAATAATGAAAAATATATTCAAAATATCCGTCCTGGTGATATCCGTTTGCCTTGTTCCATTGTCCTGTACTCCGGAGGAACAACGGCTGGATTCAGGTCCTGAAAGCAACAGTTTTGTCCGCATCACCCATACCTCCGACAGCTACACTGTCCCTGCCATTTCAGGCTCCGGCTTTTCTGCCGGTTCCGTTCAATGGGGCGACGGCCGCAGCGATAAATACTCGTCCGGTCTCACCCACATCTATTCCGGTTCCGGCGAATACACCGTCGTGATAGGGACCTGCAATCCGGAGGAAATCACCTTCAACGGCATCGGAGGCATCACAGACATTGACCTTTCTTCCTTCTGACCAAATTATGCGGTTTGCTGCAGGGCAGGATGCCACCTTTATATGTGCCGTACTGTTCCGGTTCGGCCGTTATTTTATATATTCTGATCGTATTTTTCCGACTCGGTCATTATCCTTTTGGGGATTTCATATCTGTTGTAGATTTCATCCCTTGCAAGGGACTTCCGGACCTTTTCCGCCTCGCGTTCTTCCCGCCGCTCCGCCCTGAGGCGTTTCCGCTGAGCCGCTTCCATTTCATGCTGTCTGCTGCATTCCATGATTTTCCTGGGCAGGCTTTCCAGTGTGCCGGTCCGCCTTGCCGGTTCCAGTTCGCATTCCCATACAGTGAGCACCTTCCATCCGAGCGCTTCGAGCCGGGCCAGTACCGCCGTGTCCCTCCGCCTGTTCCTGCTGATTTTCTCTTCCCAGAACTGCCTGTTGGTCTGCGGCAGCACGAAATGTCTGCATCCTTCATGCCCGTGCCAGAAGCATCCGTTTATCAGTATTATCGTATGGTATTTCTTCAGTACAATGTCCGGCGTCCCCGGCAGAGCCTTCACGTTCAGCCGATAGCGGAATCCTGCAGCAAAGAGCGACTTCCTCACCAGCACTTCCGGCCGTGTGTCCTTGCTGCGGATATGCGACATGCATCTGTGCCTTTGCTCCTTTGTCATCCTGTCCGCCATTGCTTCTTATTGCTTATGTGAAACTGTCTTGCTTCGCTTATTTTTGACGCAGACAAAGATAGCGAAATCCGGACAACACTCGTCTGTCATTTTCCGTATTTTTCGATATTTTGCCTTCTGTAACAGTATATTTGAGGGTATAATCCATTTTTCAATTTTATCGCAAACATTTCATTTTGTTTTCTCATCATCGGCATTTGTTGTAATTTTGCCGTCAGGGATTTTAAACTTTAGAGAAAGTCTATGTACACAGGCAACGACGATACCATCTGCGCTCCTGCAACGGTTCCGGGTACGGGCGCCATCACAGTCATCCGCCTCAGCGGAGAAAATGCTCTTGAAATAGCCGACAAGGTGATAGAATGCAAGGCAACGTCAGACAATTCAGACAAGGATTCAAATGCAGACTCAGGTGTGGGTTCATGTGCAGATTCCGGGCATATAGCCTCTTCAAAAGGCTATACCATCAGGTTCGGCACCGTCAAGGACGAATCAGGAAAGCTCCTTGATGAAGTTCTTGTGAGCATTTTCCGTGCACCTCATTCATATACCGGCGAGAACTCCGCGGAGATTTCCTGCCACGCCTCCAAGTACATAGCCGACCGCCTGATGCAGCTGCTTGTCAAGGCCGGAGCCCGCACCGCAGAGCCTGGCGAGTTCACCCGCCGTGCCTTCCTGAACGGCAAGATGGACCTTGCCCAGGCCGAAGCCGTTGCTGACCTCATAGCCTCCCAGAATGCCGCTGCCCACCGTGTAGCCATCAACCAGCTCAAAGGCGGATTCTCCCGCGAACTGTCCAAGATGCGTGCGCAGATGCTTCATATTGTTTCCCTTATGGAACTGGAGCTTGACTTCAGCGAAGAAGATGTAACATTTGCCGACAGGCACGAACTTGACACCCTCCTGAAGTCAACCATCAGGCATATTTCCACCCTCATGGAATCCTTCCGCCTCGGCAATGTCATCAAAAACGGCGTTCCCGTCGTCATCATCGGCGCCACCAATGCCGGCAAGAGCACCCTCCTGAACGCCCTTCTCGGCGAAGACCGCGCCATCGTTTCCGATGTCCACGGCACCACCCGCGACACCATCGAGGAAACCATGACCATCGACGGCATCCTCTTCCGTTTCATCGACACCGCCGGCATCCGCGAGACCTCCGAAGCCATCGAGAAAATCGGCATCGAGCGCACCTTCAAAAAGATCCGCGAAGCCACCGTAGTCCTTGCCATGCTTGATATCACCCGCCCTGAGGAAGACCTCACCCGCAGCGTCAACGATATCCTCATGAATGTCGACACCCGCCACCAGAAACTGATATTCCTCCTCAACAAATGCGACCTTGGAGGAGGGACCGTTTTCGGGCAGTCCTATGACAGGGCAACTTTGGATTCGGGTACAGGTGCGGGGGCCGAAGATGTTGACTCGCATGCGGCGGAATCTATTGCTGCGGCTAAAGATGTTTCTTCTGCTCCAACTGCTGGCCCGACTGTTCGCGGAGCCGGAACCGTGGATGCTTCGCCAGCTTGTGCCAAGTCCATAGGTGCTATACCTGCTACTGCCGATGCTGCCGCAAAAGAAACCTATGCGGACAAAGAGATTTCCGGCAATTTCCGTCAAATGGATGATTTTAATGCTGCCAACAATTATGTTATAATTAAAAACCATATTGTTTCACTTATTGAAGACCACAATATTAAACTCTTCGGAAAATATCATCCAGTCGAACCAGTTTCCAAAGCCGGTTCCATCCCGCCCATCTCCATCATCCCCATTTCCGCCAAGTCCGGCGAAGGCCTTGACGCCTTGAAGTCCGCCCTCGCCTCCACCCAAAGCGGCCTCATCTCCAATTCCGACACCGTCCTCATCACCAACACCCGCCACTACGAGGCCCTTTCCAACGCCCGCGACGCCCTCGTCCGCGTCCGCTCCGGCCTCTCTGACGCCCTCCCCACCGACCTTCTCACCCAGGACCTCCGCGAAGTCCTCTACCACATCGGCTCCATCGTCGGCGAAATCTCCACGGATGAGGTGCTGGGGAATATTTTTGAGAATTTTTGCGTCGGCAAGTAAATACTTGATTATCAAATAGTTAAATTGATTATAATCGATTAATATGGCGCTCTTTACGGGCGCCTTTTTTGTTGCACAAGTATCGTTGATAATCGTTGCTAAGCCTTTTTACGCCATTTTTTGTACCTCCTGTGTACCTCACCACGAAAATCCGAGGATTATCGTTG
>JADIMO010000117.1 GCA_017694755.1 Candidatus Cryptobacteroides merdavium
ATTTTTACCGATTATGACAAATTCAGGGATAAATGAACTATTCCCTGTAATCCGATGGATTTACTCCCAGGTTCTGTTGTACATAGCGACTGAAATAGGCGGGTGATGAAAATCCGAACATATCGGAAATCTGGACAAACGATAACGATTTATTCCGTAACAGACGGGAAATGTCGAGAATCGTATAACGGTTGATCCAATAGTTGGCGCCGTATCCACTGACCTTTTTAGACACTTCCGACAAATATTTCGGTGTTATGCAGAGGCAATCGGCATAATAAGTCACTTCCCGATGTTCGCGATAAGTTCCTGCTTCCAGCATTTTCAGAAACCTGTTCATAATGGAGGCATTCTGTGTTGATATATCACTTTCACCGTACAAACTTGCGTGGAAGTCAAAAAAATCGAGAATAGTGGCTTGCATTGCATTGATTAGTGTTTCCAGATAAAAGTGGTGTCCTGAATTCTGAATGCGCAGTTCCAGCTGCTCGAAATCCCTGCGGCAGACGATTTGCTGTTCCGGCGTGAGGTGCATGACGGGATTAAGGAACAGGGCCAGAGATCCTTTCATGCCGTAATTACTTTGAGGTGTAGACAATTCTATAAACTCAGGGGTAGCATAAATGATCTTGCACCGGAAGTCCTCCGAAGGTTGTACCTTATCAATCATTTTCCGTTTGCGGATAATTGACAGATCACCGGCGTGCAACTCGAATTCCCGTTCGTTGAAACGGTAGCAACATGTTCCGCCTAAGCAAAGCATGTGCGCAAGATACTCCTTCTCCGAATCGATTTTTACTACACCGAGTCGATCAGCTATGATAAGGTCTTTATATTCATTCATATACATTTTAAGTTCATCCGAGTTCAAAAATAAGCATAAAAGTTGAATCGGGCTGCAATCAGAACGGAAAATCTTCCACCAGATGTAGTTTCACGGGATGATGCGGATTGTCCGGAGCCACTCTTCGACACCAGTCGTATTACGTCCTGTTTTTCCAAATCCCTGCAGATGGACGGAACCGGGAGTAAGTTCCACGATCTTGGCGAGTGTCTCCTCCCTATAAGTCGATGAGTAAGTACAGAACGGTACGATAATCTTGTCTGAAAAATCATATTCCGAACTTTCGAGAAACGACCACACGGCCATCGGTGCCGTATGCCACCAGACAGGACAACCCACGAATACTACATCGTAGTCGTCAAGATTATCCACCGTACCGCTCAATTCAGGACGGACACCGTAATCCAACTCCTCTCGGGCGATCTCCGTACATTCGTTGTAATCCGAAGGATATGGATTGGCAGTTTCGATATGGAACAGCGTGCCGCCTGTCATATTCGCAATTGTCTCCGCCAAATGTTGCGTATTGCCGCTCCAACTGAAATAAGCAATAAGGATTTTGCGATTTGCGTTGTACTCGATTGAATCATGCTGATATAACGGAGTATCGGAACCTTCATCTTTCGAACAGGCAGACAATACGGCCAATATCACTGACAAACAGGTTAAGAAAAATAGCTTATGTTTCATATACATCCATTAAGGGTTATACATTATTCTGTCATTCCGATTTCCCGCAACCAGTTCAGGATACCCTCTCTTGAAGTCGCCGTGTTGTTACGTGAAATGCTGTAACCGTCAACCATCGTGGCATCCGGCACCAATTCCCGGATATCTTCCAATGTCCCCGACCATCCGCTTCCGTCATGCGTAGAGAAAGGAATGAGAGTCTTACCACCACAATCGAATTTATCAAAGAAAGAATACATCGCCATAGGCATCTGATACCACCAGATCGGATAGCCGACAAAGATCACATCGTAATCATCAAAATTGTCTATCTCCGTAGCGAGTGTCGGATGAATATCGTTCTGACGTTCATTGTCCGCCTGGGCTGCCAAATCATCGAAGTTGTCAGGATAAGGCTGTGCTGTCTGTATGCGGATCATATCGCCACCTGTTGCTTCTTGAATTACGGTAGCCACATACTGGACGCTGCCGTAGAGTTCTCCGTCCACAATGACCCGGCTTGCCGAGGTCACGGCATCAATACCGTCAGGAAGCGGCTCGGTTGTTGTCAGGCCCGTTTTCTGAACATGCAGTTATCAGACCGCTGGCAAAGAGCAGCGACATCAATGTTAAAAAACACTTTTTCATATCTATTCTTTTGTTAATTATTGGCCATTATTCTGCTCATCCAGCTGTCAAAGCTGACCATCCATTCCTCATGGGTATATCCGAAACCGTGCGGCATACCTTCATATTCGTGTTCTTCCACCTCCACACCCGCTTCACGCACAGCATCAGCACACGCCTGGAACTGGCGATAGAACGGGTCTCTCGTACCGTAGGCAAAGAATGTGGGCGGAATCTTAGACGCGCGGAATTCCTCCACATCGGTCGAAGCGACACTCAACCTTCCATAGAAAGCGTAAATCATCCCGATGGTACAGACATCGGCGGATACCCCGTCAAGCGCATCCGGGCGATAGTCGGAAGCGAGGGCGGTACCGTTTACCAGACCATCGAAGTGGAGGGCCTCATCACCGCAGAGAATACCTCCGGCAGAAAAACCCACGGAAGCAATGTCATCAGGATCTATTCCATAGTCTGCGGCGTGCTGACGGACAAAACGGACGGCCCGGGCAAGGTCTAGACTGCCTTCTTCCATCGTGTATGGACGTACACGGTAGTTTACTACAAAAGCCTGATAACCATGACGGGCAAACCATTGGGCCACCGGAGTACCTTCCATCCGGTCGCTTCGGAACTGGAAAGCACCGCCCGCGCATACGAGTACGGCACCTTTTATCGTCATACCCTCATCTACCGGGAAATAATTCATATATGGACGGAACGATGGCGGGTCCTGGTAAGCCCCTTGACTGCCTGTGTAGTCCGTGATCTTTGCCATATTGTCTTCCGACCACAGATAAATGGTAGCGGCCAACGGGTCCTGACCATCATCCCCGCCGACAGGAGGCATGTCATCGTCCGAACCGGCAAGTGTCATAAACCGACGGGACTGGCCGTAAACCGTACCTTCGGGAGTTGTGGCGTACGCCCGGACATAGTAGGTCGTATTTGCAGAAAGTCCAGTGACATAACAGGCGAACGAACTTGCTTCGCCTGCCCCGACATTGTGGCTGCCGGAAATGGTCGGATTGTCTGTTGTCGCCCAACAGATACCGAACTCGCTTACTGTTTGCACCTCTCCGGCAACTTGTCCTCCGGAGATGGCGTTTTCTGAGGTTATCGCCGTAACTTCAGCTGTTGTGACACGGATCGCATTGTCGGGCATCGGATTTTCCGAGTGCCCGTCACATCCCGTCGTTGTCGTAACGGCAAGCAGCGTCAATGCAATGTAAGGAAATATTTTTTTCTTCATAATCAAATCTTGTTACCGAAGTTATCGCTTCATACTCATACCGGTATCGCTTGACAGTCCAATCTGTAGAATTGTCGCTGCTATTGGCATGGGCGCCACGGGCAGATTAAAGGTAATTGCCGAAAAACTCCGTCAGTTTTTCCACCGCCATGTCCACATACTCCGGTACATAGTAGGTCCTGATATGTGTCGCACCGGGAATCAGGAACAGCTCCTTGTTCTGTGTTCCTGTCGCCTTGCTGTAGCACTGCTCGGTCATGTAGAACGTGTCGGCAATACTTCCGGCAATCATCAGGAGCGGCTGGTTGATAAGATACATTCCTTCACTGGCATCGAATGCCATCAGGTCCACAAGACTGCTCTTCGTGTAGCGGAATGTCGAGTTGGGATGCACATGGCTCTGGAGATAATATTCATAACCGTCACGGTAAAGGTCGAACGGAAGTTCTGCAGCCTCGTCCGGTGTCATTCCGCTCATGTCTCCCACGTATTCGATCTCACCGCCTTCGGCCTCTTTCTGACGGGCGACACAGGCATCGGCAAGACCTTCCTGCACCTGGCCGATTTGAGAATCAAGGAATCCGTTGCGGCGTACCAGTCCCGAATTGAACATGCTGAGCGTAGCCACAGCCTTGAAGCGCTTGTCGGTCTGGGCAGTTTTCAGCGTATATCCGCCACCTCCGCAGATACCAAGGATACCCACACGCTGCGGATCTACACCAGGATATTGCAACAGGATGTCGGCCGCCCGGCGAATGTCTTCGATACGGTTGGCAGGTTTGTCCGTATTGCGCGGCTCACCTTCACTGGCACCCTGATAGGCAGCATCAAAAGCCAGACAGATATAACCCTGTTCGGCCATGCGTTGGCTGTAAAGACCGGCAACCTGTTCCTTTACGCCACCGTTGGGGTGCGCCACGACAAGAGCGGGAAATTTTTTTGTTCCGTCGTAATCCGCCGGTGTATAGACATTGGCAACGATTTTCAGTCCGTTCAATTCGTAAGTTATGGGATGGATGTTTACTGCTCCTGCTTTGTTTTCCGTAATGGCGCCGGCATAAACCAGCCCCCACGGATTGCCGTTATGGCTTCTGAAAGCCGACATATCGGTCTCTGCGAATGATTTGTTCTCTTTCATGATCTCCTGTGCGTTAATTGTATTGCATACGGCCATCGCTGCACACAATACGGTTGTTACTATCTTGTTCATCTTTAAATATTTATTGTTTCTTGAATGACATTGCAAAGGTAGTATGGATGCCAACTACCCATTTTACACTATTGTCGGTAAGAAATTCAATTTTTGCGGGAGATGTGTCTCTCCCAAAACCTGACGGCCTCTTTTTCCCAACCTTCGGCACTTGTACCGGTTCCCAACCCGAAACCATGACGCAGGTTGGGGTACAGGTGGAACTCGGCATCAATGCCGAGCGCCTGAAGATTATTCACGCGCTGCTGCATGACGGAAGCGCTGGCAATGGCATCGTTGTCCCCGATTAGGGCGTATGTCGGCGGATCGTCAGCGGTATAGTCGCTGTGGCTGGTATAGCCCATGATGACAGCTGCCGGTCGGGCATGCTCAATTCCGATGAATCCCTGTGTGCCGTATGAGCCGAGGTAGGCTGCCATACGCGCCCCTGCCGAGCCGCCCCAGAGTGAATAGTCCCCGGTCGCCACCTGCAACTCGTCAGCATGACGAATGATGAAGTCAATGGCCTGTGCAAGATCTTCGCAGGCTACCTGGGCACCACCTGTACGGTATTGGATTGAGAAAGCGTTGTAACCCATTTTACTCAATGCGATGGCCAGCGGGAATCCCTCATGGATGGCTCCGACATAGGAAAAGCCACCTCCGGGGCAGACAATGGCAAACGGACGGCCCGGCTCTCCCCGGAAAAAGAACAGTCCCGTATTGTTCTTGCGCGGATCCGCCTGCTTGTCGGAATCGGAGTAGATGTCGTAGAAGAGTCTGTTGCCCGCATGCACATGGTCGATCATCGTGTTGATGGTCTCCACGGCCTCTTCGCCCGTCACGTAGTTGTGATAGGGCAACAGACGTGCCACGTCGGCAAGTCGCATTCCGCCATCATAAATCCGCTCGGCAGGCAGAATGAACAGCCCGAATCCGTTGAAAGCTTCATGTTCCACAACATCCTTCACTGTATTCGAAATAGTCAAATGCCCGTAAGTATCCATATTTCCGTTTTGTCCGTTCGGGAAGAAAAAAGGCAGCGCATTATAGAGATATTCCGCCATTGGCCGGAACTCATGCCGGGCGCCGTCCTTTTCGTGAAAGGTAAGGTTGGAAAGCCTGAAGACGTCCGTTAGTTGTGACATAGCCTCAATTTGTACCAATGTCTCTCTGTAGGCGGAATCTTCCGTGCCACTTGCAGCCCAAATGTAGAAACCTGTATCTGCGTATGGGGATTGGCGGACGATGTCGGCAAGATATTCCGCGGTTTCCATCGGACGATTCATTCCGGCAAACGCACCCAACGACCAGCAGTCGGCGCTGACAGGCATAAAGTATTTGAAATAAGCGAGCGTGTGTTCAAGAGCATAGCACGTCGTTACGGCGCCCATCGAGAAACCGCCGATGGCCCGATGTTCACGTGAGGCCTCCAATCCTGCGGCATCCGTACTTTCGGCGTATGTCCGGTAACGGCTCTCGACAAGAGGGATAAGGTCGTTTACGAGTTCCTGCGGCAGTGCTTCGCAATACGGGTCGGCATCCACGTAGTCCGGTGTCGGCTCTCCGTAGTTGTAACTCGGTGAAACGACGATGGTCGGGGCCATATCCCCGTTTCCCGTCATGTGGTCGAGCAGTTTCCGCACCAGTCCGTCTTCGGCTTCGAATGTTGTAGCTGCCGTAGCGTAGTGTCCATGGACCAAATACAGCACATTGTAACGTTGATTGATATTTTCTCCGTACCTATAAGGCAGATAGACATAAGCCGTATTGGTACGTGTCCTTCCTGTCCCTTCGGCATAATCGCGTGTATTATAATCGATACGCACCACTTCACCACGGTGTTCAGCCTCCTGTCCGTAAATAACAGGGACAGAAGCTGTCTTGCTTATCAGATCTGTATAGTCCTGGGATGTGTCTGGCTTTTCAGTGCCATCCTGATCCGGCGGCAAAACGGGCCGGTCCCCTTCGATGTCAGAACAGGAGGACATACACAGGCAACAAAGCAGTAATTGCATCATTATCTTTTTCATTTGCGATAGTCCTTATGAAATTTGTATTGGATCCACATGACTCCATGTTCACGCTGCGAAGCGGAGAGCAGTTGCAGACGTTGTCCTTGCGCTGGATATTCGGTTATCCCGCCTGTATACTCGAAGATGGAGGGAACTCCGGAAAGCCCGTCGATACCGGGATAGACTACAAGACTCAATTCGTCGATCAGACCTTCAGCCAGTAACGCTCCGTTAAGAATTCCGCCTCCCTGTACCGAGACGGAGCGGATTCCGAACTCACGTCCGACAGCTTCAAATCCGGCACGAAGATCGGTCGCATCGCTGACAAGGACATAGGATATCTGCCTTTCACGCAGGTGGGCAAGGTATTCCTCTGTCGCATTCCGTCCCAGGATGACAAGGATGTTGTCGCCCCTGATGACTGGGGAGGTAAAGTAGATGTCGGCCTCCGGATCGGCGATGATGAACATCCGCCGCGAGCATCGTTCGCCGACAAATACAGAAGGAGAGTCCGGCTGCACGGTATGTCCGTTCACGCCCCATTTATAAGGGAACACGGCACGGAGTGTATTTTTACCGAACATCCACGCGTCCGTGTTCAGCTCACAGCCAAGGGCTGCATAAACCTCCAATGGTTTCGAGGCCGGTGTACCGTCGAATGGCGGTGTCCATCGGTCGTTGAGCAACCGTCCGTCGACGGAGCTCATGATATGGCATATTATTCTCGGTTTCATATCTTTTTCTTTAAGGGTGAACCTCCGAATACTTCGCTCATCGGTATCGTCGCAAGGGCATCATCAATAGCCTGTACCTGCCCGGCAGACAGTCGGATATCGGCCGCCCCGATGTTCTCTTTCAGTCGGCACAGATGCCGTGTCCCCGGAATAGGGACGATCCACGGTCTTTTGTTCATCATCCACGCCAGTGCGATTTGCGACGGGGTTGCATGATGCTCTTCCGCCAGGTCTCCGACAAGTGCAAGGAGCGGACGGTTCTGATCGAAACTCTCCCTGTGGAACTGAGGCATCGATGCCCTGTAATCGGTTGCTGGGTCGAATGTCGTATCCGCCGTATAACAATCGGTCAGCAAGCCGTTGGCCAGCGGGGAGAAAGCCACGAAACCGACACCCAGCTCCTCAAGCGTCGGAAACAGGGACTCGTGCCACCGGGCCATCATCGAATAACGGTTCTGTACGGCCGTAACCGGACAGACCCTGTGGGCACGGCGCAGGTACTCCTCCGTGGCTTCAGAAATTCCCCAGTGAAGGATCTTCCCTTCACGGATCAGGTCAGACATAACGTCGGCCACCGTCTCAGGCTCGACATCCGGATCAATGCGGTGCTGGTAGTAGAGGTCGATATAGTCTGTGTGCAGGCGGCGGAGCGATCCTTCAACCGAGCGGCGGATTGCCGTTGGATGCGAGTCCGTTATGATGGCATGGGGGCCCGCGGCTTCCGGTGAGTCGAAGGTCAGTCCGAATTTCGTGGCGATGACCACCCGGTCCCGAAAGGGTCTCAATGCCTCGCCCAACAGTTCTTCGTTATCATGCGGACGGTCGGGGGTTCCATAGACCTCCGCCGTATCGAAAAAGGTATATCCCATGTCAACGGCATCGGCCAGAAGTCCCGTCATCTGCCGTCTGTCTGCAGGAGCACCATAAGCATGGCTCATGCCCATGCAGCCCAAACCTATCGGGGAAACGCGGAGCCCGCTTAGACCCAATACTTTGTAGTTCATCATATCGTTTTATTTAATCTTTCATTGGGGTGTTGAGATATACACGTTCCTTCTCTTCAAGTGACATGTTGAAGAAACGCTTTTCTTGGTTGAGTGAACGGATTCGGGCCATTTCCTCGTCCGTCAGTTCGAAGTCGAAAATCCGGATATTTTCCCGGATGTAATCGGGATTCGACGCTCCCGGAATAACGGAAAATCCCTCCTGGATATGCCAGCGGAGAATGATTTGTGCAGGTGTTTTGCCGTGCGCTTCGGCAATTGAGCAGATGACCGGATCCCGGAGCAGTGCCCCGTTGCTCATTGCCCCGCCCAGCGGAAACCAGCATTCAACCTGAATACCGTAAGGCTTGACCTTTTCGCGCATGGCCAGTCGCTGTGCATAAGGGTGGCATTCGATCTGAAGCACAGCCGGCTTCACGCGCGATTCGCTCATGATCTTGTTGAACACCTCGTCGCTCGCGTCGAAATTGCTGATTCCCAACGCACGTACCTTGCCCATTGCAACGGCTTTCTCCATATCCCGCCATGCACCCACGAAATCGCCGACAGGCTGATGTACATAGAGCAGGTCTATATAATCCAGCTGCATGCGTTCCAACATCTTATCAATAGCCTCCATGGTCTTGCCTTCGCCGTATTCGGTTGGCCAGAGTTTGCTGGTGATCCAAATTTCCTCACGAGGAATTCCACTCTTCTTGACTGCACGTCCCACACCAGCCTCGTCATTGTATGCATGCGCCGTATCAATATGACGGTAACCGGCTTTCAAGGCCGTGAGACACGATTGTTCGCATACCGAATCGGAGGGCTGGAGAAATGTTCCAAGTCCGAATTGAGGCATCAGGATTCCGTTGTTCAATTGTACCATCGGTACATCGGCGACAGTTTTGTAGATCTCCTGCGCATAAGTGGTGCTGACCATCATCGAAGCAAGCACCATAAGTAGTGTCATGATTCTCTTTTTCATTTTTATCTGTCTATGATTGTTAATTTAATATGCTGTCTTTATCAGACATTGCAAAGGTAGAGAGATCCTCTTGGGTTGACTTTATAAGAATTTCGGTTGGAACTGCACTTATTTCTGTTTTTGCATCCATTTCATAATTAGGCAATTGAGGAGTAATGTCAATTTCCGAAAAAATGGTAATCCAAACCGTGTTTTTTGTTCCTCAAGTTCTGGCAGTGGCCTCTAACTTTGCGCTTGAATCAATCCGGGAATATTCAACAACTATAAAATAACAAGAAATGAGAAAATGTATGTTTTATCTGATGATGGCCGTAGCCGTCATTGCATTCGGGGCTTGTTCTCCCGATGAAAGTAATGAGCCTGGAACACCGGGGATAGAAACTCCAGAGAATCCGGAAGAGCCTGGAGAGCCAGAAGAGCCCGGAGAGGATCCGGATTCTCCAAGTGGGGAGACCAAGATACTGGTTGCCTATTTCAGCTGGGGCGGCACGACACAGCGTATGGCTCAGGAGATTGTCCGTCAGACAGGAGCCGATCTGTTCCGAATTGAACCGGAGGTACCTTACCCTACTGATTACACTGAATGTACCGAAGTGGCGCTGGAAGAAAAGAACAGCAATGCCAGACCTGCCATAGCCAAAGAAGTGGAAAACTGGGATGACTATGATACGGTATTCATCGGTTGTCCTGTCTGGTGGTGGACCACGCCGATGATTATTTGTACTTTTACTGAAAGTTACGATTTCAAAGGAAAGACCGTTGTGCCGTTCTGCACGTATGCTTCCACTTATCGTGACGAGACGCTGGCACGTATAGTTGAACTCACTCCTGATGCCGAACATCTGGCCGGGGAGGGACTGACAAGCGGAAGAATCAATGAGCAGAACATCTCATCATGGCTCAAAGAAATAAGTATAATCAAATAGGCGGACAATTATGAATATTCTTAAAATTATTCTTGCGATGACATCGCTTATATCAGTATCATGCACTACTACAGCTCATGCTCAAACGAAAAATGATAATGACATGAAATCGGTAATCGTATATTTTACACATTCCGGCAATACAGAACTGGCGGCCAAGCAGGTTGCAGAAGTAACAGGAGCCAAAATGATAAGACTTCTTCCGGAGCAGCCTTATTCATCGGAAGATGTCAATTGGGTAAACAAGCAGTCCCGTTGTACACAGGAACACCTCAACAGGTCGCTCCGTCCGGCAATTAAACCGATTGACATCGATTTTACAAAGGTTGATACGTTATTTGTCGGTTTCCCTATCTGGTGGCATGAAGAACCGGCAGTGATACGCACTTTCCTTGACAATTATGGTGAACAATTGAAGGACAAGGTGATTTTCCCATTCTGTACATCTTACGAAAGCCCGATGTCAGAAGCCGATGCTACCTTGAAAAAAGGTTATCCTTCTTTGAAAATCAGAAAAGGCCTTCGGTTGCCTGCCAAATCAGAAGAAATAAAAAAATGGATCAAACAATGAATACGGTAAAATTAAACAACGGCATCGAAATGCCCCAGATGGGCTACGGTGTCTATCAGGTTTCGCCCGCCGAGTGCGAGCGTTGTGTAAGTGATGCCCTCAGCGTGGGTTATCGTATGATTGATACGGCACAAGCCTATCACAACGAAGAAGGTGTAGGTAATGCTGTGCGTAAAAGCGGTATCGACCGCAAGGAGATTTTCCTCGTGTCGAAAATCTGGATTTCCAACTATGGGTATGAAAAGGCTAAAGCGTCAATCGACGAAAGTCTTCGCCGACTTCAGACGGATTACATTGACCTGATGCTACTGCATCAGCCTTTCTGCGATCGTTACGGTGCATATAGGGCCTTGGAGGATGCCTACAAGGAAGGCAAACTCCATGCTATCGGCGTAAGCAATTTCTACCCGGATCACTTCATCGACATTGCCAGCAATATGGAAATCGTCCCGGCTGTAAATCAGGTCGAGACCCATGTCTTCAACCAACAGGTCGAAGCGCAGCGGATTATGGAGGAGTTCGGTACGCGCATCATGTCATGGGGGCCTTTCGCGGAGGGGCGCAACGGTTTCTTTACGAACCCGATACTGGCCGATATAGGACATAAGTACGGCAAATCGGTGGCACAGGTCGCCTTGCGTTGGCTCATTCAGCGCGGTGTCATCATCATTCCCAAATCTACTCACGTAGAGCGTATGCGGCAGAACATTGACATTTTCGATTTTTCACTTTCGGATGGGGATATGAGGACTATCGCCACGCTCGACACGGGCAAAAGTCTTTTTTTCAACCATCACGATGCGGAAACTGCACGTATGTTTATGGGATGGAGGTAATGCTATGAAGAAAACTTTAGGAACTACACCCGTAGTTGCTCCGCTACCCGTACTGATCGTGGCAACTTACGATGAACAAGGAACGCCCAATGCCATGAATGTTGCTTGGGGAGGTCAATGCGGCTATCATCATGTCGCATTGAATCTATCGCTGAATCACAAGACTACCGAGAATCTGAAACATACTAAAGCGTTTACCTTAAGCATCGCAACCATTGATACGTTGGTCTTGTCCGACTATTTCGGAGTTGTGTCTGGACATAAGGAAAATAAAATTGAGAAGGCAGGAATACAAGTTAGCCGTAGCAGATTTGTGAATGCCCCGATCATTGAGAAATATCCACTGATACTCGAATGCAAGGTCATTGAAATGCAGGAAGCATTGGGTGAAATGCACGTTGTAGGAGAGGTTGTCAATGTGCTGGCAGATGATACGGTTTTGGATGGGCAGGGCAAGGTGGATTTGGATAAGTTACAACCAATTTCATATGATTCAACTTCTCATTCCTATCGTATGCTGGGGAAAATAGTCGGTGAGGCATTCAAGGACGGCACAAAAATTAAATAGTATCTACTTCCATAAAGCAGCCCATGAAGATCACGCTTTTGGGGCTGCTTTTATATTATCTAGAGCCGAGTAGCAATTTTATCAGAGTATAAACTGCGGGAACTTTATGGTATCAATTCGCAGGTATTGTAACTTTATAAAGTTGATAATTAAATATGTATAGAGTTTTATTCGGTTCAAGTGTGGGACAATGCTCTGCTTATCTTAATGGAGGCATCGCCAAACGCCTTTCAGAGAAATAAACAGCCCACCCCACGCCGTACCGCTATACCGGAACCCCTCTTGCGGGGTGGATATATGCAAGTAATGGCGTTGCAGATGCTGTATCATTCTCTGATTTGAAAATTGGCGATTTCCCATTAAATGATAAGCAAAAACGCTTTTCAATATGTATGTCCTGCAGATTACTCTGCAAAACATTACAAATGTATGAAATTTTCTTCAAAACACATCAGGCGCTGTGTCAAATACAAACGCTAAAAATCATTTCATTCTTAAGCAGCTGTCATTTCTCTGTATGTCAGGTCGCTCATAGGGATTTTTTTACTGTAAGGGCTACTTTTCAGAAGAAAGCTTTCGCTTATGGGCTATTGGTTAATAATGCAATTAGCTGGTAAAGGGCTATTATATTGAATAATTGATAAAGAGTTACAGCCTTTTCTTCCAGAAGAGTGATTCAAGAGCATCAGTGAATTTATACTGGCCAATAATCTGGTAATATCCCTGCCCCGAAAATTTTGTTTGTGTCTTGTGTCGGGATGACATTAGGAAAACCGTAGCCGCCCGTGGCTACGTGAACGGGAGGGGCCCGCCATAAGGTGGGAGGGATTCAGTTTTCCGTTGTCATCCCGATCATAAGTCCTGACCAATAAAAGAATAAGGATATTCCAGTCATCGCATCCGCACAGTTCTGGCGTGTCTAGCCGATGATTTCTGCGCTTTGTGCGGCTCAGTTCATGTGGCCGAACATGAATCCGATGTAGAGCCTAGGACCTGTAGTGAAGTCATCCTGAGGGTTTGACAGATTGACAAGATAGTCTATCTTGGCCACAATGTTGACTTTCTTTGTGACGGCATATTCGATGCCTGCGAAAGGTGCAATGGCAGCGAAGCCGTATTTCCTGTATGAGACAGTTTCCTCTGCCACATAGTCATCGCTGATAGGGGAAAGTATTATGGTGCCCGTCTGGCTTCCGCCTCCAACGGTCCCACCCACAAAAAGTCTGCATTTTCCGAGTGTCCATGCGCAGTCCGCCAGTACTCCTCCCCAGCCGGTTTTCGCAAGGCTGCCGTGCTCTCCGTATTTGAGGGTGGAGACATAGCCTTCAGCTCCGACCCTGAGATGCTTGCCGAACATGAATCTGATGGCACCGCCTATTCCGAACGGAGCACCTTCAGGCTTGACGCTGAATTGTTGGCCGGAAAGTGATGTGACGGTAAGGCTCTTGCCGCAGACATAACCGGTGTGCAGCATCATTCCTCCGATGAAGCCGCGGTAGTGCATCCTGCTGCGGTGCCCTGAGTCGAGGCTGTCGGTTTCAGCTGAAAAAAGGCTGCCTGAGAGCAGACAGCCGGCTATGATAGTCAAAAGAAATCTCTTCATCGAATCTGTCGTTTCAAAATTTGGAAATCACAAATATAGCGATTAAGCGAGAGCAAAGCAAAAGTTTACTTTAGCATTGCCGAGCGTGAGCTATAAATGGACGCGTAGCGGCCAAATATAGCGAAAAAACGGTATTTGCAATTTCCGGTTTTGTGGCGTGTGGAATTTTTTGCGTATCTTTGCCGGCTTAATTTTCAGAAAGATGACAAAACAAGAATTGATGAAGATAGCGATAGACCTTTCCGTGAAGAATGTTGCGGAAGGTGGAGGTCCTTTCGGCGCTGTCATAGCCAAAGATGGCAAGATAGTGGCAACTGGAGTCAACAGGGTGACTGCGGACCATGATCCGACAGCCCATGCCGAGGTCAGTGCGATAAGGGCTGCGGCTAAGGCTCTCGGAACTTTCGACCTGAGCGGATGTGAGATCTATACTTCATGCGAGCCGTGCCCTATGTGCCTGGGCGCAATATATTGGGCGCACCTGGACCGTATGTACTATGGAAATACCAAGACGGACGCCGCAAAGGCAGGCTTTGATGATGCTTTCATCTACAAGGAGCTTGATCTTGATCCGCAGAAGCGGAGCCTGAGGTCGGAGATGATGATGCACGATGAGGCGCTCGAAGCCTTCGGCGACTGGATGAAGAAAGATGACAAAATAAGGTATTGACAGACTCAAGAAAAGTTGCCGGTACAAATGTCGACACAAAAAAAGGGCTGCTCCTTGCGGGGTAGCCCTTCTGTTATGATTCAGGAAAAATTATTTGACTTCAATCACTTTCTTGGATTCATCGACAACCTGTTTCTGAATCTTAGGAATGTTTACGTTCAGGACGCCATGCTCGACATGTGCACTGATCTTTTCTTTATCAGCGTCTTCCGGAAGAACCATTGTCTGCTGGAATTTAGAATATGAGAACTCACGACGGAGGTAGTGTCCGTGCTTCTTCTCAGATTTGTCATCCTGCTTCTTTTCCATCTCTATGACAAGGTTGCCCTCATCATTGATATGAACCTGGAAGTCTTCCTTGGTCATGCCAGGGGCTGCGAGTTCAAGCTCGTAGTTGTTTTCATCTTCTAATACGTTGATGGCAGGAGCCGTAGCGTTCATTCTGTCCATCCATTCAGTATCAAAAAAGTCATTGAAAATGTCAGGTAACCAAGTCCTGTTGTTTCTTCTTGAAGGTACCATAGTTTTAATCTCCTATTTTTTATTTTTTGTTTTCTTTTAATTTGTCTTCCGGACTTCCTTCGGGCATCTGCCTTCGGGTCGTTCCTTCAGACTTTCTTTGTCTTCCGGACTTCCTTCGGGCTCTCGCCCTCCGGCCTTTCCGTCGGACGCCTTAGATAATATCAATCTACGTGCCAATTATAAAATGTTACATATGAGTGAAATTCTGTCATAATATGTCGCCATAATGTCCATTATTGTGACAATATGTCAATTCTTCGGCTGTTCTTCAGGCTTATATCCCGGAAACCGGAAAATTTGTTAACTTTGAAGCTGGTTTTTCAGGAGGTGGTTATGGCTGACAGTAGCAGTATTTTGATCAAAGGAGCCAAGGTGAACAATCTCAAGGACATCACACTTGAGATCCCGAGAGGAAAGTTTGTGGTAATCACCGGTATATCAGGCTCCGGAAAGTCTTCTCTCGCATTCGATACCTTGTTTGCGGAGGGTCAGAGGCGTTTCGCGGAAAGCCTGTCATCCTATGCAAGACAGTTCCTCGGCAGGATGGTAAAGCCTGATGTCGAGTCAATTGAGGGCATACCACCGGCAATTGCAATTGAGCAGAAGGTCAATACCAGGAATCCTCGCTCAACTGTAGCTACCAGTACTGAAATCTATGATTATCTGAGGATAATATTTGCCCGGATAGGGCGGACTTTCTCTCCGATAAGCGGAAAGGAAGTCAAATGCCATACAGCCAACGATGTCATTGAATACATATTTACCTGTGAGCCCTCTGTGGCATATCTTCTATCGGACATTTCCTGGAGCAGCAGGGAAGACAAGGTAGAGCTGATGCTGAGACTCAAGGAGGAGGGTTATTCAAGGTTCTTCACAGACAGACCAGTCCGTATAGAAGAGGTGATGAAACTCTCTGAGTCCGGGGAATACCCTGAGCAGGTGTACCTTCTCGTTGACAGACTGCGCATACCTTCTGTCACATGGGCTGCTGACGGAGAGGCGAAGGCAGTGTCTTCAGACGGTACCGAATTGTCGGGTATGGAATGGGACGATCTGAATACAAGACTGCATTCATCCATAGAGACTGCATTTGACAAAGGCAATGGAGTTCTGCTCGTGCGGAAGGAGTATCCTGCATCCGGAGCTGACGGAAGTGCCCCACGTGTCGAGACCAGGCAGTTCATCAACCGTTTCGAGGCAGACGGGATGACATTCCACGAACCGGATGAATATATGTTCAGCTTCAACAGTCCTCTAGGTGCCTGCCCGGTATGCGGCGGCCTGGGCCAGATAATCGGCATAAGCGAGGATCTGGTGATTCCGGATAAGAGCAAGAGCATATATGACGGTGCCATCGCATGCTGGAGAGGGGAGAAGATGGGGTGGTTCAAGGACCATCTCGTGATGAATGCCTCCAGATACGGGGTACCAGTCTTTGAACCTTACTGCAATCTGACTAAAGAACAGAAGGATATCGTATGGCAGGGCCGCAAGGGAAAGAGCGAGGATGATTCGATAATAGGAATCAACGAGTTCTTCAAATGGGTCGATGCCAACAAATACAAGATACAGTACAAATACATGCTCAGCCGATATTCCGGCAAGACGGTGTGCCGTGAATGCGGAGGGAGCAGGCTCCGCAAGGATGCCCTTTATGTAAAGGTCGGAGGCAAGAACATCAACGATCTGCTGTGCATGAATGTGGACAGTCTTCTTGATTTTTTCAAGACTCTGAAGCTTACCGAATATGAACGGGCAATCGTGTCGAAGGCTGTGTCGGAAGTTGTATCGAGGCTGCAGTACATAAAGGATGTCGGGCTTTCATACCTGACACTCAACAGGACATCCAATACCTTGTCCGGAGGTGAGAGCCAGAGGATCAATCTGGTGACGGCCCTCGGAAGTTCTCTCGTAGGTTCCCTCTATATACTTGATGAACCGAGCATAGGCCTTCATCCGAGGGATACGGCAAGGCTGATCGCTGTGTTGCGCCGTCTCAGGGACATCGGCAATACTGTAGTCGTGGTCGAGCATGATGAGGAAATAATGCGTGCGGCTGACCTCCTCATAGACATGGGCCCTTATGCCGGAGTGAACGGAGGGGAAGTGGTCTTCAAGGGCAGGTTAGGGGATCCTGTCGATGATGAGACTATGTCTGAATCTCTTACTCTGCAGTATCTGGAGGGTGGACGCAAAAGGTACACAAGGACAAAGCGCCCGTGGACATATTCCATTACTGTAGAAGGAGCTATGGAGCACAATCTCAAGAACATAGATGTACGTTTCCCTCTTGGCGTGCTTACTGTTGTGACCGGTGTGAGCGGCAGCGGCAAGTCTTCGCTTGTCGGGGACATTCTCTATCCGGCTCTTTTCCGTCACATCAACCATACCGGTTCTGCTCCCGGGACATTCCGTGGCCTTGCCGGCAATCTTGACCGGATCACTCAGGTGGAGTATGTTGACCAGAACCCTATCGGCAAGAGCTCCAGGTCGAATGCCGTAACGTATCTGAAGGTATATGACGACATCAGGAAGCTCCTTTCTGACCAGCCTTATGCAAAACTCAACGGATATACCCCTTCACATTTCTCTTTCAACATGGACGGAGGCCGTTGCCCTGAATGCCAAGGCGAAGGCTTCGTGAAGATAGGTATGCAGTTCATGGCTGATGTCACCATGGTATGTGAAGCCTGCGGAGGAAAGAGGTTCAAGCCGGATATACTTGAAGTCCGCTATAAGGGCAAGAATATAGATGACATCCTGAACATGAGTGTCGAAGAGGCAATAGACTTCTTCTCTTCACAGGAAGATGCCACGGCTAAGAAGATTGCGGCCGGACTGAAGCCTCTTGTGGATGTCGGACTGTCATATATCAAGCTCGGGCAGAGCAGCAGTACCCTGAGCGGTGGAGAAAGCCAGAGGATAAAGCTTGCATATTTCCTCTCAATGAACGATTCGTCCTCAAAGGCGGCATCCCAGCGCATAATGTTCATATTCGACGAGCCTACTACCGGTCTCCATTTCTATGATGTGGAGAAGCTGCTCAAGTCTTTTGATGAGCTTCTTGCAAAGGGCCACTCCATTGTCGTGGTGGAGCACAATCCTGATGTGATCAAGGCTGCGGACTGGGTCATCGACCTAGGCCCGGATGCTGGAGACGCCGGCGGACAGGTAGTGTTCGAAGGTACTCCGGAGGATCTCATCGCCAAGGCAGATACCTATACTGCAAAGTATCTCCGCTGACAATGGTCAGCCTACCTCAATGACCACCATTTCGCTCTGGTTGAGGGGATAGCCTGCTTCCATGAAGAGAAGGCCTGATCCGTTTTTCTTGAGAGAAAGGACTGCCCCACGGCCGTCGGCATCTATTTCATAGTCGTAGATGCCTCTTTCCTTGTCAAATTCAAGATAGTCAAGGCCTATGTCAAAAGATGCTGAGGGTGGAAAATATTCGCACCATACATGGATCTTTTCCCCTGCCTTGCCCCGTATGAAATTCCCAGGATATAGTCTAATGTAGTAAGGGGAGAATCCGACATCCACCGTACATTCAGCATATGCACCGCCTCCGTCAGAGGCATAGCATCTTATCGTGCATCTACCTTCAGATAATGCAGTCACTGTTCCGTCTGATGAAACCCTTGCTACAGCAGGATTGTCTGTCTCCCATACCAAGTCTGCCTTAGCATCTTCAGGTATCATATATGCCTTCAGGACTGCGGTCTCCCCTTCATATGTCATCCTGAGAGAAGAGTATGATAGCTCGATCTCGTCTACATATTCCGCAATCGCGCTCTTGTCCACCCTCCAGCTGTCTTCCCTGAGTCCGTCGTCATAAGGAGCAATGCACACGTTGTAGTGGCAGTTACGTCTGACATCAAAGTTGCCGTTGTCTTCCCCAAGGTAGAATCTGTAGACAAGGCTTTCTCCCGGCCTTGTATAATATCTGTCTGAACTGTAGTCAGCCTCAATCTCTATATAGGAACATACCCTTGCTTTAGGGTCATTGTCTGCCAGTATCTTTTCATTGTCCGGAGTATCAGCTGCGAGCAGGTCACCCTGCATGTTCTCAAGCATATAGACACTGGTTTTCCCGCTTCTTCCGAATTCTTCATCGTAGTTCAGCCGTGCTACTGCATCATCTTCTTTGCTGAACCCATGCAGGAAGATGTCATCCTCGGATTCGGCCCTGCTCTCCCGGAACAGCAATACTGACTTGGGACATCCTCCTATGCTTATTTTCCTTACTGTGAATTCCACATTGTCTGAAAGCCTGCTGCGGTCGATGCTTAATGATATCTTTGACATTGCCCTGTCCAGAGAAATGGAGATATGTCCGTCATCAGATATGACTGTACCCTCACTCTTCCCGCTCATAGGGATGCCGATACGGTAATCATCCGGATATACGAGATGGTATCTGTATGAAAGAAGTTCATCCATGGAAGTTGCCGGAATCCTGTAGCCGGCATTGGCGCATACATATATGGAATATCTGCATCCACGCAGAAGAGAGGTCTCATGGATGTATGCACCATTTTCACTCCTGAAACCTGAGATATCAGAATAGCAGCTTTCTTCAAGCACTCCGTGCTGATTGAAAATAAATATGTTGAGATCACTCACCTTGTCTTCATCCGGGTCTGCAGACCTTGATCCTGGGGTCTGTAGTGCCGGAACAATCTCTATGCGGGTATTGTCCCTCTCCGGTGCGGGCATATGTCCTATGTCAGAGCATCCGCATAGGCCTGCAGATAGCGAACAAAGTAAGATGGCCGCTGTATTTGATGTAGTCTTGCACATATTGAATCAGAAAGTGTTACTATATCTGGAATTGTCCCATGTCAGAAAGTTATCTCGTCTTCTTCCAGTTCGTCCCATGGCCTGACGGTCATGTTTATATCCACCATTGTTACATCTGCTGGAATATCAGGGTCCGTCGTCCCGGTTCTGGTGATGATTATGTCATAGACATACCTTGAGTTCCTGCCTACACCTACCTCTCCTTGCAGGTCATCTCCCCTGTTGATGTCTATAGGATAGTAGTATGTCTGTCCGCATAATTTCCCCTCTATCACAAGACGAGTGAAAGGTGATCCTATGCTCTGCTCCACACAGTCATTGGGATAGCAGTAAAGTGATATCCCCGGGTAGACCGTGTTGTCCCCGATATTGCCGGCCAGTGTGCCGGAGAGCATTTCAGGATGACTCATCCTTGACATGTCAGTTTCGGAAAGACCTGCCGCATTTATTATTTCCGTCGGCATGAAGCTTTCTTTGTTGAATATAGGTGCCTGTGAATTGACATTTGTCAGATATATCCTGATGTCAGACAGAACTTCTCCTTGATATGGCCGCCCGCTGAAGTCACAGCGTAAAGAATTGACCTTTATTTCAGATAATATCGGTATCATTTCCATTGTACAGGAGTTTTCTTCTCCCATCGAAATTTCTTTATAGCCGCACATCAGCGGAGCTCCTGGGTCTTCGTCCCATAGTGACGCAGTTGTCTTCAGCAATGCTTCAAAAGAGTTGATGCCTGACCATGCTGAAATGTCCCTTGCAGGATTTGCTACTGCTGCGATTATCTTCTTTCCTTTCCGTGAGGCTGCTGTAATTTCTCCGGAGTATGGTCCGGAGAATCTCTGGTAGGAATCGAGCCATCCGAGACGGTCGTTGTTGAATATGAATATATCGATGCAACTTGTCCCTGTTGTCTCTTTTATCGGGACTGAAGTGTTGATCATGATGCAGGCTTCTTCTTGCTGAGTCATACCGTACATCAGACCGTTGTCATTTCCAGAACAGGAATAAAAGGCCGGAAGGAGAATAAGCAAGGCGTACGCAAAAAGAACTTTGCGGTTTAAGAAGAAAAATAGAAAGAACTTCCGGCCTTCTGTAGTATTTTTATCTTGTCTATCCATGTCTGAGCTGTTCCATTTCCGTTTCATCTGGCTGCAAAACTATGTCGGATAATTTGAAACATCTGCAGGATTAAAAATAAATACTTCAGATTTTTCTGTTTTTTACATTCAGTTTTTCTTTTTTGAATCCTTTTCTCTTTTTTGAAGAAAAATTGTCTTAAATTTGGGAATGCAGCCATATGGCTCTGGAAAGTTGATTTTGAAACCATTTGTCAGGTATGAAGAGGATCTGCGCATTGACCATGGCGAGGAACGATGAGTTCTTTCTACGCCGCTGGGTCGCGTATTATGGAAAGGAACTGGGGATGGACAATCTTTATGTCTTTCTGGACGGCAAGGACCAGCCATTGCCGGACTGGTGCCCCGGGGTGCACGTGACAGCATGTGAGAAGATACAGGGGAAGGTCGTGGAGCTTGACAGACGCAGGCTTGACTTCCTTTCGGACCAGGCTGCCCGTCTTTTCAGGGAATACGATATGGTGATAGGTACGGATGCAGATGAATTCCTTGTCGTTGATCCTGAACTGGGTCTGACCCTTAGAGAATACCTCTCTGCTTACGGTTCCTGTTCTTCCATATCGGGGCTTGGAATTGATGTCGGCCAGAATACTTCCTGTGAAGATGAGATAGATCCTTCAAGACCTTTCCTGTCGCAGAGGCGATATGCCCTGCTAGGGACAAGATATACGAAACCGTCTGTCATGTGCAGACCGTTGAGGTGGGGCTCGGGCTTCCACAGGATCAAAGGCCATAATTTCCATATCGGGAAGGATCTGTACCTTTTCCATTTCGGATATCTGGACCTTAAGCGTATTGAAGCCAGGTTCCAGGACAAGGACAGGGTAGCTGGCGGGTGGAGCCGTCATCTGGCAAAGAGAGCACGTACAATCAATCTGGTCAGCCATAGGAAACCTCATGCGTGGGACCGCTGGACAAAAGCTGCAAGAGTCATCCAGACAGTCGTGAGGCCTCCTTATGCGTGGAACAAGCCTGCGATGTTCAATATGGAGATTGTCGTCAGGATTCCGGAGCGTTTCAGCAATATAATTTAAACAGAACTTAATTTCAGATATATGAGATTGCTTAGATATTTCCAGAGATTTTCATCTGCAAAGACACATTTCGTCCCCATCTTTTCCCAGCAGGCAGCCTATATCAAGCAGGCATCCTCTGCTCTTGTGTCAATGATGAAGACCACTGACCAGGCTGAATGGAGACGCCTTGAAAAGGAAGTGAAGATGTGCGAAGTGCAGGGAGATGCCATGTTGACAGAATTCTATGAAGAACTCTATGAGAATATAATGGCCCCAATAAGCAGGGACCACCTGCAGACTATCGCAATGTATATTGATGATTTTCTTGACAGCATAAACGGTTCTGCAAAGGCTGTCCTGCTCTATCAGCCTGAGAAGATCGGCCCGCAGATGCTGGAGCTTGCTCAATATATCGAATATGAGGCAGATGCGTTGAAAGAAATAGTCTCGATGTTGGGTGATCTGAAGGAAAATTTCTCATCTGTATCTCTCCAATGTGAACGCATATCCGAGCTTGAACATGCTGCTGATGATTCGTATGAAGAGTTCATAGGAGATATCTTCCGAAATGAGAAGAATCCGATAGAGCTTATGAAGTACAAGAATATCGCAGAGAATCTGGAGATGACCTCCGATTCAGCGAAGAAGGTATCCGACCATGTCAGGACCATTCTCCTGAGTTACTCTGAATGATTGCGTATATCAGACATCCGTGCCCTGATTTTGCTATAAGGTAGTGGAATAATAAAAGATGCCCTGAAGGTCATATGACTTTCAGGGCATCCTTTTTCGTCGTGCACCATTCCGGTGAATGGTCTTTTTTCAGTTCTGCTAGCCTCCGAAGTTATCGTAGAGGAGGTTCTCCTTAGGAACTCCGAGACTGTCAAGAAGCTTCTCTACAGATGCTGACATCATAGGAGGTCCGCACATGAGGTAGAGACAGTCTTCCGGTGCCTCATGGTTCTTGAGGTATGTCTCATAGAGAACTGTATGTACAAATCCTACAGTATATGCGACATGCTTTGCATCAGCCTCCGGATCCGGTCTGTCAAGTGCAAGATGGAACTTGAAGTTAGGGAATTCCTTTTCAAGCTCATGGTAGTCGTCAAGATAGAATGCTTCCTTGAGGCTTCTTGCACCGTAGAAGAAGTTGACTTTTCTTGTCGTCTTCTCTGTCTTGAAGAGATGCATGATGTGGCTTCTCATAGGCGCCATACCTGCACCACCGCCGATGAATATCAGTTCCTGGTCAGCAGGAAGGTTGTCCGGAAGGAAGAATTCTCCGTAAGGACCTGAAATGGTTACCTTGTCTCCTGGCTTCAGAGAGTAGATGTAGGATGAACATACACCCGGGTTGACAGGAAGGAATTTCCTTGTTGCCCTGTCGATAGGTGGGGTAGCGATACGTACATTGAGCTTTATGATGTCGCCTTCAGCCGGATAGCAGGCCATACTGTATGCCCTGAGGGTCGGCTGAGGATTGACCATCTTGAGGTTGAAGATACCCATCTTCTCCCAGTCTGCCCTGTATTCCGGATCTACATCGATATTCTTGTAGTCAACTGTGCAGGCCGGGACATCCACCTGGATGTATCCACCTGACTTGAAGTGGAGATGTTCTCCTTCAGGAAGCTTGACTACGAATTCCTTGATGAATGTGGCGACATTGTGGTTAGACACCACTTCACATTGCCATTTCTTCACGCTGAGCGCAGATTCTGAAACGACGATCTTCATGTCTTCCTTCACCTTCACCTGGCAGCCGAGTCTCCAGTGGGAGTTGATCTGCTTTCTTGTGAAGAAACCTGTCTCTGTCGGAAGAATTGTTCCACCGCCCTCGATTACCTGACATTTACACTGTCCGCAGCTTCCTTTTCCACCGCAGGCAGATGACAGGAATATCTTCTGCTCAGCAAGAGTGCTGAGAAGCGAAGATCCCGGGGTCACTTCAATCTCTTTCTTTCCGTCATTTATGCTGATCTTCACTTTGCCTGCAGGCGTGAGCTTGATTTTCACGAACAGGAGCACTGCCACAAGCAATACTGTGATGACCACTATGGTGATAACACCTGCTATTATTGTCGTTAACATTGTTCTCCTCCCGCTTTAAAGTTGAATACCCATGAAGGTCATGAAGGATATGGCCATGAGCCCTACTGTGATGAATGTGATTCCAAGTCCTTTCAGAGCTGCAGGGACATTGGAGTAAGCCATCTTTTCCCTGATCGCGGCAAGTGTCACGATTGCAAGGAACCAGCCGAGTCCTGATCCGAGGGCATAGACTGTAGCTTCACCTACATTGACAAAGTCCTTTTCCTGCATGAAGAGTGATCCTCCCAGGATTGCGCAGTTTACAGCGATAAGAGGAAGGAAGATACCCAGCTGCGAGTAAAGGGTAGGGGCGAATTTTTCGACGACCATTTCAACAATCTGTGTTATGGCTGCAACCACTGCTATGAATATGATGAAGCTGAGGAAGCTCAGGTCGACGTCAGGAAGTCCTGCCCATGCAAGTGCTCCTGGCTTCAGTACATGTTCATTGAGAAGGTAGTTGACCGGAAGAGTCACAAGAAGGACGAAGACCACTGCAATACCCAAACCGGTAGCTGTCTTCACACTTTTGGATACCGCCAGATATGAGCACATGCCCAGGAAGTAGGCGAATATCATGTTGTCAATGAAAATTGACTTGACGAATAAGCTTATATATTCCATTTCGATTTGAGTTTATGTTAGTTTTCCTGCAGATCCTTCTGTATGCTTCTCTGGATCCATACGATGAGTCCGAGCAGTATAAGAGCCATAGGAGGCAGGATCACCAGTCCGTTGTTCATATATCCGGCTTCATAGAATGACTCAGGGATTACTCTGAATCCGAAGAGTGTACCGGATCCGAGGAGCTCGCGGAAGAAGGCTACGACGATAAGTATCAGTCCGTATCCGGCTCCGTTTGCAAGTCCGTCGAGGAGGGAAGGTATCGGCTTGTTGCCCAGGGCGAAAGCTTCAATCCTACCCATCACGATACAGTTGGTGATGATAAGTCCTACATATACTGAAAGTGTCTTGCTTATGCTGTAGGCATATGCCTTCAGTACCTGGTCCACGAGAATCACCATAAGTGCAACTACAACAAGCTGTACGATGATCCTTATACGGTTAGGTATCGTGTTCCTGAGCAGTGATACCACGAAGCTGGAAAGTCCCGTCACAATGATGACGGAAAGTGCCATCACGAATGCTCCCTTGAGCTGGACTGTCACAGCGAGTGAGGAACAGATACCGAGCACCAGGACAGTGACTGGGTTGCCTTTGAATATAGGCTTGAGCAGTACTTCTTTGTAATTGATGTCTTTCATGATTTGTTACTCCTCCACTGTTTTTACTGGTTCCTGATCCTGGCCGGCGGAAACTCCGTCCTGGCAGCATGTCTGGTCTGCGGCAGCTTCTTCTGCGACGGCTTCTTCTGCGGCAGTAGCTGCTGAAAGCTGGTCAAGGTATGGCTTGTAGTACTTCGCCCAGAGGTTGATGCTGTTGCCGAGTGCGCGGGATGTGATTGTAGCTCCGCTGATAGCATCTACACAATGTGCATCTGAAGAATGGTCTCCTTTCTCTACATTGAATATCCTTTCACCGTCAGCAAAGGATTTTCCTTTGAATGATGTGTAGAACGGTGCCTCTGCGATCTTTGCACCAAGTCCAGGAGTTTCGCTCTTGTGGTCAAAGATGGCACCGTCGATTGTCCTGCCGTCCTTTGCAAGTGCTACATAGCCCCAGATCGGGCCCCAGAGACCTGCACCGTAGCAAGGTATTACAGTGACATCCTGTCCGTTTATATTGAATGTGAAGACCGGAAGGCTGAGGCTTTTCTTGAGTTCTTCAGCCTGTGCGGCATCGCTTGCTTCAATCTTCTTGATGATATCGTTCTGCTTCTTCAGGTCGGCTGTTGAAGGGACAACGATGTCCTTGACATTTTCCTTGCCCATGTTCATCTCACCGGTCCTGTTGCCGAATCCGTCGACGTAGAACGCATCAGTGATATCTTCAGAGTACATCTTCAGTACATCTGTCGACTCATCGATGGTGACAGTCGAATCAGCCTGTGATGCTGCGCTGAGCACCTTGGTTATGGTCTCGATCTTTATGTTCTCGTTCTGTTTGTCCTGCAGGCTCATTGCCACGAACGCAAGGATTGCAGCGACAAGGATGACGAGTACCGTCGAGTAGACCACTGTGTATGTATTGCCGTTTGTATTCATACCTTATATTATTTAGCGGTTTTGAATTTCCTGGCCCTTCTGCTGATTGATCCGGATACGACATAATGGTCGATAAGCGGAGCAAATGTATTCATGAGCAGGATTGCAAGCATCATTCCCTCAGGGTATCCCGGGTTGAAGAGCCTTACAGTCACAGCAAGGGCACCGACAAGGAATCCGTAGATCCATTTGCCTGTCTCTGTCTGGGCTGATGTCACAGGATCTGTAGCCATGAATACTGCGCCGAAGGCAAATCCGCCCATGACGAGCTGATAGTATCCAGGGAGATCAGTAGCTCCGGCTGCATAGCCGAGGTAACCTATCGCGAGGCCTCCGACTACAGCAGAGAACATGATCTTCCAGCTTGCCACCCCAGTCCAGATGAGGATTACGGCTCCGATGAGGATCGCGATGACTGATGTCTCACCGACGCATCCCGGGATGACGCCGGCGAACATATCCCAGAGACTTGTGCCTGCTGCCTGAAGTCCGTCAACAGAAGCATGGGCAAGAGGAGTGGCTCCTGAGAATGCATCTACAAGGCCGTCTCCGCATGCGTATGCATGTCCTTCAGCAAGATACCGTGATACACCAGGGGTCCAGATCTTGTCTCCTGACATCACGCTAGGATATGAGAAGAACAGGAATGCACGGGCAAGAAGTGCCGGGTTCCAGATGTTCATTCCTGTGCCTCCGAAGACTTCCTTGCCGAGGATTACTGCGAATGCCACGGCTATGGCCAGCATCCAGAGAGGAACGTCGGCAGGAACTATAAGAGGTATGATCATACCTGATACAAGATATCCTTCGTTGACTTCGTGTCCGCGGATCTGGGCTGAAACAAATTCAATCGCGAGTCCGACGATATAAGATACAAGGTAAAGAGGGATCACCTTCACAAGGCCGTATCCCACCATATTCCAGAAACCCCAGTCCTTGAGACCGAAGGCAAGGCTGTGCTGGTATCCCGTGTTCCATATTCCGAAGAGCATGGCAGGCACGAGAGCAAGCACCATTATGATCATGATCCTTTTCAGATCGACGCAGTCTCTGACATGGGAACCTCTCCTCGTCACTGTATCAGGGACATAGAGGAATGACTCGAAAGCGTCGAAAGTCGAATGAAGGAATCCGAATTTTCCGCCTTTTTCAAAGGCCGGCTTTATTTTGTCGATAAATTTTCTCATAACTTTCTGTCTTTAAGCCATTTCTTTCATCATAAGAGCGATTCCGTCAGAAATGATTGACTGGATCTCGATCTTCGACGGGCAGACATATTCACAGAGTGCAAGATCTTCCTCAAGCACTTCATATATGCCGAATTCCTCCATCTTGTCGATGTCTCCTGCAAGGCATGCCTTTGTAAGATATACAGGGTAGATGTCCATAGGGAGTACCTTCGAGTATACGTCAGACATGACGAAAGCCCTCGGACCTCCGTGGAGGTTTGTATCCATGTCGTATTTCTTCTTAGGCGTAAGCCATGAGAAATATGTGTGCGATGTGCTGAACTGTTTTGTCCTGAACGGCCTTGCCCAACCGAGCAACTCATGCTCGTTTCCTTCCTTTATCAGGGTGACCTGGGTGTCATAGAAGCCGAGGAAGCCGTCTTCTCCGACATTTTCTCCTGTGAGGACGTCTCCGCTTATGAAGCGGATATCAGAGGCGGAATTGTCGTAGAATCCTTTCAGGTCTTTCATGCTGATGCCAGGAAGACCTTTGACATACGCCGGCTCAATGGCTTTCGGACCGGTGACTGCAATCAGCCTTCCCATGTCGTATCTGCCGGTGTTGAGAAGACGTCCGATGGCAGCCAGCATGACCGGAGAGATGGTCCATACAGTCTCACCTTTCATGATCGGAGAGATGTGATGGATCTGGACTCCGACATTGCCTGCCGGATGTTTACCGCTGAAAGTGTGGAAAATGACATTCTCAAGCTTGTGGAACGGTGTCCCGCTTGCATTATCAGCATTGAGGGATACGTGAACGCCTCCGTCAGTGAGCTTTGCGATAGCGTTTACTGCAGTCTGGATGTTGTTGAGTTCATCTCTGAGAATGTAGTCTGTGTCAGCTGCAAGAGGAGCTGTTGAGAATGCCGAGACAAAGATTGCCTTTGGCTTCAGGGTAGGATTGGCGATGATGCCGTAAGGCCTCTGGATGAAAGCCGGCCAAAGACCGCTTTTCATCAGAAGCGCCTTGACCTGGTCTGCATCAAGACTTGCGGCATTGGTGACGCCGAAATCCAGATATTCCTGAGACGCGTCCGCCTTTATGCGGATTTCAAGCAACTTTCTCTTTTCGCCTCTGACGATTTCTGTCACAGTACCGCTGACCGGTGACGTGAAGAGAATCTCCGGAGACTCTTTGTCAGCCAGGACAGGCGATCCTGCCAGGACCTTGTCGCCTTCCCTTACCAGAAGCTTCGGCTTCAGGGCACGGAAATCAGTCGGTTTGACGGCAACAACGTCAGGCACAATCGCCATTCTGGTCTTTGGGGCTGCTGCTCCCGAAATAGGAATATCCAGCCCTTTTTTCAAATCGATGTTGTTTGACATTATAAAAACCGTTTTGTGTATTTTTTGGAAACCGCCGCGAATATAGTCATTTTTTTTCGTATTTTCGCGCCCATTATGGAAAACATTGAACGTACTATTCTAGAGGGGCTGAACGGTGAACAGAAACGTGCTGTATGCTGTACGGAGGGGCCGGTACTGATAATTGCCGGGGCCGGTTCCGGGAAGACGAGAGTGCTGACCAGCAGGATCGCATATATCCTGGCGAAAGGTTGCGGACCGGATCGTATAATGGCCCTCACCTTTACAAAAAAGGCTGCTTCTGAGATGAAGACAAGGATAGCTGCGATGGTGGGGGAGAAGAAGGCAAGGAAGCTTTTCATGGGTACTTTCCATTCGGTGTTCATCCGCTTCCTCAGGGAGTTCGCTGACAGCATAGGATATCCGTCCAATTTCACAATCTATGATACCAGTGATTCCACCAGTGCTATAAAGGCCTGCATAAAGGAACTCCAGCTTGATGAGAAGGTCTACAAGCCTAAGGATGTCCTTTCCCGGATATCCATGGCAAAGAACAATCTGTTTACTCCGGAGAAATATATCAATACTCCTGAGATTGTCCAGAATGATGCAGCCAGGAAGAAGCCACGTATAGGGGACATATATATGCTTTATTCCCGTAAGTGCAGGCAGTCCGGAGTGATGGATTTCGACGATATTCTTCTGAACATGAATATTCTCCTGAGAGACAACAAGGATGCGCTGGCCTCCATTTCCGGACGTTTCTCATATATTATGGTCGATGAGTATCAGGATACCAACTATGCGCAGTACAGGATCCTGAAGGAACTGAGCACGGTTCACCGCAATCTATGTGTCGTCGGGGACGATTCGCAGTCAATCTATGCGTTCAGGGGCGCGAAGATAGAGAACATACTGAACTTCAAGAAGGATTATCCGGATTGCAGTCTTTTCCGCCTGGAGCAGAACTACCGGTCTACAAAGACAATAGTCGAAGCTGCGAATTCTCTCATTGCCAAGAATGTATCAAGGATCCCGAAGACCTGCTATTCAGAAGGGGAAGAGGGCCGCAAGATAAAGCTCATCAATGCATATACGGAGCAGGAAGAGGCTCTGCTCATAGCTTCTGCGATAATCGGAGAAATCCAGTCCGGCCATGCGCAATACCAGGATTTCGCTATCCTTTACAGGACAAATTCCCAGTCAAGAGCTCTTGAGGAGGCCCTGCGCAGACGTAATCTTCCTTATGTGATCTACTCCGGACATTCTTTCTATGAAAGAGCGGAGGTAAAGGATATGATGGCATATCTGAAGCTTGTGGTCAATCCAAACGACGACGAGTCTTTCAAAAGGGTCGTCAACAAGCCGGCCAGAGGAATAGGAGATACGTCACTTGCCGCCCTTGGCGCTGCGGCCGCGGACCGGGGCTGTCCCCTGTGGGCTGCCGGCATGGGATCTGATCTGGAGAGCTACGGGCTGAAATCTGCTGCGATATCCAGGATATCTGCTTTCTGTGGAATGATCGCGCAGTTCAACGGCAAGGCCGCAACCTCCGATGCCCATACCCTTGCCCTTTCCATCGCTTCTGACTCAGGTTATCTGACAGCTCTCAAGAGCGACACAAGCATAGAGGGGCAGTCGAGGGTGGCAAATGTAGAAGAGCTGCTTAACAGTATAAGTACCTTCTCTGAGGAGAAGAAGAACGAATATTTCGAAGAAATGCAGGCCGACGGTACGGTTGACGAGAATACGGAACTTACAGATGCTGATCTTCCGGTTGTGACGCTTGGCGACTATCTGGAGAATGTATCGTTGCTCAGTGCCATTGACATGGATGAAAATGAGGACAGCAACAGGATCACCCTGATGACTGTGCATTCATCCAAAGGACTTGAATTCCCGTATGTATTTGTGGCCGGCATGGAAGAGAATCTTTTCCCTTCCGGAGGATTTCTTGCATCTGAGGCTGACATCGAGGAGGAAAGACGTCTGTTCTATGTTGCCATCACAAGGGCCGAGAAAGCCGTGTGGCTTTCATTCGCCGAGACCAGGATGCGCAACGGCAAGCATGAGTCCAATTCTCCAAGCCGTTTCCTAAGGGAAATGGACAGCCGTTATATTCTCAATCCGCTTTCGGAAGGCAGGTCTGGAGACGAAGACCAGAGTCAGAGGACTGGCGGCAGCCCGTGGATGCGTCCATCTGGAAATGTCCGGCAGTCAAGACCTGCACCGTCAATCCGGAGGCCGTTGGAGGGAACCGGCAGGCCTGTCCAGCATCCCTCCAGTGTCCGTCCGTCTGTGCAGCCTGTGCCGAAAAGAGTGCCTGACGAAGACTTTGTCCCGACATCTGTACTGGAACTGGAAGCAGGACAGAGGGTTGAACATAACCGCTTCGGAAATGGAACGATAGTCTCTATATCAGGAGACCGTACGAATCTCAAGGCAAGGATTGCATTTGACGACTATGGGGAGAAGATACTGATGCTGAATTATGCCAAATTGCGCAGGATTTGATTTGTGAGATTGGAAAAAATCACTATCTTCGCGCCGAAGTTTTTCATAGTTTAAGTTTAGGTTAAGTAGCGGGGTAATCACATCTGTGGTTGCCTCGTGAATTTTTATATGGCGGTGTCCTTCCGCCTGAGCATGCTTTGTGCCGGTCTCCTTTGTGCCGTCTCCTTTCTGCGGATATCTCTTGTTCCGTGATATTTTCTACAAAAAGAGAAAATTCATAAAAAATCAGAAAAATCATTTAAAAAAAGAGAAAAACCGTTGTGGGGCTTCTTTATGATGAGATCTCCTGTATTTAATTTTGCCCTGTCCCGCAATGCAGCGGGAACTTAAACAGTGGAGTGAGATATGGGAAGAATGATTTTCAGAACAGGCAGGCTGCTGGCTGCAGCTGTTGCCGCTGTCAGTTCGCTTGCAACGGCAGTATCATGCGGGAATAATCTGTCTCGTGAACAGGACAATGGCCTGATCAGGGTGTATTTTTCAGACAGCTGGTCCAGCCTGACCAGGGCGGAATTGGAACTGCCTGATACCAATGATTTCATCCTGGTGGTGTCAGACGGAGCAGGAAAGGAGATATACTCTGGGCCGTTCGGGGCGTCTCCGGAGACTTTTGAGGTCCCGTCAGGCAGCTATATGGTCTCTGTACGATCCTGCACTTTTGATGCCCCGGCTTTTTCCTGCCCTGTATTCGGGGATGACAGGTGCGTCATGGTCCCGGAAGGAGGTACGGTCAGCGTATGTCTTGAGTGCATGCAGGTAAATTCAGGCATCAGGCTGAGGATAGATCCGGATTTCCTGACAGCATATCCGGATGGGGTGCTTTTTGTGGGGTCAGACGACGGTCGGCTGATGTACAGCTATTCGGAAAAGAGAATTGCTTATTTCAATCCGGGCAAAGTGTCTCTTATCATGTCGGACGGGACGGGGACATCAACATTGTTGACAAGATGGCTGGCGTCTTGTGAAGTATTGACATTGGATATCGATGTGCCAGATGAAGGATCCGGAGTGTCAGGCAATGCGATCACAGTGTC
>JADIMO010000118.1 GCA_017694755.1 Candidatus Cryptobacteroides merdavium
AACAAAGAGGATTACACTTTCCACCAAATCTTTTTCGCCATTTTGTCAATATCCACCAAATTTTTTATACGGGATTTGTCAATGAGCACCAAATTTCATCGGAACGCTGTCATGGTCCAATTCACGTTATCGGTAATTTCCGTAATTTTGCAGAGGATGAAAATGAAAATACCCCTTGTCGTCGTTCCGACCGGAGGGCGAAGTTTATTCCATAGATTCCTCGACTGCGCTCGGGATGACTCATTGGGGGTACTATTGCGGATAGACATTAAAAATGATTTTGGGAATATGGAGGAAAGAAAAATAATGGTGCAGAGATATCAGGCGCCTTGCGGGAGGCTGGTGCTGGGTTCTTTCAGGGAAAGGCTATGCTTGTGCGACTGGGAGGTGGAAAGGCACAGGAAGGCTGTGGACAGGAGACTGGAGAGGATGCTGAAGGCGGAATTTGAGGAAGGGACAACGGAAATAATAAGGGAGGCGGCCGGTCAGCTGGACGGATATTTCCGGAGAGAACGGAAATCATTTGACATTCCGCTGCTTTTTGCGGGCACGGAATTTCAGAAAAAAGTATGGAAAATGCTTGAAGAAATCCCTTACGGGATGACCATATCCTATGCAGGCCTTGCCGCCAGACTCGATATGCCCGGTGCAGTCCGGGCGGTGGCAAACGCCAACGGTGCGAATGCCATTTCGATATTCCTGCCTTGCCACAGGGTCATAGGCAGCGACGGGTCCCTCACAGGATACGGTGGAGGACTGGCCGCCAAGAAATTCCTGCTGGAGCTCGAATCAGACAGTCTGTTCTGACATATTTCCAAATACCGCCTATTACACTAATTACTGCGAATACCTGCATTTTTGCGGTTTGACCATCGGGACAGCGTCTCATCCCCGGTATTCCGTCGGGCTTACTCCCAGATGCTGCTGCACATAACGGCTGAAATAGGCAGGCGACGAGAAGCCGAACATGTCGGAAATGCGGACAAAGGTCAGGGACTTGTCCCTGAGCAGACGGGAGATGTCGAGTACGGTGTACCGGTTTATCCAATAGTTGGCGGCATAGCCGCTTACTTTACGGGAGACTTCGGACAGGTATTTGGGAGTCACGCACAGCTTGTCGGCATACCAGTTCACTTCGCGGTGTTCGCGATATGTCCCGTTTTCCAACATATTGAGGAAGCGGCTCATGATAGTGGCGCTTTGCAGAGGAATATTGTCCGCTCCGTAAAGATGCGAATGAAAATCGAAGAAATCTATTATCAACATCTGGACGGAGGCTGTCAGCAAGTCACGGCGGAAATGATGACCGGTCTGTGCCAGCCGTGATTCAACCATTTCGAAGTCCTTGCGGCATTGTTCCTGCTGTCCGGCATCCAATTTCATTATCGGATTGAGAAACAGGGACAGCTGCCCTTTCATGCCATAATTGCTGAGCGGAGTGGAGAATTCGATAAACTCTGATGTGACATATATCACCTTCACCCTGAAATCTTCCCCGGGACATATGCGTTCCACCAGTTTGCCCTTGCGCACAATCATCAGGTCGCCTGCCTGCAGTTCGCGTTCCTCTCCGTTGTATTTCAGCCTGCATCTGCCTGCCAGACAGAGGGCATGGGACAGATAGTCGCCGTATGCGTCCGTACCCAGTCCGTCGAGGGTGTCCTTTATTATAATATTTTCCTTTTCCGCCATATCCTCATTTTTTATTTCATTTGCAAATATAGACATTTCAAAACAATAACTCTTTCAAGGCTCACCGGCAGGCTTGTCTTTTTTACATTTATTGGACAAAAAACGGAAATATGTACATGTCCTGCCGCAATTCTTATAATGAGGCTTTCTCCCGACTGCCGTACTTTTGCAGAAGTATAAAAAATAGAATATGAATTACAGGACATTAGGACTGAGCGGACTGAGAGTGTCCGCCATAGGATTGGGATGTATGGGCATGAGCCACGCCTACGGTGCGCCGGCAGACAGGCGGGAAATGACCGAACTGCTCTCCGATGCGGTGGATATGGGCTACACATTTTTCGACACGGCTGAATCATACGGCACCGCAGCCAATCCTCATGACAACGAAGAACTGTTGGGAGAAGCCCTCAGGCCTTTCCGAGACAGGATTGTCATTGCAACCAAATTCGGCATTTCATTTGAGAATCCGAATGCCCCCGGCACCCACGCCGTCATCACGGACTCGCGTCCGGAAGTGATACGCCGCTCTGTCGAAAGCTCCTTACGGAGGTTGCAGACCGACCATATTGACCTTTATTACCAGCACCGCACCGACCCGCAGGTGGAGCCGGAAACGGTGGCATCCGTGATGGCCGACCTGATAAAGGAGGGCAAGATTCTCCATTGGGGCCTTTCGGAAGCGAATGTGGAATATATGCGCAGGGCGCACAGCGTATGCCATGTGACGGCAATACAGAACCGCTATTCGATGATGGCACGGTGGAACGAATCCCTTTTCCCTGTGCTCGAAGAACTGGGCATCGGCTTCGTGGCGTTCTCTCCGCTTGCCAACGGTCTTCTCTCCCGGTATTATACGGAAAATGACCGTTTCGATGCAGCTGTGGACTACCGGGCCTCCATGCCCCAATTCCAAAAGGAAAGCTTCGGACAGAACAAGGCCCTGTTCTCTCTCCTTGATGAACTGGCAGAGCAGAAACACGCCACATCCGCCCAAATCTCCCTTGCCTGGATGCTGTGCAAAAAGCCGTGGATTGTCCCCATTCCCGGCACCCGGAAACTGTGCAGACTGAAGGAGAATATCGGAGCGGCAGACATCCGGCTGTCCGCTGAAGAAATAAAAGACATAGATGCGGCCCTTGACTCAATGCACATGAGCAATGTGTTCAGCGGTTCTCCCGTAAAAAGGCGGAATTGACCTCATGGTTCGACAGTTTCCTGACAGAAATAATGGGACAATAGCCTGATGCCGGCTTTTCTGTCATTCCGGCCAATCGTAAGGGAGCAAATTAAATCGAGTCATCATGAATTACACTGCCGGGTATCTATGCCGCCATCGGACACAGCGGCTTGAAGTGATCACGGATGTGAGGAGAAGATATGGAATAATGATGTCTGAGAGCCTGAATGTCAGCGATAAAACCTCCGCATCAGGGCAAGCACGGCTCCGATGGCTGTCATGAGTTTCGGACGGATACGCAAGGCGATGGCATAATCCACGGCTTCATCTACACCGCCTCCGGAACGGCGGTTCATCCTGTATTGCCACACGGTGAAGATGGAATTTTCGGCAAGGATGCCCACTATCATGATCATGCCTGTATAACTGCTCACATTCAGCGGTACTCCGGTGACCCACAATGCCATAAGACACCCGCAGATGCCCGTGAGAGCCACAATGAGGATCGCGAACGGCATCTTCCATTCCCGCAGGAGGAACATCAGCACAGTCAGGACCAGCAATTGAATAGTCGGTCCGGTTTTCTACACCCTGAATGTCGGATGACTGGCGGTCACCGTACAGGAGATTCTGCAGGGCATCCCAGGAAAGACGGTACGACGGTCTGAAATCCGGGGAGGCCAGGTAACGCAGGACGGATGCACGGAAGGCCGCCCCTTCAGGGGTTCCCGACACCGCATCAAGGTCCGTCATGCAGACAAGCAGGGACCCGTTGCCGACAGAAATTTCAGCCAGCAGCCCAAGCCTGTGGCATCTTTCGGCATTGTCTATCACCTGCACCAAAGGAATATGACCTGTCACGGAATCCAGAATCAGAGGCCGGGAATTGCGGCAGATGCTCCACCATTGCCAGCCGCTGCGCCCTTCGTTCGGGAAATACGAAAACAAAGGAGCTTCAGGATCGCACAGCACCGAAAGGGTCCCGGGAGAAACCGTCTTGCCGGCTCTCTCGGATATTGTCTTGAACATCGACCAGTTCCAGAAATCAGGGATGAACATGCCTCCGACAGTGTTCTGTTCCACTGATGAATGCTCCGGCACCAAAAGGACACGCTTCCCGAATGCAGACTCTTGTCACTCATTGGAGAGGACTTTGGGAACAGGGAGAACTGCCGTTCTATCTCGTGGAACTCGCCCCTTACCTGTACAGCAACGAGAGCAGGCATGGAGGCACATCAGGGGCATTGCTGAGAGAAGCCCAGTTCGAAGCGGCACGAAGCATCCCCAACAGCGGAATCGTCTGCACCAACGACCTCGCATACCCGTATGAGGACGTTCAGATACATCCTTGCCGCAAAAAGGAGGTCGGACAAAGGCTTGCATGGCTTGCCCTCAACAGGGCATACGGGTTCGACAGCATTGACTGCGAAGGCCCTGTCTTCAGGGAAATGGAGGTTGTCGGGAACGAAGCCGTGCTCCGTTTTGACAACGACCGCAACGGTTTCAGCCCTTGGTATGGTCTTGAAGGTTTCGAGATTGCTGGAGAGGACCGGATGTTCCATAAGGCGGAAGCCCATGTCATACCGGGACAAAAGTGCGTGAAAGTGTCTTCAGAGGCTGTCAAGAAGCCTGTTGCCGTAAGATATGGCTTCAGGGACTTCTGTTCCGGCAACCTCACCGGCGCCCGCAATCTCCCTGCTTTCCCGTTCCGCACAGACGATTGGCAGTAGCCGCCTTGCGGTCACTCATTATTGCATCCCTGTTCTCCAGCGCCCAGGCGAGGAGGGCGTTTATGTGTGGCAGAAGCGACCTTGCCCTTTCTGTCAGTGAATATTCCACGCGCGGAGGCACCTCCGGATAAATCTTGCGCATCACATATCCGTCCTCTTCGAGAGTGCGGAGCGTCACGGTGAGCATCTTCTGCGATATGTCCGGTATTTCACGCTGCAGTTCCTTGAAACGCACTGCCCTGCCTCCGGACCTGTCGAGGGTGTAGATGACCAGCAGCGACCATTTGTCGATGATTCTGGCAAGGATGTTCCTTATCGGGCAATCCGGGAAAAGCGCATCCTCTATTGTAGTCCTGTCCATAATCAATGCCTGATGACGGAGGTGACTCAGAAGGATATGCTTCCGTTGACAGTCCCCTGGGACTCCCATCCTATGATCTGCACCCCGTCCATTCTGATCCCGTCCGACGAAATCACGAGCCGCACGGAGAGCATTTTGCCGCCTTCAAGCATGCTGAGCGTATGTCCGTCCTCAGTGGTATCAGGAAGGGTGAACGTCTTTTTCATTCCCTGAAAAGAGACATCGACAGTAACTTTGTCCTTCTGCTGCGGCACAAGCATATATGCCACTGAATCCCCGGACTTTTCGGCATATCGGGACTGAACCGAAGCAGACCCCGCCTCAATTTCGCCCTTGGACAGGTCGACCGTGCATGATGACATCGCATTGACGACAGTCGTCACCTGAGAAAGGTCTGAATCCGAAAAGGTGCCGTCAGACACATATTTTACGGCAAGCTTGTGGAAAGCATGACCGAATTTCAGATCTACCGTCGCAGCCGGATACTCAACATCGACTGCCTTGGCAAGCAGAAGATCCGTCTCGCCGTCTGTCGGCATGTCAAAACGGAAACTGCCGTCTGAAACGGCATCCTGCACAGGATAACATCCTGAAAAATACACCGTACCGGAATTGTCCGGAAGCTCCAGATCCGACCAGAAAAGTTCCGTTTCTCCCACCGTATAGATCTCGCTTATATCATCAAAGGCCTCTCCTGAAACCGTCAGCCGGAACATGTCTCCGCTTACGAAATTTCCGGAGCCGTCCTGTCCGAGCTGAGGCGACTTCACTATGGGGCCTACAGCAGTCCTTATGTCGATTTTACCCGTAACTTCCACTTCATCGCTGCCGCCGTCCCCGCCGGGAAGGACGGATCTGTCGCATGAGACGGCCGCCGGCAGAATCGCCGCAGCATATAGAAAAAATTTATAACTCTTCATAATCATCATAATATCTATGTCAAATA
>JADIMO010000119.1 GCA_017694755.1 Candidatus Cryptobacteroides merdavium
TGTCTTTTCAAGGAAAAACCTTGTAAGAGCCATATTCAGTGAAAACAGGGTTTCCGGGCGGGACTCCAGTATGGCAAGAAGCTCGTCCTGATAATATTCAAAATAGGCGGAAGTCCTGTAGGCAGATACAATGGCTCTCCAGTGCTGTCTTACCCAGGGCACTGAATAATCCACCTTTATCTCCCTTATCGGAAGTTTGTGAGTGCCTCCTTCGTGCACCACGGGAAAGGAAAGGTATTGCGGCCCGGATTCGGCATAGAAGCGGCAACGGTTGCGCCAGGACTGCTTCTGATAGTTTTCGCAGGCTTCAATATATACTACAGACGGATTTACCCTGTCTGGTGACAGGGTAAATCCGTCCGCCATGGCGGCAAAATATTCTATCGGCGGGAAATATGCCGTTGAAAGCAATATTGCCGGCACTATTCAATCTCTCCCTTGGCATTTGAGGAAAGTCCCCTCACAATGCCTCTCTTTGAATTTCTTATGAAATCAAGAATTGTGTCCCTTTCCTCTGACTGAGGGAAGCCGGCCTCTATCTTGGTGCATGCATCGCTGAAATTGAAGCCAGCATTGTAGACTATGTCGTACATGTCCTTGATGCTGCGGATCTGGTCAGGAGAAAATCCCCTCCTGCGGAGTCCCACGATATTGACACCGGCGTATGAAAGCGGATCCCTTCCGCAAAGGATATAAGGAGGGACATCCTTGTTGACCTTTGAACCTCCGCCCACCATTGCATGCTTTCCGATCTTGGAGAACTGGTGCGATAGCGTACCGCCTCCGAGAATGGCCCAGTCATCCACACAGGTCTCTCCGGCAAGTCCCGTATAGCTGACAAGAATGCAGTGCTCACCGACGCAGCAGTCATGGGCGATATGCACATAAGACATCACCAAAGTGTTGCTGCCGACCTTGGTCACACCCTTTCCGCTGGCTTTTGTGCCCCTGTTGATGGTGGCGCATTCACGGATGTTCACGTTGTCTCCGATCTCCACATATGTCACCTCACCGTCGAACTTGAGATCCTGCGGGATGGCTCCGATCACGGCACCAGGGAACACGCTGCAGTTCCTGCCCATCTTCACGTAGTTGAAGATTGTGGCATGCGGAAGGATCTTGCATCCGTCTCCGATCTCTGTAAATTCGTCAATGAAGGCATAAGGCCCTACTTCAACATTGTCTCCGAGCTTTGCATTCGGATGTACGGTCGCAAGTGGATGTATATTGTTCATGATCTTATGATTAATTTCTGTTGAGGAGCAGATCCCGCACCGCGCGGGCAGCTCTTGTGTTGATTGAATGTCCTGACTTCACGGCCGTGACCCTGGCCTTAAGGAAACCTCCGACAAGCCTCAAGTCCCCCATCAGATCCAACAGCTTGTGCCTTGCACATTCATTCGGGAATCTGAGCTGCAGGTTGTTGAGATAGCCGTTGTCGCATCTTTCGAGGACGGGCACATTGAACAGCTTGGACATGTGGTCCAGCTGCTCCTCAGACACAGGATGCTCCACAATGACGATGGCATTGTCCACATCACCGCCCTTTATGAGATTATTCTTGAAAAGGAACTCTATTTCATGAAAAAAGACGAAAGTCCGGCAGATGCCTATCTCCTCGGCATAGACTACTGACGGGTCCCAATGTGCATTCTGCACTCCGAGCACCTTTGAATTGAAATCTATCTGCACATCGAAGGAAGGCACGTCGGCAGGCTCAATGAGCACTGACGAACCGCTCTTTTCATCATACACCTCCACCGGACGGTCTATCTCTATATACTCCCTGGGAGCATCCTGAGACACAATCCCGCCCTTCCAGATGGCATCTATATACGGCTTCGCACTGCCGTCCAGAATAGGGACCTCCACATTGTCAATCTCTATCAGGGCGTTGTCGATGCCCATGCCGGTAAGGCCTGACATAAGATGTTCTATCGTGATGACGGAGATATCCCCGTTCGTGATGGTGGTGCTTCTTGCTGTGCTTGAGACATTTTCCGCAAGTGCATCCACTATGGCGTCATCTCCCAGATCTGTCCTTTTGAATCTTATTCCATATCCGACAGGAGCAGGCTTGACTGCAATTCTGGCTACCTTCCCCGTATGCAGGCCCTTCCCCTCAAAGCTGAAGCTCTTCCTGACTGTCTGTTGCTGTAGTTGTATCATTCTCAAAATCAATTCAAACCGCAAAGATAATCAAAATTTCATTTTCTCCTAACTATTTTTCGGACCCTGCCCTCTTGAAAATGGCATAGCTCCTGAGATAATCCTTATACGGGATGGCCGGTGTACCGAGGAATGCCTGTCCTCCTTTTTTCACACTTCCGAGCACTCCGGACTGGGCGCCGAACGATGTATTGTCGGCAATGGTTATATGGCCTGCAACTCCTACCTGTCCTCCGAGGACACAATGCCTGCCTATCTTGGTGGAGCCTGCGATTCCGCTCTGGGCGGCAATGACGGTATGATCTCCTATTTCAACATTATGGGCTATCTGGCACAGGTTGTCGATCTTCACGCCTTTTCCTATCACCGTCGAACCGATCTGGGACTTGTCAATGGTCGTACAGGCCCCGATCTCGACATCATCACCGATGACCACATTGCCGGTATGCTCGATCTTCCTGTATGTCCCGTCCTCAAGCGGGGCAAACCCGAAACCGTCCGCGCCTATCACGGAATTGGAATGTATGATGACATTGCTGCCGATCTCCATGCCGGGATATATCCTGACTCCAGGATATATGATACATCTGGAGCCGATTTTCACATCGTCCCCTATATACACATTCTCATATATCTTCGTGTAGTCCCCGACCGTCGTCCTTCTTCCGACATGGGAAAAATCCCCGAGATAGACCTTCTTCCCGAGCTTCGTGGAGAAAAAGCGGCGCGAGCGGAACCCGCGATATCTCTTGAAGGAACGTTTCTTTGCTGTCACATAGTCAAGGAGCTGCGCAATGGAAGCGTATGCATTCTCCACCCTTATCATCGTGGCCTGCACCGGCTTCTGCGGCACAAACGAATTGTTGACAATTATGATATCTGCCTTGCATTCATATACGTAGTGCTCGTATTTCGGATTGGCAAAGAAGCAGATCGTCCCAGGCTTTCCGTTTTCAATCCGTGCAAATGCAGAAATCCTTGCCTCCGGATCCCCCTCAACCGTACCGCCAAGAATCTCTGCAATCTCTTTCGCTTTAAACTCCATAAGTTTTAGAGATTAATTTAATTTCAATCTTTCATCACTTTCAAAAATCCTACAAAGTAAACACTTTTATGGCTATTTATGAAATTAATGTCAAATTTTTTGTTATTGAAAAAATACTTCGTACATTTGCGCCGTGAGTATGATTTCAGGGGACGGGCAGTCCCCTTATTTTGTGTTTATAAGTCAAGTACACACTGCGCATGAATGCTACGGAAATATCAGATGCAATAAAGGGGGAAATCGTTGCACGGGGATTCTTCATTGTTGAAATAAATGTCAGCGCCGACAATGACATCGAGATTACGATAGAGTCGGAAAATGGCATTGTCACACTTGATGACTGTGTGGAAATCAACAGGTTGTTTGAAGAAAAATTCGACAGGGAGAAGGAAGATTATTCCCTTACGGTGACATCGGCAGGACTTGACCGTCCGTTCAAGGTCACGGAACAGTATGCAAAGGCTGTCGGGACCAAGGTGGAAGTGTCCCTGAAAGGAGGAAAGAAATTCATAGCCACGCTCACCGGTGCGGATGAAGAAGGCATAAATGTACACTATACGGCCAGGGAAGCCGTAGAAGGAAAGAAAAAGAAGGAACTTGTGGAGCATGACGAGAGGATAGCAATGGAAATGGTCAACTCGGTGCGTCCATATATAGAGTTCTGACCGGTTTGAATACAAAAATAAAAAGATACATGGAAAAGACAGAGTTAAAAGATGCATTTTCAGAGTTCAAGGATCTGAAAAACATTGACAGGGCGACAATGATGGGTGTCCTCGAAGACGTTTTCAGGACACAGCTTGCCAAGACCTACGGCTCGGCTGACAACTTCGACATCATCATCAACATCGACAAGGGTGACTGTGAAATCTACTGGAACAGGGAGGTCGTTGACAAAGTCGAAGACCCGAACACCCAGATCGCGCTTTCCGAAGTGAACAAGGAAGACGATGAATACGAAATCGGAGAGACATACGCCACCAAGGTGGATATGAAGAACTTCGGAAGAAGGGGCATCCTGAACCTCAGGCAGAACCTCCAGGGAAGGATCATGGACATCGAAAAGGCCAACCTGTACAACAAGTACAGCGCAAAGATAGGCGAAATCTTCACCGGAGAGGTGTACCAGACATGGGCAAAGGAAGTGCTCATCCTTGACGAGGACGGCAACGAGCTGAGGCTTCCGAAGTCGGAGCAGATTCCGGGAGAGCATTTCAAGAAGAACGATACCGTACGGGCGATCATCAAGAGTGTGGAAATGAAGAACAACACCACGCCTTATATAGTCCTTTCTAGAACTTCCGGTGAATTCCTCGAAAAGCTCTTCGAACAGGAGGTTCCTGAAATCTACGACGGGCTCATCACCATCAAGAAGGTTGTACGCATACCGGGCGAAAGGGCCAAGGTGGCCGTAGAGTCATACGATGAGAGGATCGACCCTATCGGAGCCTGCATCGGTGTGAAAGGCGCCAGGATCATAGGCATCGTCCGTGAGCTCAGGAACGAGAACATCGATGTGCTCCAGTGGACAAACAACACCCAGCTGCTTATACAGAGAGCGCTCAACCCGGCGAAGATCTCATCAATAGACCTCGGCGGGGAAAATGACAAGATCAAGGTGTATATGCTTCCTGACGAAGTAAAGAGAGGCATCGGAAAGGGCGGCTGCAACATCAAGCTTGCAAGCATGCTCGTGGGAAGGGAGATAGAAGTGTGGAGAGAGCTTCCTAAACAGGAGGAAGACGGAGAGGAGGATGTGCTCCTGAGCGAATTCAGCAATGAGATTGACCAGTGGATCATCGACAAGCTTGAATCCATCGGTTGTGACACAGCCAAAAGCGTACTCGCCCTTTCTGAAAGCGATATAGCCAAAAGGGCCGACCTCGAAGACGAGACAGTCGCAGAGGTATTCCGGATTCTGCGTGCGGAATTCGAAGAATAAGAAACCTCCCGGAGATTTCAGATAAGATTTCTTCAAGACGGTTTCCAAAAGAAGAAAAGGGGTTAATTTATTTTTATATGAGTGAAATAAGACTTAGCAAACTTACCAAACAATTCAACATAGGCCTTCAGACCCTGGTCGATTTCCTGAAGGAGAAGGGCGCCGATGTGGAGCTGAATCCGAATGCAAAGATTTCCGATTCCTATCTTCCGGCCATCGAGTCGAAATTCGGGGAGGAACAGAAACTGAAGCAGGATTCAGAGAAAGTGGCCATCAAGCTCAAGGAAATAATCGAAATGGGCTCAAAAAAGAAGAATGTGGAGGAGGAAGACGATGAACCGGTCAAGGAAATCATAATCAAGAGCACAGGTATTGCCCCAGATGCCCCGGTACAGACCCAGGCTACAGTCCAGGCTCAGAATCAGACACCTGCACAGACGGCTCAGACCCCTGCGGCAGCACAGGTACAGACACCGGAAGCGCCGGCAGCTGAAGCACGTACTTCAGCACCGGCCCCGCAACAGGACAACGCCGGAGGGGATGTCTCCGTAAAGGAGGAAGACAAAGAAATGGGAAAGACCCCCGCAGAAGAAGTTCCGGCCATCGAAACGGGAGCAAATGCCCAAGAAACGGCTCCGGAAGAAGAGAAGCCTGCATCCGGACTTAAGATAGTGGACAAGATAGACCTTTCACAGTTCGGCAAGAAAAGACACGGAGCCGAACAGCACAGGAACGCCCAGGCTTCCTCAAGCAAAGGAAACGAGAAGGCATCCGTTGAAACCCCTGCGGAAAAGCCTTCAGCACCGAAGAAGGAGGAAAAGACGCCGGCTGTTCAGGAAAAGGCGCCTGTCGCTGAAGAAAAGAAAGAGGAGAGGCGTGAACCACGAGAGATAAAGCTGGAAGTGGAAAAACTCCAGGGGCCTAAGGTGGTGGACAAAATAGACCTTTCGCAGTTCGACAGGAAGAAGAACAAGAAGAGGGAGAGGATATCAAAAGGCGGAAGCCAGAAGGTCGATGTCACAAAGGTTGGCTCCGAGCAGGATTCAGCCCAGGGAGGCGGAAAGAAAGACAAGAACCGCAAGAACAAGGACAACAAGAGTTTCAAGGACCAGGGCAACGGGAAGAACCGCAAGCGCGACCGCTTCAAGCCGGCCATGACGGAGGCTGAAGAAGAGGAGATGCAGAAGGAAATCCAGAAGCAGATCAAGGAAACCTACGCCAGGATGAACGAAGGCAAGTCCAAGAACAACTTCGGAGCAAAGCACAGAAGGGAGAAGAGGGAGCTGGCATCGCAGAAGATGCATGAGGAGATGGAGCAGCAGGAGCTTGAAAAGAATATCCTCAAGGTGACGGAGTTCGTCACCGCCAATGACCTTGCCACCCTGATGAACAACACACCTGTCACAAAGGTCATCGCCGCCTGCATGAGCCTGGGACTCATGGTATCCATCAACCAGAGGCTTGATGCCGAGACAATAGTGCTCGTAGCTGAGGAATTCGGCTATGAAGTGGAATTCGTCACGGCAGAGCTGACAGAAACCATAGAGCAGGAAACGGATGAAGAAGGGGATCTCGTACCGAGGCCGCCTGTAATCACGGTGATGGGACATGTCGACCACGGAAAGACATCCCTGCTCGACTACATAAGGAAATCCAATGTGATTGCCGGAGAGGCAGGAGGCATCACGCAGCACATCGGAGCCTACAATGTGGAGCTTCCTGACGGGAAGAGGATAACATTCCTCGACACCCCTGGACATGAGGCCTTCACGGCAATGCGTGCCCGCGGTGCCAAGATGACAGACCTTGCCATCATCATCATCGCAGCCGATGACGCGATAATGCCGCAGACGGTGGAGGCCATCAACCATGCACAGGCCGCCGGAGTACCGATGGTATTTGCCATCAACAAGATAGACAAGCCGGGAGCCAACCCGGACAAGATACGCGAACAGCTCGCGAACATGAACATCCTTGTGGAGGACTGGGGCGGCAAGTACCAGTGCCAGGAAATCTCCGCAAAGAAAGGTATCAATGTGGACAAGCTTCTCGACAAGGTGCTGCTCGAAGCAGAACTGCTTGACCTGAAGGCCAACCCGAAGAGAAGGGCCGTAGGCGCCGTCATAGAATCGTCCCTGGACAAGGGCCGCGGCTATCTGGCCACCGTACTCGTGCAGAACGGCACAATGCGTGTCGGGGACGTGATGCTGAGCGGATGCTACACGGGACGCGTAAAGGCGATGTTCAACGAACGCGGACAGAAGGTGGACGAGGCAGGACCATCAACTCCGGTATCCGTACTCGGACTGAACGGTGCACCGACTGCAGGCGAGACATTCAATGTCATGCCGGACGAGAAGGAGGCAAAGGACATAGCCAACAAGAGGGAACAGCTCATACGCATCCAGGGCATAAAGACCCAGAAGCACATGACCCTCGAAGAGATAGGACGCCGCATAGCGATAGGCAACTTCAAGGAGCTGAACATCATCGTAAAGGGAGATGTGGACGGTTCAGTGGAGGCCCTTTCGGACTCCCTGCTCAAGCTCTCGACGGAAGAGGTGCGCGTAAATGTGATACACAAGGCAGTCGGAGCCATTTCAGAATCAGATGTGCTGCTTGCTGCTGCATCAGACGCCATCATCATCGGCTTCCAGGTACGACCTTCGGCAAATGCACGCAGGCTGGCCGAGAAGGAGTCCATAGAAATCAGGCTCTACTCAGTCATCTACGATGCCATCAACGAGGTCAAGAGCGGTATCGAAGGAATGCTTGCGCCTGAGGAAAAGGAAGAGGTCACCGCCACTGCAGAGGTCAAGGAAACCTTCAAGATTTCCAAGGTCGGGACAATCGCCGGATGTATCGTCAAGGAAGGCAAGCTGACCAGAACTTCAAAGGTACGCGTCATCCGCGACGGCATTGTGGTCTACACCGGAGAGCTCGGTTCGCTCAAACGCTTCAAGGATGATGTCAAGGAAGTCACGATGGGCATGGACTGCGGTCTGAACATCACAGGATACAACGATGTCAAGACAGGCGACATCATCGAAGCCTACAACATCGTGGAAATCAAGAGGACACTGTAGAAATACGGGGTATTGCAACAAAGGGGTGACTTTCATTCAGGAGTCATCCCTTTTTTCTTTTTTTTGTGTCACCGGTCCCGGTCATTGAGGGAATTCCATATCCGGAGAACTTCGGAACGGGTGGCGGATGTATCGGCAAGGAGGGAGCGGAGTTCAAGAAGGCGGATGGCATTCATGCTCCACGGAATCCAGAGCTTCAGATATCCGTCATCTCCGTATTTTTCATAAAGATGGTCAACCGCCCTGTCTATCTGCCTGTCCGGAGAAAGTTCAGGATATACGGAGAATCCGTACTGGAGGGTCCTGCGGATGATGGTTTCCGGATCTATCAGCCTGTCAGCCTCCGCCACCATCTTTCCATAGATCGACCTCGGCTCCGACTCATTCGAGGCACGATGGTCTTCCGCAGCCTGTGCAATAAGCTCCACCTGCCCTTCATCAAACCATTCGCGCAGCCGGGGGTCCTGCCTGATGATGATGCCGGAATCAAGGTGATGCCGCGCCTTGCCGTTGATCCTGCCGAGATCGTGACATGCGGCTGCCACGAACAGGATTTCCGGATCCACCTCCCTTTTGACCTCCTCAGGAGCCCTCCTGTACAGGTCCATTGAATTGTCAATCACCGCAAGCGCATGGTCTTCCCTGTGCGCAGGGTCGAAGACTGCATATTTCGGGACCACCTCATTAAACACATATTCTGCAATTCCCTGCCTGATCTCAGGGAAGGCGGATGAAAACTCCTGCAAGAGTGATGAAAATGAATCTTTCCTGTCCATGTCGTCTGATTTAAACCTATGCCGTGCCGTATAAGATATTCAGCCGCATCGTCCGTACGGACTCCACAAGCCGCAACCGCAAATGTAGTTTTTTCATCGTTTCCGGACAACAGGAACAGAAAAAACTGAAATATTGACTAACTTTAGTCGCAATGACAGAAACCTGTCAGCAACGGAAAAAGCTGCCAGCAACGACAAAAAAGACGAAATATGAAAATTTTCACACACAGCCGTCAGGTCCTGATATTCCTGCTTCTGATCTCACTTTCCATCACCAGCCTGACAGCGCATGCCCGATCTGCAGCGCAGGATACACCTGAAACACCGCAGGAAATCGTGTTCTCCCTGCTGAAAGACGGCAACGGAAAGATGCTCTACTTCATGTGTGACAGCCAGGTGCAGCAGGCCGTGGACATCGGGAGCCTGAACTCGTTGTGGAAAAACCTGGAAGCCCAGGCCGGAAAATATGTTTCCCATGGACAGTGGCAGGACTTTCCTGGACTTGAGGGAGCGGTCTACAGCAATATCAGTTTTGAAAACGAGAAAATGGCCCTGCTGATCGTATTCAATGAGGACGGGATGGTGTCCGGACTGAGGATTCTGCCGCCTCTTGAAGACAATGATGAGGATGAAGCCGGCAGAAATGCAGACACGGCTGCCGTACGGAATGATGCAGAGGAAAATGACGAGAAGAGTACCACCCAAAAGAATATGGAAGATACGGCAGCAGACTGGAATGTGACTGAATGCGCAGTACAGACGAAAAGCTGGACGCTGCCGGCGCTGCTGACCGGACCTGACAGCGAAAGAGAAAGGACACCGATAGTCATACTTGTGCATGGTTCAGGGCCGAACAACAAAGATGAGAGCATCGGGCCCAACAAGGTGTTCAAAGAACTCGCGGAAGAGTTGGCGGCGTATGGAATCGCCTCGCTCAGATATGACAAGCGCACACTTATCTATGGACATGGAGCCTTCTCCAATCCGGAAAAAGTCACATTGGCGGAAGAGACAATCGACGATGCAGTATCTGCCGCCGCTCTTGCCGGCAGCATGGGCTTCAGACACATATTCATACTCGGCCACAGCCTCGGGGCGGCATGTGCGCCTCTTATCGCATTGCAATGCAGCACATCTGGAATAATAATGATGGCGGCACCTGCGAGACCGATGAAGGAAATGCTGGAAGAGCAGACAAAAGTCATCAGCCCTTATAATTCTCAGGAAACAATGGAGCAGCTGCGCAAGGCAACAGAAACAATTCCAGCTGACTATCTGAAGGAAGTGGACTACGACAGGATGCAGGTGGCGCAGGAAATTGCCGGCAAGGATATCCCTACCCTGATTCTGCAGGGTGAACGGGACTATCAGGTGACAATGGAAGACTTCGGCATCTGGAAAGAGGCATTCAGCACAGCTTGCGGCCCGGAAATCAAAAAGACAGCAGAAGAAGCCGCTGAAAAGGCCACTGGGACAGACGATTCAGATGCGGCCGGCAAGGAATGTGTCATAGATTCCGATGCAATAATGAAATCATATCCCGGACTGAACCACATATTCCATAAGGGAGAAGGTGTTCCCTCCCCTGCCGAATACATGCAGAAAGGCCGGATTCCTGAACAGGTCATCAGGGACATTGCCGGATTCATCCATTCAATGTCAAAAAGACATCCGGCAGCGACACTGTGACCGGCAAGGCATAATCCTTGCCGTAAACCGGCAGCACTGCAAAACCGACAATCACAAGATATGGACTGCAAACACAAATATAGCCCGGCTTTGCGCATGACCGTGACCAGGATTCTGGTTCTGGTCCTTGTCTTGGGAATGCATTCAGCCTGCTGCATTTCAGCAACAGCACAGACGGCTCTTTCCAAGGAGACGGAAGCAGCCGGGAAGACAGACATGGCTCCGGTGAAGACAGAGACAGATTCAGTGAAAACATTGGCCGCAGAAACAATACGGTTCGCTGAAAAGGCTGCGGAAGACGGGGCAATAACATCTGAGGCAAGGGATTCCGTCATAACACTGCTGAACAGGCCGATGCCGGACGGGAACGGGCTGAACATAGACTTTCTGAAGGCAGTAAGGGATTCGATTGAAACAAGGTATGACGACATCATTACTCCGGAAGACAACGCTGCCGGGGTGCCGGACCGGCAGACCGTCAGCAGCATGCTTCCGGGCGTGCTTCCCCTTCCGGATGACTTTGTAGACAAGCAGACTGAAAGATTCCGAAAAGAAATGGCTGCGGCCATGACAGTAAAGGATCTCACCACACAATACCTCGAACGGATAAAGCCGTGGCAACCAAAAAACAAATATCTTCAGGGCCTGTACTTCCTGTTATGCCATTTCATACCCACCAACGGCATGGATCCGTCATTCAAGAGCACAGCCGTCATGAACGGGCTCTACTATATCCCGTGCGTCCCGGGACAGCCGCTCGAATTCGATGAATCCATCTTCAAGGACACGAAACATTTCGATCCGCTCGTCTACCGCCAGACCAAGCCCCAGATGGAATACGACCTTGGCGAAGGCCTGCATTTCCGGGCCTACTCCACCCCAAACACCGGCGGTGCCTCCCTTCCAAATGTCATTTCCGGCGAATATGCCACTCCGCCGAACAGATAATTTATGACAGGCTGGGCCTTGCCGTAAAAAGAAAGATCAACTATGTACTGGCCTTAATCCGGATTGAAGAACACATTCCGACTAAATTTTTAAGAAAAATAGAAAATGTGCCAGGACTATATGAAATAAGAGCAGAAGCCGAAGGCAATATATATCGGATATTCTGTTGTTTTGATGAAGGAAAAGTGATAATACTTTTTAACGGATTCCAAAAAAAAGACACAAAAGACACCGCAGGAAGAGTTAAAAAGGGCAAAATCAATAATGAAAGAATATTTTGACAGCAAGAAAAGAAAAAATTGAATATGGAACAGAAGACAAAATCCATCAAGGGTTGCAAGACATTTGACGAAATCCTTGAAATCCAGTATGGTCCGGAGGGTTCTGCGGAACGGAATGAATTCGACCGTGATGCAGAAGCATTCATACTTGCGGAAAGACTGAAAGAAGAACGGAAAAAGGCTGGACTGACACAAGATGAACTGGCCAGAAGGATAGGAACAAAAAAGACTTATATATCACGCATAGAAAACGGAAAATCAGATGTACAATTATCTACACTTTTCAAAATTTTCCAAGGATTAGGAAAGCGTGTCAACATAACAATACTTTGACTGCCGACCACACAAAACCGGGAAATGTCTTAGATGTAAAAATTTTTTACAACAGGCAAGGTCTGGTGTAAAGATTTTTTACAGAAAAAGGAAAGACTGGACCAATCATTTCATTAATACTCAATAAATTGAAATTTATGGCATGCACCGTGCTCTTAAGGGCGCGGTGCTTTTTATTGCAGAAAGGCAAAATTGAAAGTGCAGGAAACAAAAAATAAATGGAAATGGATCATAAGACAATAATGACAGGAGCGGCGGCGCTGATGATGTTTCTCGGCGGACAGGCTGCCAATGCACAGATGATACCACAGTCAGGACAGGCCGCAGAAGCGCAAATGATGCCTCAGGCAGAACAGACGGAGATGCAAAAAGTCTTCACCTTGAAAGAATGCATGGAATACGCAATCTCCAATTCAACGAAGGTACGGATCCAGCAGGCCACCAACGGGGACAACCAGGTGGCTCGGAGGGACGCCATCCTTGCGGCATTCACGCCGTCAATCAGCGGCGATGCATATGTCTACTCCAACTTCGGAAGGACAATCGACCCAGAATCAAACACTTATATTTCTTCTACATCATTCAACAATGCCTGGTCGGTCTCGGCTGGCATCAATCTCTTCAACGGGTTCGAGGCTGTGAACAACCTGCGCATCACAAAGACATCCAAGGCCATGGGAATCAGTCAGGAGCAGCAGATAAAGGACCAGATATGCCTGGCCACAATCGAGGCATACTGCAATGTGGTGTACTACACCCGGCTGAACGGGATACTCAAGGACCAGGTGGAAACTGCTGAAAATTCGCTAAAACTTGCAAAAAGACAGGAAGAACTGGGCCAGAAGGGCTATGCGGATGTGGTGCAGATGGCTGCGGATCTGGCTGACAAGGAATACCAGCTGGTAACAGCGCAGAACAGTCTGAATGACGCATATATCACATTGAAGGATGTGATGTTCTGGCCGATAACGGAACCGCTGGAAATAGACGGCTCAATTGCCGAGGATGCGGACTGGCAATATGAAGGGATGCTGCAGAACGAGGCTGACGAAAGGACGGTGATAGAAAAGGCCAAGAGCACGCTTCCAGACATATTCATAGCAATAGGCACGATGGACAATGCCAGGATGGAGCTGCGTACGGCAAAATGGCAGATTGCTCCGAGCCTTTCCCTCTATGCAGGCTGGTCTACAAGCTATTATACCTATCCGGGACAGGAAGGATATGTGCCTGTTCCGTTCTGGAACCAGTTCAGGAACAATGGAGGAGAATATGTGCAGCTGTCGCTTTCAATCCCGATATTCGACAGGCTATCAAGACACTCAAATGTGGCCCGCAAGAAAAACGCCTACAGGAGGGCCACCGCCGAATATGAGCAGAAGGTACGTGAGGTGGAAGCGGAAGTGAGCAGGGCCATACAGGACAGGGACGGGGCCTCGGCCGCATTCATCCAGGCAGACAAGAGGGCTGATGTCCAGGAAGAGGCCTACAGGCTGAACAAGAAGAAGTTCGAACAGGGACTGATATCTTCAATAGAATTCCATACGGCATCGGACACTTACCTGAATGCGATGGCAGAAAGGCTGAATGCCATGCTTCAATACCAGATAAAGAAAAAGGTGGTTGCATATTATAACGGAATACATTATCTGGACCAGGAATAGACCAGATGAATTTTCAGCCTGATAAAAAAACAATTGAAATTTTCATATTCAGGAAAAAAACTGAAAATTTCATGTCAAAAGAAAACAAACAACGAAAAAATACTGCATCATGGAAAACGATACAATGGACAGAAGGATAGAGAAGAAGAAAGGAATCAGGGCCGCATTCAGCCGCAAGGCTCTTCCGTATTGGGGAGGCGGTCTGCTGCTCATCTTCATTCTCTGGCTGGTATTCAGGGACAATTCCTCAACCCTCAGGGTGGACGGGGACACGATCACCACAGGAGATGTGACAGCGGGTGAATTCAACGACTATATCCGCATCAGCGGACAGGTACAGCCGATGACCACCATTCAGATCAGCCCGCTGGAAGGCGGAGTGGTGGAAGAAATCATCACCGAAGAAGGCTCACATGTCAAGAAGGGGGACGAAATCCTCAGGCTCAGCAATGAAAACCTTGACCTGCAGATCCTCAACTCGGAGGCTGAACTTGCCGAAAAGGAGAATATATTGAGAAACACCATGATCTCGATGGAGCAGCAGAACCTGAGTGTGAAGCAGGAAAGGCTTCAGCTGCAGATGGATGTAAGGCGGAACAAGAGGGCCTACGAACAGCAGAAGGCACTCTATGAAGAAAAGCTCATAGCACGTGAGACATGGCTGCAGGCGGAGGAGGACTACCTGCTCGCAAAGGACAAGCTCGAACTTGTCAAGAACAGGGAACTGCAGGACAGCCTGTACCGCACAGTGGAGATAGAGCAGATGGAAGAAAGCCTTGAAAACATGCGCCTCAACATGCAGATGATACGCAAGAGGAAAGACAACCTGACCATCAAAGCCCCGATCGACGGAGAACTCGGCCTGCTGGATGCGGTGCTCGGCCAAAACATCGCATCAGGAGCCAAGATAGGACAGATCAACGACCTTTCAAGCTACAAGATAGAGGCGCAGATCGACGAGCACTACATCGACAGGGTGACAGCCGGGCTTGAGGCCATCTTCGAACGGCAGAACGAATCCTACCATGCAGTCATCAGAAAGGTCTATCCTGAAGTGCGCGAAGGAAAATTCAAGGCGGACTTCAAATTCTCCGGACAGCAGCCGGACAACATCCGCACCGGACAGACCTACTACATGAACCTGCAGCTCGGGCAGCCGGAAGAAGCCATCCTCATCCCGCGCGGGACATTCTACCAGCATACCGGAGGAAAATGGATATATGTCCTCTCCCCGGACGGGACCAGGGCCGTAAAGAGGGAAATCCGGATAGGCCGCCAGAATCCGCAGTACTATGAAGTGGAAGAAGGGCTGCAGCCGGGCGAGAAGGTCATAATCTCCAACTACGAGACATACAGGGACAATGACATACTGATATTCAGATAAAACGCCCTGACAACGGAATTCATGTGCGGGGCAATGAACATAAATATTGAATGACAGCACAACACAAGAACTGCCCTGCACATGAAATGCCGTATCGGCACAGCACACGGCTTTCCCGCCATATCCAGAAAGGGACAAAGACCGGCGGACTCGCAAAAGAAACACATATCAGGAACAAGACAATGAACACCTTCAGGAACATATCAGAAGCCTTCAGGAGCATATTCAGGAAAGGGCAGCACAACATAATGAAGATCACCTCGCTGGCCATAGGACTTGCCCTCGGGCTGGTGCTCATCGCCAAGGTGGCCTTCGAGCAGAGCTATGACGGCTTCTGGCGGGACAGCGACAGGATATACATGGTGATGGAGACCTTCCCGGACCAGGAAGACAATTCCAGTACAGAAATCTACCCCAGGACACCAGGCGGGGTATCCGTATATCTCAGGATGTACTCACCTGAAATAGAGACATCCACAAGGTTCACCATACTGGGTGAAGGCTCTACGTTCACATTGACGGAGACCAGGGAAAAGCTTAAAGCCACATATACGGTGGCCGACTCCTGTTTTTTCGATGTGCTTTCTCTGGATGTGCTGCAGGGAGACCCTGAAGAAATACTTTCCAGCCCTCTGCAGGCTATGGTGTCGGAATCCGTGGCAAGGAATATCGGCGGGGATGCCGTCGGGAAGACCATCGTGCTGGACGGGAGGGAGGATGCAGTCCTCACTATCAGCGGGGTGTTCAAGGATTTCCCGGAAAACTCCATCTTCAGCTATCTGGACATGCTCGTTTCCATGCCTTCAATTTCATATTACACATGGGACGGCTCGATGAATCTTCTCGGCAACGACAGGTACACAAGCCTGATAAAGGTCAGGGAAGGAGCCGATATCAGCTCTGTCCAGGCACGGACGGACAAATTCATAGAAGACTACATCGCAGAAGAACTGGAAAAAAGCGGAGTGGAAGTCGGCATTACATTCCGCAGGCTGGACTCATGGCACAGATCGGATTCCCAGACCAGAAACATGACCCTTATGCTCGGCCTGATAGCCTTCGCCCTCCTGTTCACTGCAGCCATGAACTATATACTGCTTACAGTGTCCTCAATAATAGGCAGGTCCAAGGAGATGGCCGTATGCAAATGCTACGGGGCCGGACAGAAGGAAATCAGGGGAATGCTTGTCACAGAAGCCTGCGTGCACACATTTCTGGCATTCGCGGCAGGGATGATTCTCCTGGCTGCCTTCAGCGGAACGGTCGAGAAACTTACAGGGACCACGCTTGCGGGGCTTCTCTCGGGAGGCAGGATATTCATACTCATAGCCGTATGCATAGTCATCGCCCTGATTTCAGGAGCCGTACCGGGAAACATATTCGCAAAAATCCCGGTGGCGTCTGCCCTTCGCAGCTACAGGGAGTCCAAGCGGCACTGGAAACTCGCCCTGCTGTCGATACAGTTCGCCGCTGCGGCTTTCCTTGCTATTCTGCTGATTGTGATTTCAGGACAATACAGACTTGTGACAAATGCCGACACAGGATATGAATATGACAATCTCGCCTACGCCAGTCTCGAGCCTGTAGGAGACATGACCCAGCGAAGCCTGATTCTCCAGGAGATCGCAAGGCTTCCGGAAGTGGAGGCCGTCACATTTGCCGATGTACTGCCTGTGCACGGGACGGGAGGTGACAATGTGATGCTTCCGGGCAATTCAGAGCAACTGTTCAATTGCGCTGACCTGTATTTCGTCGGCAAAGGATATTTCGATCTTATGGAAATACCTGTAATACAAGGCAATACATTCAATGAAAATTACGGTGCCGCCCAGGAGGTCATGGTCAGCCGCAGATTCGTCGAGTTCATGGAAAGGACAGCAGGGTGGGACTCCGACATAGTCGGCAAAGATGTTTACATCACTTCCTACAGCCAGCCCATGACCATCTGCGGTGTGTATGAGGATATCAGCATAGGGTCTGCAGTGAATCCTGACACAAGGCCGTCCGTAGTGGCATACAGTTCTGAGCCGACCGGGGGATTTGCCCTGATAAAGTTCCACAGTATTTCTCCGGAGGCCATCTCCCAGGCGGAACAGGTGATAGCCGGTATCGTCCCGGACAAGGAAATGTTTGTCTATTCATACAAGAACGACATGAAAGCGGCCTATGCCGGGACCAGGAATTTCCGGGATGCCGTGACAGTGGGAAGCATAGTGACACTGCTGATAGTGTTCATAGGCCTGGTCGGCTACACTTCGGACGAGGTGAACCGGAGGCGCAAGGAGATAGCCGTGAGGAAGATAAACGGGGCTGTGATGCGTGACATAGCAAGGCTTATGAACACGGATGTGGCGAAGATCGCTCTTCCGTCAGTCGCTGCAGGAGCCGTGGCGGCGTTCTTCGCGGCCACGAGGTGGCTCGACCAGTTCGCGCTCAAGACAGGGCTTGGATGGTATCTGTTCGTGGCCGGGGCCTGCATAGTGCTGGTGCTCAGCATAGCGGTGGCTTCGCACAATGTGTGGAGGATCGCAGGGGAGGATCCGGTAAAGTCACTCCGCAGTGAATAGACGCAGGCATGTGACCTCCTGTCTCCGGGAATCAAGGGAAAACGGAGACCGGCGGTCGTCAGACCTTCAGGGCCGCACCGGATGACTATAAAAACTTGAATATAAAACGATAAACGACAAGATAGAGATGATAAGTTATTTCAGATTTCTCTGGAGAAACAGGCTCTACAGCACCATCAACCTGATAGGGCTGACAGTGGCATTGGCACTGAGTGTCATCATATTCGGCTATGCCGCAGCGCAGATGAAAATTGCAAGGTCAGTCCCCGGCGGAGAGAACATTTATGCCGTATGCCTTGACAACGAGACAGTGATGTGCTACGGGATGG
>JADIMO010000120.1 GCA_017694755.1 Candidatus Cryptobacteroides merdavium
CCGTCACGATGTCGGAATCATACACGGTTATGAACAGTCCGGGATGTCCGAGTCCCCTTAGTGCCGTGTCAAGCCTGGCCAGACAGGTAAGTACCTGCGAGCCTGTTCCTCCCGCTCCGATAAGGTTTACCGTCACCGGATGTTGCGGGTTTATGAGATAGTTGTCGATGTAATGTACCCTTTTCGTTTCAGTATGTCTTTAAGTTTCATGTTGTTCAGCGGTTTGAGTTCGTCCAGGTTGAAGTCTCTGTCCCGTGCCGCCTTTGTTACCAGTACGAGGTTTGATTTTGTCGGGTTCCCGTTGCTTCCCAAGTGTGTGAATTCCGTCAGCCAGAATTTCTTCTCCCAATACATGAGCAGCCTTTCGTAGGTCAGGTCCTTCGGCAGTTCTATCCTGGGATTTCCCAGGCATACGCTGGAACCTGTCACGTTGAAGAAGGGCGCGGCGTACAGCTCGGTATCGGGACCTGGAACATTTCCCTTGTAGGCATAGATTCTCATTCCGTGTTCACCGGCCTCGTAAATCACTCCCGGTAGGAAATATTCCGCGTTTTCTATTTTGAGCGCGGGGCTGAAGAACATCATCCTCTTGTGCGGAGGATTGTACCACACGTATCTCTCGCTTCCCTTGCGCGGGTCGCAATAGAGCAGATTGGAGGGTATCTTGCCATACGGAGTGGTGCTGTGCCTTTCCGAGTATCCCTTCACCAGCGCGTTCATGAAATCTATGGTCACCGGTCTTCCTTCGGTCATGTTTCCCCGTTCGTCAATACCCCGGATTTCAAGGAAGAAGTTTTTGTCCCCCTCCGAGGCATAGGCTATGAGTGCCGCCCTGGGGTTGAGCGGCGTCTTGATCTTTCTGGTCAGTTCGTTGCTGTCTATCATATCCGTTCAGATTGGTTTATACTGTGATGTTGATGAATTTTTCCGCCCACCTGAAGAAGCGTTCCGGATAGTCGTCCATATGGAACAGCTCCTCCGTTTCCGGAGAAAGGTCACAGGTGGTGATCGGAATGATGTCGTATGTCTCCTGGCTGTAGGAATTGTAATAGTCCGAGAGATATTCCGTTATCATGTCGGTGCAGTCATAGACGACCCGGATCTGCTTGCTGAGATACATGGGCAGGAAGTCCGGTTCCTCCTCGTAGAATGGGTCGTAGCCATATTCCATGATGCCGTGTTCGGGCGTCAGGAACTCCAGTCCTTCCTTCATAAGAGAGACCAGTGACTGTTCGTATCCGTCCTTCGGCTCATACCGGTCGAGCGCTTTCGGCAGGTTCTTGTAATAGCATTTGTTTTCCACCCTGCGAAGCAGTGCCTGTATCCTGCCTTCCTCATAGGAGTGCAGGAGCCGCCGTCTCTTTTTCCGGTCGGATGCCGTTTCTCCCGGGTCCACCTCCGACATCAGTGTCAGGGCATAGTCCATGTCATCCTCGTCCAGTACGGTACTTATCCCGTTCGCCCGCATCAGGTTGTGGATGAAGGTGACGGATATGCGTCTCAGTTCCGGCCCGAGCCTTTCCAGGAACTTCGTCGGAAAGTAATAGAGCGTGAACTCTCCCCATTGGTGGCATTTCCACAGGCAGAACAGCAGCCTTTCCCCGTCCTGTTCGATGTTGACATTCATGTCACTGCCTACAAGATTGCACATCTCTTCGTGCAGTCGGGCGATGCCTTCTCCGGGCGTGCGCCCCGGAACATGTACCGCCTCCTTTTTCATGAGGCTTGCATACCTGAAAAAGGAATCACGCAGGAACTCGTAGTTTTCCTGCGTGATGAGATTGTGCGGTTTCCCGTCAGTACCGTCAATGAACAGTTCCGGCGGAGACATCGGCAGGAATGTGGCGTTCAGAAAAGAATTACGGCACCGCTGGGTGCCGCAATCCGTTTCTTCCTTTCCGTGCCGTAATGCACTTTCCTTTCGGTTTCCGCAATGATGAGTCTCGCGAGCTGTTCCGCCTGATATCCGTCCAATCGTACACATGATTCCTTCTTTTTTCCGTTGTTCTTTGCCATATCCTTTTATCCTTTTGTCCCGATGGTGGTTTTGAACTCATATACCGTCATGTCTTCCCTGATGACCGGACCGTGTACGGTGGCCGTCGTCAGTTCCGGATACAGGTTGGAATAGTAGTTCATGATCATGTCCGGCGAGATGTTCGGATCAGGGTCCTGGAGGGTGATATACTCTGTTCCTTTCTTGAATCTGAATGAGCGTGTCATTCCTTTAATTTCGAGTGCCATGGCTTAAACTGTCTGATAAGGTGAATACTTGGGTTCCAGCATGGACTGCGGGAAATCAACATATTCCTCGTAGTCCTTCTCACTATATGTCGGGGATTCCGGGTCGTCCAGATAGGCCTGCTGCTGTTCCTCCTCCTGCATGAATCTCTCTTCCTGCCAGTCCCTGATTTCAGGCTGCGGCGGATATTGTGGCTGGGGAGGCTGCTGTCCGGTTGTCCGCTGCAGGTATTGCGCCTGTGGAGGCAATGGCTGTCCTGGTTGCGGAGCCTGCTGTTGCGGCCATATTCCGGGCTGTTGCGGATGCTGCGTGTATGCCTGTTGCGGTCTCTGAGGTGCAGGCCGTGCCTGTCCCGGTGCCGGTGGCTGTGGCGCCCTGTTGTATGCCGGCTGCTGCGGACGTTGCACCTGCGGCTTTCGCTGTTCCGTCACAGGTGGCTGCGTGTATGCAGGCTGCTGTGGGACGGGTTGTTCCGGTTGTGGTGCCGGT
>JADIMO010000015.1 GCA_017694755.1 Candidatus Cryptobacteroides merdavium
CGCCGAGTATATGGTCTGTGTGCGCGTGCGTTATGAACATGTCGTGGATGTCTCCAAGGCGGATGTCTGCTTTTTCCAGCTGCTGCAATATGCCGTTTCCTCCGCCGGCATCGACCAGGAGCATTGAGCTGCGGTCTTTGATGATGAAGCAGGTGTTGTAACATCTGGTCACTACGGCGTTCCCTGTGCCGAGCATGATGATCTGAGGAGTTTCCATGTGATAAATATGAACGGTTTCTTATACCGCTGCAAAGATAGTCCGAATCAGTGAAAGTTTTGTAAGAAAACTCAAAAGTGATAATTCGACCTCCGGAATCTTCAGAAGCTACCGGAGGTCCGACGGGATGCTCAAAGTATCTCCGTACTCCTGTAATATCATTGAGGTTCATGTTCTTATGTCGCTTGACAAGATAGAGGTGTTCTGCATGAAGAACGGGATTTCTGATCTTGCTCCGGAACTTGCAGCAGCGAAGGCTGAATGTTTAATTCATGGACTTTGATAAATAGGTGAAAAAGAAAATATGCACAGTGCCGCAGTTTGGCACAATGATGTATTTACTTTACAGCAGAAACCGATAAGACATACAAATTATGGAAAACAAAGAAATGAAAATTCCGGCATTCTTCACGGAGCATGGCATAACCTCGACATCTGCCAACCATTTGTCCAACATCGCCAAAGAAAATTATATGGCGATAGAAAAGCAGATGTCGTCAATGGAGTTCTACAGACTACAGTCAGTTTTATAGGCTCTGAAGAAGAGACTGTATTGTCTTACGGGACAACGCAAGAGAGATTTTCCGGGATAAAGATTGGGTAAATGAAATGATCGCCAGCAAGAGCCTGATTGCATATCTTCGTAAAGCGATAAAGGCAAAGGACAGGCTTAAACAGGGTTTGAACGATTATGTCGCAGACGAAATAAAGAAACTTGCCTAACAGGAACCGCAGAAAGATGAAAAATTGACATCCGAACAGGTACTGGACACATTCTCCATCAAGGAATGGAATCATTATCTTGAACTTGAGACAAGGTGTGCGGTCATAGGCAAATTCATACACCCTGACTGAAAGTATTCGGAGGCGAGAAAATGTTTCATGGACAGGAAACTGTCGCCTGAACAGGTCAAGGAGAACGGGAAAGACACATTGTTTGTGATAATCATCTGAAATACGACAATTATAGTGGATAAACAAGTTATGACAATAGAAGAAACATTGCAGATTGCGCTCGATGCGCACAAAGGGCAAAAAGACTTGGACGGAAAGCCTGCTATCTTGCATCCGGTTGCAGTCGGTATCATGGGCAGCAATGACGCTGAAATCAAAACCGGATTCCTGCACGATGTGGTAGAGGACACGGATCTGACAATTGACGATTTACGCCGTAAAGGCGTGGACGAAGAAGTGCTTGCCGCCTTGGAACTCTTGACCCACGACAAGGGAACGGATTATTTCGAGTATGTCCATAAGATAGCCCATTCCGGCAACTATACTGCTATCCATACTAAAATCAACGACTTGAAGCACAATTTCGACCGCGGAAGGAAGTCATACAAAATGGCAAAGGACCTGAACGACACGGAAAAGACGGAACGTCTTGCCAAAATCAACGAAAAACACCGGAAGGCATTGCAGATATTCGGGTACATTCCGTTTTATAACAGTCTGGAAAGTCTGGATTTTTGAATCCATATAATTTCGTACTTGGAACTGAGGATAAAAATATTAAATCACTTGTAATGTCTTTAAATGTCAAAATGATGGATAAAAATATACTGAATAACGGCTGAATGTGATTTATTTCATTGGAATTATTTTATTCTCCTGTTTTGTCGCGCAATATTTCTGTGTCTCCGACAAAGAGAATATGATAATCATATTATGAATAATTTAAGGCAAGGTAGATCAAAAATGGCAAAACCGAATTAACGTTATTATGGCGATGATGTTGGAGATCAGGTACGATGCGCGACCTTGTTATAAAAATCTTGTAAGTCGGGCCTCGGTTTTATAGGATCATTGAGAATAATTCAGGGGCATTTGAATAAAAAACAAAGAGATAATTATTTGAGAATCAAATAATTATCTCTTTGTGGTACCCGGAGCCGGGGTCGAACCGGCACATCCTTTCGGACATTGGTGTTTGAGACCAACGCGTCTACCGATTCCGCCATCCGGGCTTGGCATCGCTCCTGATGGAGCAAACTCCTTTATTCGTTGCGGGCAGGAATGAAACCTGGCCGCTACCGTTGCGGAGATAGACCGCCGATAGATTATCGGTCTGCAAAGGTAGGGCAAATTATGTAAAAAAACAAACTGCAACAGTGTTGTCAGAAAAATATCCAGTGAAACCCGTCAAGCCGTGTTGTCTGGAATAAGGGTCGGTGACAGACTGTCACTTCAGAGCTCTGAGCCATGCTTTGGCGTGAGCTTCAAGGCCCTTTGATGAGAAATGCACTCCATCGTGACGGTACATGCATTTGTCCAGCTTGTCGGTATCAGGCCCCTGATGTATGTCTTTGTACTTTTGGGCAAGGTGTTTCTGTGCATTGCGTACATTTGTGTCATTGCCGTTGTTGTCTGCAATGCAGTCGGGATGGTAGCTTGCCACGGCAATGTATATCGGGGCTTCTATTCCCCTGTCTCGGAATGCTTTCCTTATACTTTCAAAGCGTTTTACATAATCTTCTTCTGATGTTCCGGCAATGTTGTCGGATTCGCCCTGATGCCATAATATATAGTCCGGGACTATGCCGTCAGCCAGCATTCTGTCAAGAGTTTCCGTGAGCATTCCGTACAAGAAACCTCCTTCTGACCAGCTGGCTATATCTGTTGCTCCGACAGCAATTGCTGCTATTGTTACAGAATCTGCCATACCGGAATCTATCATCATGTCTGCCAATCTTGTCCAGACACTTCCTCCTCCTCCGGTAGGGCCTACAAGAGGGTCTGCACCTTCATATACTATTCCTTTATGGTAATTATAGACTCTGTTTGCCGGTGTGTACCGTTCTTGGCCGTGGTTGGCTGCATTGGATTGTCCGAAAGTGAATATCACAGTGCTGCCTTTTGTGGCATCAAGAGAAAAAGTCCGTTTCCCTTCCGCATTTTCCTGGGCATTGGCCGTCGTGATGATGTACAGGAAGGATATGATTAAGAAAAACGCTCTGTATTTCATGACATTACTTCTTTTTATAGTTGCCTGCCCCAGTTATAGTTAGGCTCAGGTCCCATTTCCAGAATCAGTTCTCCGCCTTTCAGCAGTTCGGAAGCAGGAAAACGGAACGATTTGAGTTCTTTCCCGTTCAGCACTGCGCTCTGCACATATATGTTTTTGCGCGAGGCGTTGTTGGCTTTGATGACGAATCTGTCTCCACGTCCATATCTTTTCCCGAGGTCAATTACAACTTTTTCGAAAAGCGGGCTTGCTATTTCGTAAGTCGGTTCAGCGCTTGTTCCGCCGTCCATCTGGAACAGACCGAGGGATGCCATGATGGCCCATGCGCTCATCTGACCCTGGTCTTCATCTCCAAGGTAGGCATTGCTCGGGCCATAACCGTAGTACCTGTCAAGAATGGAGCGGCTCCATTTCTGGGTGTACCAAGGTGCGCCGGCATAGTTGAACAGGAAAGAGAAATGCATGGACTGCTGGTTCCCCTGGACTACCGGGTGGTCCCAATACTGGTCATTAGGGGCGTTGTATCTCCAGGCCTCATCCTGGTTGAATCCCCATAGTAACCTGTCCACGAATTTGTCGCTGCCGATTTTCTCCACAAGTGCAGGGACGTCCTGAGGCACAAAGAATGTCAGCTGCCAGGCATTGCCTTCAACATAATGGTAGTTCGCTCCGCTGCGGAATGGGTCGAAGTCAGGGTACCATTCTCCTTTGCTGTCTTTCATCTGGCACCAGCCATCCTTGCTTATCACATTTTTCCACCAATATCCACGTCTGTTGAATTCTTCGTATATGTCTTTCTTTCCTAGTGATTTGGCAAGCTGTCCGACAGTCCAGTCGTCAAAAGAATATTCCATGGTGTTGGAGAAACGCCCGAGGTCATGCGGAACATAGCCATATTTCATGTAAGGGACCAGGTCCCTGTTGCCGGCAAAACCCTTGAACACTTTCTGTGCGGGAGTCGTCTGCATCTTGACACAGGCTTCCAGCGCCTTCTCGCCGTCAAAATCCCGGATCCCCATTTGCCAGGCACTTACAATCAGCGGAATTTCATGTTCGGCGACCATGACAGGTATATAGTTCATTCCGGCAGGTCCTTTGGCAAGCCAACCGTTTGCATCATACATTGCAAGCTGGGAACCTACCCATCTGCTGCTCCATTCAGGGGTGACAAGGTTCCAGAACTGGTTGAGATTCCAGAAACTGTTCCAGAAAGCATCGCATCCGAGCATCACGTCCTTTTCGGGATTTGCCACCCTGCGTACCTTGCCGTCGGTTGACACCCACTCTCCGTTTATGTCGCTCCATGTATTCCTGCTGCACAATGCCCTGTACATATTGTTGTAGAAGCGGACTTTCTCCAGCCTGTTGTCAGTACGTATTGTCAGCCTTTCGAACAAACTGTTCCATGTATCCTTCTGGTTCTGTACGACAGCTTCAAAATCCCATCCGAAAGGCTTGGTTATTTCGCTGTTGAGATTCAGGGCGGCATTTTCGATGCTGACGAGTGATATGCCTGAACGCACAGTCACTACAGGAGATTTGTCTTTGTCAAATGTCAGGAAAAGTCCTGCATCCGTGCAAGAGCAGTGAGAAAAATCTTTTACGCCATCTGTGGTCTTGCCGTCACACCAGTTTCCCATGCTTTTGACGGCATTGTCGAATTCGATGACAAAATGCACCGTGTAGTCCTGGTCGGCATCATTGCTCCAGATGCCAGGTGCATATTGATGCACAAAGCCTTCTATCCTCTTGTCGCCCACAAGCCTTGCAGACACTTCCTTTATTTTGAAATCGTTTTCAATCCACGGATGAAAATCTATCAATATGCGTCCGTCGCCCCGGTCGGAAGGAAAGCTGAAACGTTCCATGCCGCATCGGGTCGTAGCGGTAATCTCTGCTTTGATGTCATAGTCCGTGAGCTGTACGGAATACAGACCGATGCCTGCCTTTTCGCTTCTTTTGCAGATTCTTGAACGGTAGCCCTCGTCAGGTTTCTGCTCGTCACCAGGATTTGTCTTCAGCTTACCGTTGGTTGCCATGATTCCAAGGCCTCCGAGTGTCCATTCATGTATGTGGCTGAAACAGCCTACTGTTTCGAATGAAGGCTGATAGCCTGCCTGCCAGCCGGGGTTCTGATTGTCCGGGCTCATTTTTACCATGCTGAACGGCATCCATGGGCCTGGGGCTATCATCCAGCGTGAATGTGCTGTCCCTATCCGTGTGTCCACATAGTCCGCCAATGTCTGAAGGCGTTCAGGCGATCTGAGTATTGTTCCTTTGGATATGCTTCTGTCATCGCATCTGATTTCATACCTGCTCTTTTTTGTCTTGCTTACGGCCGGCATCGGGACTTCCAGCTGATAACGTCCTTTTTCTATGGCGACATTATAGATTTTCTTGCCGTCAAGCAGCACTGTCATTTCCGGACATCCGTCAAGGTGTTCAACGTCCACAATCAGCGGCTGGAAACGCTTCCCGTCATCTTCAAGCTCATATTCGGCGCTTTCCACATTCCGCACAAATATCTCAGAAGGTTTTCCGGCAGCACCTTTTCCGTATAGCGCCACCCTGTCGAAAAGAATCCACGAACCTTCCAATACGGTTATGCATATTTCGTTCCCTCCTTTTTTCAGGGATTTCCCGTCCAGGTCCAATTCTATTTTGTAAGGTGTAGCCATGGAATAGTCGCCGCTTATGGACAATGTGTCTGTCACCGGTTCCATGAGCCCAGGCTTGCGCTGAGACGCAATGTCGTGTCCTTCTGCTTCAAGCTGTATTTTAGTGTCGTGCCCATTGACACTTATTTTTACAAGAGGTAGAAAAGCCTTGGAATAGTCGGCAAGGTCTACGACCAGTCTATAGTCTTCTTTGTCTGATATTTCTTCGAGGTCAAACAGAATGTTTGTAAAATGGGTTCGCCAGCCGGAAGTCGGCCAGGTGCCGCCCCATGTGTCCACCGGTCCCGGGAGGACGTAAGGGAAATCGCTTTCCGGGACAGAATATCCTATAAGAAAATATTTGTCCTCATATCCGAAGTCATTTTTTATGAAATCTCTGAAGCCGTCCGGCGCAAGAGCAAAGCCATTTGGCTTTGCATCCGCTTCACCAATGCTCCATATGGGCGTGTCGGGTGCTGCCGCGGCAAATGTTACGCTCATGGCCACACCGATAAAAGTTGATAGTGCTTTAAGTGTCATAAATTATAGTTGTTTTTTGTATGTTCATACAAATATTGGGCAAAATAAATAATATTTCATTGTAAAATCAAGAATAATTTGCTGGTTAAGCAAATTTTTTCAAAAAATATCGTTGTTATTAGAAAAATTAATATATTTGCACAGTTGTATATGTTCAGACATTTTGACATTTTATTAAAGCTGGTTTCCGATGAATAGCGCTAAAATTATTTTTCTTTCGCTGATTGCGGTTTTGTTTCCGTTCATGAACTTTGCGCAAGAGCTGCCTGTATATCAGGATATCTCAAAACCTGTTGAGGAAAGGGTGGAAGACGCCCTTTCGCGTATGACTTTAAGGGAAAAGGTAGGGCTTGTACATGCCGACAGAAGTTATGGAGCTGCAGGCGTACCGCGTCTTGGCATACCTGAAAACAATCTTACGGACGGGCCTTCGGGCATGAGACCGGAAATGGTCTGGCAGACATGGATACATGCGGGGCTTGCAAGTGATTCCTGTACAGCATATCCCGCACTTATATGCCTTGCCGCCACATGGAATCAGGAGATGGGGATGCTTTTCGGCAAAAGTTACAGTGAAGAGGCAGCATACCGTAAGAAAAATATGATTCTCGGACCTGGCGTTAATATTTTCAGGACTCCGATGAACGGACGTAATTTTGAATATATGGGAGAGGACCCTTATCTTACATCCCAAATGGCGGTCTCTTATATCAAGGGGGTGCAGTCCAATAATGTTGCAGCCTGTGTAAAGCATTTTGCAGTGAATAATCAGGAGCATCTGCGGACCACGATAAATGCCGTTGTGGATGAGCGTACGTTGAATGAAATATATTTCCCGGCATTCAAGGCGGCCGTCCAGGAAGGTAACGTCTGGGCTGTAATGGGTGCATACAATAAGTTTGACGGACAGTACTGCTGCCATAATTCCTTTCTGCTGCAGGACGTTCTCAAGGGGCAGTGGGGATTTGACGGAGTTGTCGTTTCTGATTTCGGAGGGACTCATGATACAGAGGAAGCCATTGAAAACGGCCTCGATCTGGAAATGGGCACGGACCTCGGTTCCATAGAGGCGTATAACAGATATAAGATGGCTGACCCGTACATTGATCTGCTCGAAAAAGGCGAGGCGGATGAAGCCGTGCTTGATGACAAGGTCAGGCGTATATTGAGGATGATGTTCCGTACAAGCATGTCCGGACACCAGCCTTGGGGGGCACTCGCCTCTGAAAAGCACATGGCTGATTCGAGGAAAATTGCGGAAGAAGGGATTGTGCTTATGAAGAATGAAGGGGATGTTCTTCCTATTGACCTTTCCGGAGTCCGGAGGATACTGGTTGTGGGTGATAATGCAACAAGACTTATGAGCCGTTCTGGCGGATCCTCTGAAGTAAAGTCAAAATATGAAATAGTGCCGCTTGAGGGCATAAGGAACAGGGCAGGAGACAGGGCAGAAGTAATCTGGCAGCCGGGCTACAGCGTCAACGCATCTGAAAGTGCCGCAGACAGTCTGCGCAAGGAGGCTCTGGATGCAGCCTGTACGGCAGATTTCATAATCTATATCGGAGGTCTCAACAAAGAGCTTTATCAGGATTGCGAAGGGGTGGACAGACAGTCCTTTTCTCTTCCGTACGGACAGGATGAGCTGATTTCAGGCCTTGCAGCCACCGGCAAGAAGATGGCGGCAGTTATGGTGAGCGGGAACTCATACGCAATGCCTTGGATTGATGAAATCCCTGCTCTTGTGCAAGCATGGTATGGCGGTTCGGAAGCAGGAAATGCAATCGCTTCAGTGCTTTTTGGAGATGTGACCCCTTCGGGTAAGCTCCCTTTCACATTCCACGGCAAGCTTGAAGACTGCGCTGCCCATTCAATCGGCGAATATCCAGGTGACGGGGAGACCGTAGAATACAAAGAGGGGATATTTGTGGGCTACAGATGGACGGACAAGGAAAACATCAAGCCGCAGTTCGCTTTCGGACATGGGCTCAGCTATACTGACTTCAGCTATGGAAAAATCAGGCTCAGCGCCAAGACAATGACTGAAGACGAAGCCATTACCGTGAGTATACCTGTTACAAATACAGGAAAAAGAGCAGGAGCAGAAGTCGTTCAGCTATATGTGAATGATGTAAAGTCATCACTTCCTCGTCCGGTCAAGGAACTCAAAGGTTTCAAAAAAGTATATCTGGCACCGGGAGAAACGGCAGAGGTTATATTTACAGTCGGCAAAGATGCTCTCTCATTCTATGACCCTTCAGTTCATGGCTGGGTGGCTGAAGCCGGTGATTTCAAGGTGATGATAGGTTCGGCATCTGATGACATCAGGGCTGAGGCCGGATTCAGACTGGCGGACAGAAGATAGGGGCGGATTATGGATTTCGGCAGAAAAATCATAGTTTTGTCCGCCTTGTCGGTGATATTCTGTCAGTCCGGAACATCATATGCGGAAGAAAAGAATGTCCTGGTTTTGGAAAATGAGTGTATTTCAGCGATTTTTAATCCTGCCAATGGGGCATTGATTGGGCTGAGGGACAAGCATTCGGGCTGGGACATCATGAAGAGGGACGTCCTCGGACAGTCTTTTGAACTTCTGCTTCCTATGGATGGTCCTGAATTTACGGAAGAAGACTGCGGCTACAATGTGGTACGTGGGATTGAACAGGATGCTCCGGAGGTTGAATGCCAAGGGGACAGTATAGTTTTCACATGGAAAAGGCTCAGGACACCCGACATGAAGTCTGCGGCAGATGTCGAGTTCAGGGGCGTTGTTTCTCTGGCTTCTCACGGACTTGAATTTTCAGGAACGGTCACCAATAACAGTGATTATAAAGTGGAATATGTGAGCTGGCCTTGCATCGGGGAAGTGACCGTGCCTGACCAGAAACAGTTTTTCCTCCAGAATACGCGCAACGATTCCAAAGAACTTTTCCCGCATTTCAATAACCAGCATGGGTACTGGGGTGTGGAGTGGCCTACTTCCACTGTGATTCTCAATGAAAAGTCATATTTGCAGGTAAATGACAATGACCGCGGTTTTCTTGTATTCAACCGGGAAATCCCGAAGAATTTGACAATAACATCCTTTGAGCTTATTCCCGGACTTGAATGCAGGTATACCAATCCTTATCAGGATGCAATCGATGGTGTTCTTGTCAGAATGCAGTTTAAGGTCAATAATTGTATCTATGCCCTCCCCGGTGAAACGGTGTCTTTGGATCCGGTCTCTTTTATGACATACAAGGGAACATGGGAAGATGGGGTCGGGCTTGTCAGGGCTATGCGTGCTCCGATGTGCACTGCTGTTACGAGGACTGACGGCTGGGAGAGCAGGCCTTTGACATGGAGAATTGTCAGGGCTTCAAATGGAGAGGCTTTGATAAAAGCCGCTTTTGAAAGCAGGGATGCGGGAGTAGATGTTCTGCTTGTGGATGGATGGTATAGCAATTCTTCCGGGATGCCTGTCGAAGGCAGCGGCATTTCCGACGCCATTGTCAAATGTCATGAAATGGGGTTGAAGGTGGTGCTCGGAACAGACCTTTCTCGTGTAAACAGGCATTCGGATATTTATATGTCGGAATACAGAGGATATATCATGTCGGACCCGTATGGAGTGCCATACAGTTTTGACTGGCTTTGCCTTTCTTCCTCACATGTACGTTCCAAGATTATGGAAATGTGTGCCGGTCTGCCTGCGTTGTCTTACGCTGATGGCTATATGAATATGGAAAACAATCATGACAGCAGGACATTCGCATGTTTCGACCCGGATCATGACCATCATTATGGGGAACCGTCTGCCGACGGTATAAAAAAATTGAATGAAAAAATGATTGCTGGGCTTTCCGGAGGTGGAGAGAAGGCATTTTTCGGGTATGGCTTCCTTCTGGAACAGAATGACATTTTTGACGGATATATGCTGAATGTTCCCGAAAGCATGTACCCCCGTCACAGGCTGGTGGCTCCCTATGAGACCATGATAGCGAAGGTCGGTGTCCGTGAGGCGCGTTCAGGAATGAACAGAGCTGTGCTGTACAGGCTGAACGTGGCTTACAACCTGGATTTTTACAATGACTGCCTTTCAGACTATGTCCATATCATCAGTTATGGCCAGCAGATAGAGAAGTTGAGGCGAGAGTTCTCCGCCTATATTTGGGATGCTGAGTATTGCGGGCATAAAGGTGCCGGTGTTCTTGGCCGTAATATAGAATGGGCAGTTTATGAAAATAAGGACGGGAAACGGACTGTTGTGCTCGCCAATATGGGACAGGAAAATGTTTCGGAAACATTGGTTTCCATGGACAGTGACGGGGAATTGTATTATGTCTCTCCGGAGAATATTGTGCCTGAAAAATTTAACGGCAGTGTGGAAGTGAATCCGCTTTCTGTAGTTGTGGTCTTTGAGAAATAATTGCGGGATGAAGAAGATAATATTGATGTTTTTTGTTGCTGTGATGTCTTTGGCGTTGGCGGCTCAACAGAAATATGTTTTTGACAACGGTTCGATGAATGCTGCCTTGGATCTTGAGGATGGGCGTCTGATAGGTCTTGGAAGCAATGTTACGGGCTGGTCAGTTATCAGTGATGCCCGTTCTGGATGTTCATTGGAGATGGTTTTCAAATTTCCTGACGGGAAGAGAAAGGGCGTGGATGCATCTTCCCTGAAGAATCCGAAAGTGAAGGTAAAAGGAAATGCTGTCACATTTGTATGGGACAGGCTCACTGTCGGAGGAAAGAAGATAAATGTGACGTTTGAGGGGTCTGTTGAGATGACCCCAGACGGGCTGATATATGCCGGCAAGGTGAAAAACGGGACAGATGCCGTGATAGAACAGCTTACATGGCCGTTTATCGGTGAAGTCACTATTCCGGATGATACTGGCAGGATGCTTTTTCAGTATATGAACTATACGAAATTCAGCACGGATGAACTCTATCCACGTGAGGCAGGTGTCGGCTGGAGCAACCTTCCGGAACATGCATTTACTCTCGTCCATAATGGAAAGGAAGGACTCTATCTTTCAAGCATGGACAATGAATTTGAGGAATATATCAGATGTCAGTATGAAGTTATACCGACATTTCGATATGCTTCGTATATAGGACAGTCGTTGTCCAAGGCCGGAAATGGGGAAAGAAAGCTCATGAAGACAAGAATAAAGGCGGCCAGAATGCTTTATCTTCAACCTAAATCGTCATGTGTGCTGGTTCCGTTTACTTTTACCACATATAAAGGAGACTGGCATAAAGGTGTTGATATATACAAGAAATGGAGAGCAACATGGTTTGAGGAGGTGCCGAGGGCGGAATGGACATCCAAGGTGAATTCATGGCAGCAGATTCAGATAAACGGTACCGGGGGCAGGATTAATTTTAGATTCAGTGACCTGTATTCTTACATTGATGAATGTGTAAAGTATGGAGTCGATGCCATACAGCTTACGGGATGGACAAAAGGTGGTCAGGACAGCGGGCTTCCGTCACATGATCCGGACCCGAGGCTCGGCACTCCTGAAGAGTTGAAAAATGCCATTTCGTATGCGGAGTCCAAAGGTATAAAGATTCTGTTGTTTACCAAATTCCCATGGGTTGACCTCACAACGGAATATCATGATGAATATCTTCCTTATCTTGTGATCAATGAAGCCCGTGATACATGTATTCATCCGGGGTATAACTATTATACATACACCCAACTTGAGGGTGTGTCAACACACCGTTTCGGCATTTTCTGTGACATGGATGCAAGGTTGAGAGAAAAAATATGCCGTGAATTCCAGAAAGTTCTGGATCTGGGTGCTCCGGGAATGGTCTTCGATGAAAATCAGCATCACGCTGGAGCAATGATGTGCTTCAGCCCGAATCATGGGCATAAAGTGCCGGGCTTTAACTATCAGGGAGCCCTCCATCTTGTGCGGGATTTCTATGATATGTGCAAAAGGCAGAATCCTGACTTCCTGATGGTAGGAGAGGGCTGCTATGATATCCAATCCCAGTATTACTCTACATACACACGGGCAGACTACAATCATGAACCGGTGTTGAGGTATCTGGATTCTGATATTCCCATTGCCTGTGCGGTAATCGACCATTATGATCTCAACCATGTCAATATGTGTGCTGCTTTAAGGTATTCAATCAGCTATGAGGTTCGGAATTTTAAGGGGCGTCTGAGCGAATTCCCCCGTGTGGTGGAGTATGGCCGTAAGGTGGATGAACTGAGAGAGCGCTATTCCGATTTTCTGTGGAACGGCGAGTTCCTTGACACCCAGGGGGCTGCTGTAACCGGAAACAATATCCGTCATACAGTATTCGTCGACAGAAAGACTGGAAAGAAGGCGGTAGTGGTGTATAATGTGGATGTCAATAATGCAAATATGGCGTCGGTGTCGCTTGAAGGTTCTTCTTCCACATTGGTTTATGCTACCCCGGAAAATCCTCAGGCATCCGCTTTCGGCGGTTCTGTGGAGCTTGGGCCTCAGTCAATGGCTGTTGTTATGGAGTTGTAGAATTGAACATATTTTAAATACCGTATATATCATGTCAACAAGATTACATGTGCTTGTAATTATGGCTGTCCTTGCCGCAGGCTGTTCGCGGCCATATTCTGCAGTCAGGGATGTCACACGGGAAAAGACGGCTTTCCAGACAAGTTCGTGGTGGAAGCCGGTAACTGATGTCCGTTCTGACATTTCGATCGTATATGGGGCCAATGACTATAACGAAATGACTTTTCAGGAACGTGTACAGTCCTGGAGGAACAGAGGCTACAAGACCCATTTCATGACGGGCATAGCATGGGGAAATTATGAGGACTATTTTGCGGGAAAGTGGGACGGAAAGCCTCATTTTGACGAAGGGCAGATGAATATGGCGGGGGATACCTTGTGGCATGGATATATGGTGCCTTACATAGTCCCGACCGCCAATTATATCTCTTATATCAAGGAACGGCAGGTCAAGAGAGCCATTGACGCCGGAATTGATGCAATTTATCTTGAAGAACCGGAATTTTGGGCAAACGCCGGATACAGTGAGGCTTTCAAGAGGGAGTGGAAAGATTATTACGGTTTTGACTGGCGACCGCAACATGAGTCGCCTGAAAACACCTACCTCTCAAATAAGTTGAAATATTACCTGTATTACAGGGCTTTGGATGAAGTGTGCTCTTTCGCTAAAGAGTACGGGAAGAGCAAGGGGATGGATGTGCGCTGTTATGTGCCGACGCATTCACTCGTCAACTATTCTGCATGGTCTATTGTAAGTCCGGAAGCAAGTCTCGCTTCATTGCCGTCCATAGACGGATATATTGCCCAAGTATGGACAGGGACATCGCGAACCCCGAATCATTTTGACGGCAAGAGGGCAGAAAGGGTCTTTGAAACGGCTTTTCTGGAATATGGTTCCATGGAGTCGATGACTGCTCCTACCGGACGCAAGGTCTTTTTCCTTACGGACCCTATTGAAGATTGGCCGAGGGATTGGTCTGACTATAAAAAGAACTATCAGTCAACTTTTGTAGCACAGCTTCTTTATCCCGGGATTTCCGACTATGAGGTAATGCCGTGGCCAGACAGAATATATGAGGGGCTCTTCCTTAATCCTGAGACAGGAGAGAAGGAGCGCATACCTGCATCGTATGCTACACAGATGCAGATAATGGTCAATGCTTTGGCTGACATGCCTCTTTCTTCCAACAAGGTGAGCGGAACAGACGGAATCGGCGTGATGATGTGCAATTCGCTGATGTTCCAGCGTGGTGTGGATCATAATGGGTATTCCAATCCAGACTTTGCCAATTTCTTCGGAAGGACAATGCCGCTGGTCAAGAGAGGGGTTCCTGTAAAGACGATGCATCTTGAGAATTTGGGGTACGAGGAATCGTGGAAAGATATAGAGGTCGCCATATTGTCATATTCCGACATGAAGCCGATGGAAGAAGAAATGCATTCTTACATTGCCTCATGGGTCAGGAATGGAGGTCATCTTGTATATTGCGGAAGAGATGATGATCCGTATCAGAATGTGCCGGAGTGGTGGAACGCAAAGGATTATGAATACGGTGCACCTTCTCAGCACCTGTTTTCCATGATGTCCATGCCGGCTGATGCCAAGGATGGTGAATATTCATACGGCAAGGGAAAGGTATATGTGCTCAGGCAGGATCCCAAGGAATTTGTGCTTGAGGAGAATGCAGATTCGCTGTTTTTGCAGACTGTTGTTCGGGCATATTCTGACGCTACTGGCGGGGAAAAAATAATGATGAAGAACTCGTTCTATCTTGAAAGAGGGCCTTTCCTCGTGGCGGCTGTCATGGACGAAACGGATGACATGACTCCAATGATGATTGCGGGGAAATTTGTCGACCTTTTTGATTCCGCACTTCCTGTCATTGACACCTGTACAGTGAAGCCTGGAGAACAGGCATTCCTTTATGATTTGGAAGAATTGTCCGGAATCTCCAGGCCGTCCGTCATTGCTTCGGCAGCATGTGTGGAGGAGGAAAGTTATGAAGACGGTGTGTACAGGCTTCTGATGAAATCTCCTGCCAATACCGTGAACACCATGAGGATATATTTCCCGAAACGCTTTTCGTCAGTTTCAGTGACAGGTGCGGACGGTGCGGCTGTCAGTCTTGATCGGAACATCTGGGATGAGTCCACTTCCACATGTTTCATGAGTTTCGCCAACTCTCCTGATGGTATTGAACTGGTGTTCAGATGATTGTTCAGAATTCAAGAACTGCCTTTATAGGGTAGTGGTCCGATATGTATTCTATATTGCCGTATTCTTTCTGAACCGTTTCGTATGCAATGCATCTGCGGAATCCGGAATACCATATATAGTCTATTGACGTGTTCGAGTTCCCCCATCCGTTGTAGGTTCCCATGTCATCAGAGTCCTTTGCGGTTTTTCTTGCATCAAGCATTTTTCCGCAAAGGACTCCGATGGCCGGATCGCAGTCCTCGGCATTCAGGTCGCCGGTGAGCACTACCGGCAAGTCTTCAGTGTTCATCTTTCCGATTGTGGCCAGGAGCATCTCAAGACCTTGTTGTCTTGCGGTTTTTCCAACATGGTCAAGATGTGTATTCACAAGGAAGAATTTTCCCCCGCTCTTCCTGTCTTTCAGCAGGAGCCATGTGGCATTCCTTTCAAATGCAGCATCCCAGCCCAATGACGGATGCTGTGGAGTGTCGGACAGCCAGAAGTTTCCCCAATCAATGAGCTTGATCTTCCGTTTGTTGTAGAATACGACAGGGTGTTCGGCGTCTTTCCTGTCCAGCCTGCTTTTCCCGACCCATCCATAGTCCGGGAAATTCTCCGATATGTAATTTATCTGGAAACTGAATGCTTCCTGCATTCCTATTACATCCGGAGCAAGGTCTTCAATCATGCTTATTGTCGCAGTTCTTCTATGCTCCCATGAATTTTTCCCGTCTTCAGCCAGTCCGAATCTTATGTTGAAGGACATTATTGTCAGTGTTTCCGTTTCTTGGCTACGGAGCGTCGCTGACATGCGCAGCGGAATGATTGCGGCTATTGTCAGAACGGCAGATAAAATTTTGGTTTTCATTTTCAGTCTTCTTATAAATGTTCATACAATTATTTGTAAAAATAACAAAAAAGATATTATCTGCAAAATAAAATAAATGTCGAAAAATGCATTGGGTAGTAATGTGCTGTGGTTTTGTGCGCGAAATATCGGTCCGTGATGAAATATTTTTTCAAAAAAAATTGTTCTTGTAAAAATAAAATATATATCTTTGTGCAAACATAATAACCAAAGAGAATACATGAAAGGATTTCCTTTATCAATCGGCAGATTTTTTTCTGTGTGCCTGTTGTCATTTCTGTTGTTTGGCATGGAGGGATATTCAAGGCCTGTAAGTATCGCTTCAAGTGCCAAAGTGACAGCGTCTAAAGGCTCTTCCGGAGCCCGTTATCTGACAGACGGGGTGATTGGCGTCAAGAACAGCGGGACATGGAAGTCCGGGACTGAAGACGCATGGGTGAAAATGACTTGGGACGAGCCGCAGCATATCAACAAGGTAGTGATATTCAATTCTCCTTCTTCCGGATATTGTGTGGAGAGGGGAGAACTGGTCTTTAGTGACGGCAGCTCCGAAAAGGTGACCATGGCGGAAGACGGTCTGGCGACTGCCGTGGAATTCGAGGAAAGATTGACAGACTTTATCCTTTTCAGGGTCAGTGGAAGAAACGGGAAAATCGCTGAGTTGTCTGAAATGGAGGTCTATCCTTCACCGGCCCAATATACTGAGGCAGTAGAGTGGGTTGACCCGTATATCGAGACAGACAGGGGGAGATTTTTCTTTTTTATAACAGGGCAACGTCCGTTCGGAATGGTCGGTGCGGCTCCAATGACGGTAAATGCCAATAATTGCGGTGGTGGATACGCACATTACTCCAAGGAAGTGCTCGGTTTCCCTCAGATTCATGCGTGGACAATATCGGGATTGAACCTGATGCCTACTGTCGGAGAGGTGGATCCTACAAAAGGTGAAGCTGAGTGGAAGTCCCCGTTCAGGCATGACGACGAGATTGTCCAGCCGGGATATCATCGTATGTATCTGTCCAAGAGCAAGGTTTGGGTGGAGCAGACTGCAACGGAAAGGGTCAGCTTCTACAGGTTCAAATGGACGGATGATTTAGACGCAAGGCTGCTGCTGTCACTGAGCGGAATGCTCGGGAACAGCCGTATGACCAACGCTTCTGTCCGCAGGACGGGTGCAAACGAATTTGTAGGGTCCATAAGTTCTGTGGACAGGGCATATATGGTAGGTCCACACGATTTCAAGATCTATTTTGTGGTGCAGACGGATAAGGATTGGGATTCGTTCGACGGCTGGAACGGAGATGAGATGTACAGAGGAATGACTGATTTGAGAGGGGATTCCGCCGGGGTTTCATTGGCATATAAGGTGAAGGCCGGTGATGAGGTCAACATGAAGATAGCCATTTCTTATACCAGCATAGAAAATGCATACAATAATCTTCATTCCGAGTGTTCCGGATGGGACTTTGACGCGGTAAGGGAAGATACGCGCCGCATCTGGAATGAGTGGCTGGGGAAAATAACTGTTGAGGGCGGCACGGTGGAGCAGAAAGTGAAATTCTACACTGATTTGTGGCATGTGCTTCTCGGCAGACACCGTATCAATGATGTGAACGGTGATTATCCCGACAGGACAGTCGGCAGGGAACAGATTATATGGAATCAGAATGGAGCCATAATAGATCCGGTCTTCAGGATAAAGAATACAGGCAGGGACAAGGACGGCAATATCCGGCACAACATGTACAATTCCGATGCGTTCTGGCTTACGCAGTGGAACCTCAATGTCCTTTGGGGGCTAGCCTGGCCTGAAATATTGGATGATATGGCAGCTTCGCTTGTGGAGTATTCCAATAATGGCGGGCTTATTCCACGCGGCCCGTCAGGCGGCGGGTACTCTTTCATAATGACAGGATGTCCGGGTACGAGTCTTATTGTCAGTGCCTATATGAAAGGACTCATGACAAAGACTGACCCGATGAATGCCTTCAGACAGATAAAGAAGAATCATTTTCCCGGTGGCATGATGGGGAGCAAGGAAGAACTGTCATTCTATATTGAACACGGGTGGTTCCCGGACAATGCCGGAATCACCATAGAGGCCTCTTTCCAGGATTGGGGAGCCGCCCAGATGGCCAAAAAGCTGGGATTGGAAGACGATTACCGCTATTTTCTCAAAAGGTCAGAGTCATGGAAAAACTGTTTCCATCCGGGATATAAGCTGCTGTTCCCGATACGCCGGGACGGGGGATTTACCCATGAGGACCCCCTCTCTCCGCGGGGATTCGTAGAAGCCAATGCATGGCAGGCTACATTCGGCATTTCACATGACATAAAAGGTCTTTCCGGACTTATGGGTGGAAATGATGTATTGTGCTCTATGCTTGATTCTGCTTTCAGGAAAGAGGTGGAAAATGACTTCACCCACGGCTACGGCAATGGCCATATCAGCTATGCAAACCAGCCTGGATGCTCCAATGCACATGTGTTCAGTTATGCCGGTGCACCGTGGCTGACCCAGTACTGGGTGCGTCAGGTGAAGGAGCAAGCATATGGTGGCACTACTCCGGAATTGGGATATGGCGGACATGATGAGGACCAGGGGCAAATGGGAGGTGTCAGTGCATTGATGGCCATCGGCCTGTTCAATATACTCGGGAACGAATCACAGACTCCATTCTATGAAATCACGGCCCCGATATTCGACAAGATTACCATAAAGCTTGACAACCGGTATTATGAGGGCAAGGAGTTTACCATCAAGACATACAACAATTCCAGTGAAAACTGCTATATCCAGAAGGCAAAGCTGAACGGTGCCGAACTTGACAATTTCTGGTTTACCCATGAGCAGTTTGCGGCCGGAGGCCTTCTTGAAATATGGCTCGGCGACACTCCGAACAAGGAATGGGGCCTCAGCCAGTATCCTCCGGTGGATGCAGAGTGAATCCATGTTGAAAATATGGTTTACAATATCTTTTTAACCAAATTAATAACTGAGCAATGAATCCAAAATCGAATTTCATTTCGATCTCAGGAAACAGACTGGGAAAATTGTTCGCAGCCGTTTTCCTGCTGATTGTTCCTATGTTCGGACAGGCGACATTGAATGCACAGGATGGTACAGTTACGACTGCGGCCACTCTTGTTGACGTCAATGGAATCCCCGTCATAGGTGCAGCCATCGTAGATCCTTCCAATCCGTCCAACGGTACGACTTCTGATCTAGACGGTAATTTTACAATCAAAGTGCCTGCTGGAACGGAGCTTCTCATTTCCTGCATAGGCTATGTGGACTATCATTATCTTGCTAAAGAGTCTGTAAGCGGTTTGAAAATTGTGCTTCAGGAAGATGCACTCATGCTGGAAGAGACTGTGGTCGTGGGTTATGGCGTCCAGAAGAAAGCGACTTTGACAGGAGCCGTATCGGCAGTCAGAAATAGCGATATCATCACTACGAAAAATGAGGATGTCTCGAACATGCTGGCGGGTAAGGTTCCTGGATTGAGGGTCAAGCAGAACAGTTCTGAGCCTGGCTCATTCAATACATCCATTGACATAAGAGGTTTCGGCTCTCCGTTAGTCATTATTGACGGTGTACCTCGTGACAATATGCAAAGGCTGGATGCAGAGGAAATAGAGAGCATATCTGTTCTGAAAGACGCATCTGCTGCTGTCTATGGTGTACGTGCCGCCAACGGTGTCGTTCTGATTACGACCAAAAAAGGCAAGAAAGGTGAAGCATCCATTTCATATACAGGCAACATGACATGGCAGGTTCCTTCCATGTATCCGGACATGGCGGATGCGCTTGATGTCATGACTCTGAAAAATGAATCAAGTATCCGTAATGTGGACGGAGCAGAGCGCTTTTATTCAGATGCGGAAATGGATGAATTCAGAAGCGGTAAAAGGCAGTCTACTGACTGGCGCGATGTTCTCATGAAGAAATCCGCGCCTCAGACAATCCATAATTTAAGCATTACCGGTGGTGGAGACAAGATGACATACTTTGCAAGCGTTGGATTCCAGTATCAGGACAGCTATTTCAAGACAAATGCATTGAATTATCAGAAATTCAATCTCAGAAGCAACATTTCGGCACAGATTACCGATAACCTGAAATTTGAATTGAACATATCCGGCATAATGGACGAGAAGAATAATCCTCCTCAAGGATCAGGCGGAATCATCCTGTATGGATTGAATCTGTCTTCGCCTCTGGAGCAGGTGTGGTATAACGAGGCAGAGGGCAAGTATGCCGCTACTTTTGACGAGGGCCGTTTTAATGGTGCCGCCCTGATGGATACGGATCTTGTTGGCGACTGTTCCTATAAAAGCAGGTGGCTTCAGACAAATGCCTCATTACAGTGGGATATCCCATGGGTAAAGGGCCTTTCAGTAAAGGGCATGTATAGTCTTGACTACTTGCAGAACAACAACACCGAATACAACAAAGGATATAACCTGTATGCGGCGGACGGCAGGGCTATTCATTTCAATAGCTTTACAGCAGCAGAAAATCAGTTGGCAAGATATTTTTTCGAGAAGATAAACTATCTTTGGAATGTGTCCTTGACTTATAACAGAAGTTTCGGAAAGCATAATGTCGGTGCTTTGGCGTTATTCGAAAGTTCTGTAAAGGAAGGGGACAACTTCAGGGCAATCCGCCAGATGGACTTGGACATACCTTATCTGTTTGCCGGTGTGACTGAGGACCAGCAAGGTCTGCAGGACCCTGCTCTTGGAGTCCTTTACGATTATGCCAATGCAGCCTTTGTCGGAAGGGTTAACTACGACTATGCCGGCAAGTACATCGCGGAAGTCGCCTTCAGGTATGACGGCTCCTCCAGATTCCCTAAGGAAGGACGCTGGGGATTCTTCCCATCGGTTTCCGTAGGCTACAGGATATCTGAAGAGGATTTCTGGAAAAACTCCCCTCTTGATTTTATCAATAATTTCAAGATCAGGGCATCTTACGGTATCCTCGGAGATGACTCAGGCATTTCTTATCAGTGGGTGACGGGGTACACATATCCGGCTACTCCTGGCGGTGTGATAATAAATTCGGATGGAAATGCCGAATATATAAACGGTGCAGTCAGCGCAGGAGTACCTAACGGGGCCATTACATGGTATCAGTCCAGAACTATCAATGTCGGTATTGATGCCGAAGCATGGGACGGTATGCTCGGAATTACAGCAGAATACTTCAATAGGAACAGAACGGGTCTGCTGACGACAAGAGCAAGCAGTCTTCCGGGAGTTGTGGGAGCTACCATGCCTCAGGAGAACCTTAACGGCGATTTGACCCAGGGATTTGAAATAGAACTCTCGCACAGACATCATGTCGGTGATTTCTACTATTCATTGAAAGGTAACCTTTCCTATACGAGAATATGGCATCAGCATTGGGAGCAGTCACGTGCCGGAAACTCCTATGAAAACTGGAGAAATTCCTTGTCTTACAGATATACGGATGTAATGTGGGGTTTTGAAGGAAATGGCAGAATGGAGAATTGGAACGAAATATATTACAACCCTATATTTATCGGCAGAAACTCTCTTCCCGGGGATTATGAGTATGTGGACTGGAACGGTGACGGATATTTCTCCGATCTTGACAAGCATCCTCTTGCCAATGCGACGAAAAATACTCCTTGGCTGAATTTCGGCCTTACTTTTTCCGCATCATATAAAGGTTTTGACCTGTCAATGCATTTCCAGGGTGCAGGAATGGTGTGGGTTTCTCCGGGGGGAATATATTCAAGACCTCTCAATGCTGGCGTAAACTCTTTGGAGGAATTCATGGACAGATGGCATCCGGAAGACCCTTCGGCAAATCCGTATGATCCTGCTACAACATGGGTAAGAGGAGAATATGCCTATACGGGCGTAAGTCCTGACGCCAATTCAGATTTTGCTTTGAAGAATGCTTCTTATCTGAGACTCAAAAACCTCGAAGTCGGGTATAATTTCCCTGAGAAATGGCTCAAGAGAATAAAGATGAAAGCCTTGAGGGTTTATTTCAGCGGATATGACCTCCTAACATTTACAGGTCTGAAATATCTGGATCCGGAGTACAATGCAGCGAATGATACATTCTATCCTATCAGCCGCACTTTTACTCTTGGACTGAATGTAAAATTCTAAAAAGGTTGAATCATGAAATTAACAAGAACTATACTGCTGTTTATTTGCGGGGTGATGACAATGTCTTGCATTGACCTCGACAGACCTCCTCTCAATGTCGTGGGAGAGGAAGATATTTTTGGCTCCACCATAGGTACGGACAGTTATTTGGCAAGACTTTATACCAATCTGCCTCTTGAGGACTTCAGATATTGGTTTACCCATGGCGACGATATGTTTAACCAGACTTTCCCGGCAATACATCCGCAGCCGGACAACATCACCGGGGAATCCATCGGACTGGATATAACTTCATTTGCATCTGAACCTGCCGGCTCATTTTGGAACAAGGCATACAAGTGGATACGTGATGTGAACATCATGATAGAAACTCTTCCAAAATATCAGGACAGATATACTGAAGAACAATTCCAGAACTATATGGGTCAGGCATATTTCATCCGTGCCGGCATTTACCATGCACTTGCAAAACGTTATGGCGGAGTTCCTATCGTTGACAAGGTGATAGACTATCCTGCTACAGTGTCATTGGAAGGAACCATGCTTTACAGGGACTCTGAAGAATCTACATGGGATTTCATTTCTGATGACTATGACAGGGCAATATCAATGCTTCCGACTACGGCAAATAAAGGACGTGCCACCAGGTATGCCGCTGCCGCACTCAAGTCGCGCGCCATGCTTCATGCCGGATCAATAGCGAAATACAATACGATAGACTATCGCCCGGTAAACGATGTCCGGGTCTGCGGCATTCCGTCAGAGAGAGCAGCAGATTATTTCAAGGAAGCATATGATGCCGCCAAACTCGTTGATGAAGGGGGATTTGCCCTTTATAAAGGGGAATGGGTCTCAGGGAATAAGGAGGCCATTACACAGAATTTCATCAACATATTCCTTAATGATACTCCGGAGACCATTTTCGGCAGGTATTGGAAACTGCCTGAATTGGGCCATGCCTTTGACAATGGCGTGCAGCCGCTGCAGACATCGACCGGAGGGCAGAACTCCCGCTCTTGTCCTACACTTGACTTTGTTGAGATGTATGAATTTGACAACAAGGATGATAACGGGCATTTCGCCAATCTTGACGAAAGCGGGCACTACAAGCTTTGGGATTCTCCTATTGATGCTTTCGAAGGATGTGAACCGCGTCTTGCTGCGACTGTGATTCTTCCAATGGCTGAATTCAAGAATCAGACGATAGAAATAAGGCGCGGAATATATACCGGTTCGACTTCCGCCGCCCGGATTAACCGTCTTACATCAAGTGAAGAAGCTAGAAATTATGGCGAACTCGGTATCGCAGATCTTTCTTTGGTGAACACTTTGAGTGACAACAATAACGAAGGTAATTTTGTATCTTTGAACGAGGGATCTCAATATTACGATGATCTTTATAACAGGACTCAGACCGAAAGCAACAGGGGTAAGATGAAAGTGTCCGGTGAAAACGGTCCGTTCACTTCATGGGGAGAGTTTAACCTTTCCGGCTTTTATCGCAGAAAATATCTGAATCCAGACCCGTCTTCCCTGAATGATGCGACGCAAAATGAGCAGCCATGGATTGAAATCCGTTATGCTGAAGTGTTGTTGAACAAGGCTGAAGCAGCATGGGAGCTTGTTTCCCTTGGCCAGGCGACAAGTTCCGCCGGAGAAAATTATCTTGAAGTGGCCACCAGATGCATCAATGACATCAGGGAGAGAGGCGGAGCCAGTCTTCTGTCCGGACCGTTGTCATCTTCTGAGGAAGACCGTGACGTAATCAGGACAGAACGCAGGAAGGAACTTGCTTTTGAGAACAGGATATGGTGGGATCTCAAGCGCTGGAGAATCCTTGATGACGAACAGGTCAACAAAAAATACCGCATACTTATGCCGTTCTATTCAGTTGTTGATGACAAATATTTCCTTGATGTGCGCTATACGGAAAATAGGAACAGCGCTACATGGACATTCACTTTCCCTGAAAACTACTATTATCAGGAGATTGAGACCAATGAGATAAGGGTGAACCCGAATTGTAAACAGAACCCTGGATATTGATTATAGTATGAAAAAGATTATTGTGACATTGGCTGCGGCTGCGGCCGTATTTATGGTGGCATCATGCGCAAAAGACAACTATGACGCTCCGGAAGAGACTTTCAGGGGAGCATTCATAGACAAAGGGACAGGGGAGCCGCTGCAGGTTGCCCCGGGAACTTCCATCAATGATGGCGGAATAAGAATAAGAATGATGGAATACAGCTGGAGTGACAATCCGACTCCTTATGATTTCTTCGCAAAGCAGGACGGTACATTCAATAATACCAAAATCTTCAAGGGTACGTACGGTGTCATTCCGGAAGGGCCTTTTGTCCCTCTTGAAGAAATAAGGCTTGATATCGAAGGCGTAGTTGAACATAATTTTGAGGTTGAGCCTTTCCTCAGGGTAGAGTGGGTGGATGAACCGAAGATGCTTGATGACGGTACCGTGGAGATCAAGGTCAGGATTACAAGAGGAACTGACAATCCGGATTATCAGGCACCCCTGAATGATGCATGGCTGTATGTCAACCAGATTTCATATGTGGGAAGCAGTTCCTACAGCACCCTTCTATCCACTTATATACCGAATGAAGAATTCAGCAATTATACTTTGGGTGAGGTGCTTACAGTCAGGACCGGGTTCCCTAACGGATATAATGGCGGCAGCGGAGATGCCAACGAGTTCCCTTCAATCAGCGATCGCCCTTATTTCTTCCGTTTTGCGGCTTGTACGGAAACTGCAAACAGCGGAGTCAAGAGGTATAACTTTACTCCTGTAAAGGAATTTGTAGTGTCTGTGAAATGAGTGGGTCACGACACAATAATTCAGAATATTTTCATCGCAGCCCGAAAAAAATCGGGCTGCCTTGGTTTCAGCCTTTGCATATTTGTTTTTTTGCATATTTTTGCGTGAAATTATGTATGAACATATTATAATGTTAATAGATTAATATGGGTTGTAGATTGCCAATATTCAGGAAAGCCCTGATGGCTCTTGTCCTGATGTCCGGAGCATGTTCCTTGTATGCAGGGCCTTTTAATATTGCTCCTGAGGCCAGGGTCACTGCCTCATCATATAGAGAAGGCGGTGAACCGTCAAATGCCGTTGACGGCAAAAGCAGGATTTTGAACAGGTTCGAATGGGTTTCGGATGCCGAGATGCCATATTGGCAGCAGATGAAATTCCCTTGGATAAGGCTGGACTGGGATGAGGAAAGATATATTGACAAGATCATACTTTATGACCGTCCGGATCCGGATGTCCACACTCCTGGAGGGGTGCTCGTATTCAGTGACGGAAGCCGGATCAGCGTGACGGCGATTCCGAATGACGGGTCGCCCAAAGTCGTGGAATTTCCTGAAAAGAAAATAAAGTGGGTGCGTTTTGAGCCTTCAGATGCCATAGGTTCATATATAGGACTGTCTGAAATAGAGGTTTTCCCGTCCAGAAGAGATTATGATGACTATGTGTCATGGGTGGATCCGTTCATTGAGACGACCAAAGGCAGATTTTTCTTTTTTGTGACCGGATGCCGTCCTTTCGGAATGATCGGGGCTGCTCCGATGACCCGTAACCGCAATCAGTTCGGAGGCGGATACAACTACAATTCCACTGATGTCCTCGGTTTCCCTCAGATACACAATTGGGTGCTGGCCGGGCTTACTTTCATGCCTGTGACCGGGGATGTGGACATGACCGGGGGAGAGAATGCCTGGAAATCTTCGTTCTGTCATGAAGATGAGATAGCCCGTCCGGGATATCATAAGATGTTCCTTAATGATTACGGGCTTAATGTGGAGCAGACTTCTACGGAGCGTGTGAGCTTCTATAGGGTCACCGCCGCAGAAGATTGCGATGTCAAGCTGATGCTTAATCTCGGAGGCTATGTGGCTTCTACCACGATGGTGAATTCCACTGCGAGGAAAGTCAGTGATACGCGTATAGAGGGCAGTTTTGACACATACGGACGTCACTGGGGCGGTCCGGAGAATGTAAAGGTGTTCTTTGCTGTGGAGTTCGGCAAGCCGTTTTCACGGATGGACGGATGGGCAGACGGGGAAAGGTACGAAGACATTACGGATTTCGAGGGATCGCACAAGATTACGAGAAGGGCTGAAAACGAAACTCTCAGCTACCTCGATTCTCCGTCCTCCGGTGTTTATGCGGAATACAGGGCGGAAGCCGGAGATGAATTTCTCGTAAAGATGTCCATTTCGTATGTGAGCTGTGAGAATGCCTGGGAGAATCTTGAAACTGAATGCAGCCACTGGGACTTCGGCAAGGTAGTGGAGGATTCCCAGGAACAATGGAACGAGTGGCTGGGGAGAATTGATGTCCGGGGCGGTGATCCGGACCGTAAGGTGAAGTTCTATACCGACCTGTGGCATGTGCTTCTCGGAAGGCACAAGCTCAATGATGTCAACGGCCAGTATATGGACTTGACGGAGGGGCGCAGGTACTATTCCTATACCCTTGACATAAAGCCTAAGCTCAGGCAGCTTCCTTTGGACGGGAATGGAAAGCCTCTCTACAATATGTATAATTCAGACGCCTTTTGGCTGACCCAGTGGAATCTGAATATCCTTTGGGGTCTTGCATGGCCGGAGGTCATGGATGACATTTCGGCTTCTCTCATCCAGTATGCAGACAACGGAAAATTCATTCCGAGAGGTCCTTGTGGCGGTGGATATACGTATATAATGACAGGATGCCCTGCAACTCCGCTTATCGTATCGGCATACAATAAGGGAATCCTTACAAAAGTGGACCCTGAGCATGCCTATCAGCAGATGAAATGGAATCATAGTCTTGACGGCATCATCAGTATAGACCAGTCATATCTTGACAAAGGCTACATAGAGGGCAATGCCGGGCGGACACTGGAGGCCAATTTCCAGGATTGGGCTCTTGCCCAGATGGCCGGCCGTCTCGGACATGAGGATGACAAGGAATATTTCCTTAAACGTTCAGAAGGGTGGAAAACATTGTACAACCCTGATCAGAAGCTTATTTTTGCCAAAGACAGGGAAGGCAAATGGGTAACGGACAATCCTCTTGACGGAAACGGTTGGGTGGAAGCAAATTCATGGCAGGGGACATGGTCGGTGTCACATGGTATCCGCGAATTGTCTGAAATGATGGGCGGGGATGACGAGCTTTGCAGTAAGCTGGACCATGCTTTTGAAATGGCAGCGCCTCAAGACTTTATATTCGGTTACAGTTCCGGGTATATCAGCTATGCCAACCAGCCTGGCTGTTCCAATGCCCACGTGTTCAACTGGGCAGGAAAGCCCTGGATGACACAATACTGGGTCAGAAGGGTAGCTCAGCAGGCATATGGCGCCACGAGTCCGGATTTCGGATATGGAGGACATGATGAGGACCAGGGGCAGATGGGCGGAGTCAGTGCGCTGATGGCGATAGGCCTTTTCGATATCCGTGGAACGGCTGAGGCGAGACCCGTATATGAGATAACATCTCCTGTATTTGATGATATCACAATCCGTCTCAACAATGATTACTATCCAGGCAAGGAGTTCAGAATCAAGACATACAACAATTCACCGGAGAACTGCTACATCCAGAAGGCGCGTCTGAACGGCAAGCCTCTGAAAACATTCTGGTTCTATCATGAAGACTTTGTGAAAGGAGGTCTGCTTGAAATCTGGCTTGGTCCTGAACCTGACAGGAACTGGGGAACGGCAGGTTATCCTCTTGAAAAATAAAATGGCTATGGAACAGATAAAAGAAAAATATGCGGTCGGCGTGGATGTCGGCGGAAGTCACATTACGGCAGTGGCGGTGGATCTGTCCACAGGAGATATGCTCGGGACTCCGGTTGAGGTCCCGGTGGACAGTTCAGGCAGTGCGGACTATATTCTGGACAAGTTCGCACAATGTATAGGTGCGGCGATAGCGGCATCCGGCACTGAGGTAAGAAATGTGGGCATGGCTTTCCCTGGACCGTTTGATTATGTGAACGGCATATCGACGGTTTTCGGAGTTGCGAAATATGAACGGATTTTCGGTCTTGACATCCCGTCTTCTCTCTCTCCCCGTCTTGGAAAATTCGGAAACATGAATTTCAGATTTGTCAATGATGCTTCTGCATTTGCCCTTGGAGAATGTTTCGGGGGAGTTGCGCGAGGCGTCAGAAGGACCATGGCCCTTACTCTCGGTACCGGGTTGGGTTCAGGATTTGTGGCGGACAATGCTCTCGTGGAAAGCGGAGAACTTGTGCCGGCAAACGGTTGGGTCTATAATCTTCCTTTTGACGGAAGCATTGCAGATGAAGCTTTTTCCACGCGCTGGGTCTGCCGCAGATTCAAGGAACTTACTGGAGAGGCAGTGAAAGGAGCCAAGGAAGTTGCGGACAGATGCGGAACTCTCCAGGAGGCAAGAATTCTCTTTGATGAGTACGGCCGCAGGCTTGCATCTTTCGCAGCACCTCTGATAGTGCGGTTCGGAGCGGAGATGCTTGTGCTCGGAGGCAACATTGCCAGGGCATATGGACATTTCGGAAGCGCATTGGAAAAGGGACTCGCTGATGCCGGTGCCGGTGTTCCGGTGCGGGTTTCAGCCTTGATGGACAGGGCTGCCCTGGTGGGAGCGGCGCAGTTGTTTGCAAGATAATGTTAAATGTTAAAACAGGTATATATTATGTCTGAATTGAGAAGGACTACCCAGTATTTGCTTCCCATAGAAAAGGAGGAAGTTGCCGGATATGACATCTATCCGGTTCATGCTCTTGGCGATGATAAGATTTTCAGCGGTTATGGACAGCTGGCGGAGAAGCTCGCAGGCCATAAGGCTGTCATGGTTGACGGATATGTCGGGGTACGTTTTGATATTTTCATGGATGGAATGAACCGTGCCTTTGCTGCCATGGGCATCAAGCCGGTATGGTGGAATACGGACGTTGCCATGAAATCTTCTGATGACATCTTTGATATGGTGGGCCCGTTCCTTGGCGGGGATGACCCGATCTTCGGATTCCGCACTTCGCTGACGCTCGACCGGTTCTTTGATATGGACCGGCTATTGAAGATATCCCCGGACAGTTCTGCAGACATCAATATCCTTATAGGTACCGGTGCCGCTTTGGCGGACTGGGACGGTCCATTGGTATATATTGACATACCGAAGAATGAAATCCAGTTCAGGGCGAGGGCCGGAGCCATAGCCAATCTCGGCGCTGATGCGCCGGAGGCTCCGAAGAAGATGTACAAGCGTTTTTATTTTGTGGACTGGGTGGTTCTCAACCGGCATAAGAAATCCATTCTTCCTGCAATAGACATCTTTGTTGACGGTCAGAGAGAGGAAGAAATTACATGGGCTTGCGGGAATGACATACGCAAGGGCCTTGAAGGGCTTTCACATAATGCCTTCCGTGTGCGTCCATGGTTTGAACCTGGTGCATGGGGCGGACAATGGATCAAAAAACACATCAGGTCTCTTGCACAGGATGTTCCTAATTATGCATGGTCATTTGAACTGATTGTCCCTGAGAACGGACTGATATTCAGCAGCGGCAGGAAAATGTTGGAAGTGTCGTTCGACTTCATCATGTATCAGGCCGGAGAGGATGTCGTCGGAAAGGAGTGTCATGAAGAATATGGCGATGAATTCCCGATCCGCATGGACTATCTTGACAATTTTGACGGCGGCAACCTGTCCATCCAGTGCCATCCGCATAAGAAATACATACAGAAGAATTTTGGCGAGGTCCTGACTCAGGAGGAGACATATTACATACTTGATACTTGTCCCGGGGCACAGGTCTATCTCGGTTTCAAGGACGACATTGTCCCTGAGGAGTTCGAGTCCGCCCTGAATGAAAGCTTTGAAAAAGGGACCCCGCTTGATGTCCCTAAGTACATCAATTCTGAGAGTGCCCATAAGCATGACCTTTTCCTCATCCCTCCCGGGACTCTTCACAGTTCAGGACGCAATAACCTAGTGCTGGAAATCAGTACCACACCATATATATTCACGTTCAAGATGTATGACTGGCTTGCTCTGGACCTTGACGGCAAGCCGAGGCCTCTCAACATCCGTCGGGCAATGGATAACCTCTGCTTTGACAGGAAAGGGGACAAGGTAAAGGCTGAACATGTCTGCAAGCCTGTGCTGCTTGAGAAAGGTGAGGACTGGGAACTCTGGCACATGCCTACACATCCGAAACATTCATACGATGTGCATAGGTTTGTCGTGAATTCTTCCGTTGAAGAGACTACGGAAGGGAAATGTCATGTGCTGAATCTGGTGGAAGGCGAAAGTGCTGATGTCATCACTAAGGACGGCATGACATTCCATCTCAGCTATGCGGAGACGCTTGTAGTTTCAGCTGCCGCGGAATCTTACAGGATAGTCAATACTTCCGGGCGCAGTATAATGATGGTGAAGGCTTTTATGAAGTAGCGCATAAATATTGGATTCAGTATATTGATGTGGCAGAGGTGATTTCTGAAGATTTGATGTTTCCCTGGAAATCTGATATTCGAAAGAAGGGATGAGGTTGATCTCACGGAAAACAAGAGAGGAAGGGTGATGGCTTTCATTTATGGGCCATCACCCCATTTTTCTGTTGACGTCTGCTTTTTTGCAGATTTGGAAAATTGCTGTATCTTTGCGGGCGCATATCTTCAGGGCAGGGTGAAATTCCCGATCGGCGGTAAAAGTCCGCGAGCTGAAGTTTCAGGCCGGAAGGCGGGGACGGATGCAGGAACCGTTGGAACTGCGGTACCGACAGTAATGTCAGTGAGGATATTTTCAGGACAGGCCATTTGCCGTAGGTTGTCATGGAATGACGGGTTTGGCAGTAGGTTTGGAAAATATCGGATCTGATGACAGTCTGGAAGGAAGAAGACATGGATAAGACATCATGATGTTGTGCATGATGTATTGTTGTGTGTTTATTTCTATTTTGTATGCCTTGAATTGTATGCCATGCGTAACAATTTAAGGTTTTTTCATTTATGAAAGACACACAGAAATTTTTCCGCAGGGCATCCGGTTCAGATCAGAGCAAGACAATGTCTGCCGCGAGAGCCTTTTCTGCGTTGATTTTCCTGGCAATCTGCCAGGTATTGTATTTCCCTGTATTCTCTTCTGCATCGGATGGGGCACCATCGTCCCGTCAGACCGGTTTGCGGGACGACTGGCATGTGACGGCCGGGGTGGCGCTTTCTCCAGGAATTGCGGATACAGCGGCGGATTCCCTTTTCTGGCAGGGGGATACTCTCACGCTCCGCGAAGTGACGATTTCCGCATCTTTCAACAGTTCGAAAAGCAGCCCTTTGCGTCTGAGTACGGTGACGAGCGGAATGCTGAAGGACAGGGCGGCGGCAAGAACCTATCCTGAACTGCTGAAAAACATTCCGGGGCTTTATGCGACTTCGGAATCGGGAAGTTATGGAGATGCAAGGCTGAACATCAGGGGCTTCAAGCAGGAAAACATTTCGGTTCTGCTCAACGGGATTCCCATTTCCGGTCTGACTACCGGAAGCATGTACTGGAACAACTGGATGGGGCTTGCCGATGCCACATACGCGATACAGGTCCAGAAAGGAATCGGCTCATCCATGCTGTCGGACAGTTCTGTGGGCGGATCTGTGAATATCATCACGGCGGTGGCGACGGAGGAGGCTTCTGTTGAGGCAGGGGCGTATGTGTCGCATTATGGCACTGCGAAAGGATATCTCAAATATGACAGCGGGCAGCTGAAGCACGGGTGGGGAATAAACCTCATGGCCTCCTATGTCGGTGGCAGCGGATATGTGGATGCCACGGATGTCAGCTCGTTTGCCTATATGCTCAATGTCAGCAAGCAGCTCGGGAAATACAACACCCTTCTTTTCACTGCTCTCGGCTCGCCGGAAAAACATGAGCAGCGTTCGTCCCGGCTCAGCATCGGCGAAGTGCAGACATACGGGCTTAAATACAACAAGAACTGGGGCTGGAGAGACGGAAAGCAGTTCAACCTTAATCTCAACAATTATTTCAAGCCTTATTTCACTCTCCAGCATCTGTACAGCCGAGGCCGGCTTTCTATGACCAATTCCATTTATCTGGCTATCGGGAACGGGGGCGGACGATGGAACGAAAGCAAAGGGCAGCAGATTTCATCATTCAGGACAGCTGACGGGCAGGTGGACTGGGATGCCGCCATTGCTGCCAATACGGCCTTCCCTGCAGAGAACGGCGAAGCGGGTGCGGCTGAAGGAATTTCGGCACGGAATATACTTTCTGATTATCTTGCCGGACATACACAGGCAGGGGCGATAGTTTCTGCAAGCGTGGCTCTGGACGAAAGGTGGAAGCTTGATGCGGGAGCACATTATCAGCTGTATTCGACATGGGAGAAAGAACAGATAACGGATCTGCTCGGGGCCGATTACTGGTATGAGGACTATGCCGCCAATTCGCTTGCCGGCCTTGCAGGAAGAAACCCTGTCAAGAAAGTGGGGGATTATGTGAGGACGGACAACGGCAAGATCATCAATCACGGCACCGTCTATGCTTCCGCAAAATATTCTTCGGAAAGGGTCAATCTTAATTTCGGCGCTTCAGGATTCTTCAGTGCCAACCGCAGGTGGGACAGATACAATTATGTCGGAGATGACATTTACAGCGATGTGGCCTGGGGGGCCGGTTTCAGTGCAAAGGCAGGTGTCCTCGTAAAGGCCGGGAAACGCAGCAGTGTCTATCTCAACGGAGGGTATTACAGCAGAGTGCCATATTCCGGCACTTACTTTTCATCCGGAAACAACGAGATTTCACAGGGAGTGAAGAATGAGAGGAATATCCTTGGTGAATTGGGCTACCGCTTCGTCTATGACAGGGGCGGGGCGGAAGTCACTGCCTATGCGGCATATTGGAAAAACAGGACGCTTATGTCCAATCCTTATAAACTTCAGGACGAGGACCAGACGAGGTATATGATTACCGGGCTTGATGCCTTCCATTATGGGGTCGAGATAGAGGCATTCCACAATTTCACGAGGTGGCTGAAGCTGTCAGCATTCGCTTCCATAGGGGACTGGAAATGGAAAAATGATGTGCAGGCGACCATCTATGATGACTATACGGGACTTCCTGTTTCACAGGTGAATGTCTGCAGCAACGGGCTTCCTGTCGGCGATGCGCCTCAGACGCAGGTGGGGGCAATGCTGGAGGCCAGGCTCCCTGCCGGATTCCGTTTCTCTGTCAACTGGACATTCAACGACAGGATGTATGCCGATTTCGAGCCTGAGGACCGTACTGACCCTGATGACAGGGCTGATCCATACAGGATTCCGGGCTATCATCTTCTCGGCGCGGACCTGAGCTGGTCCCATGATTTCCCGAAAGGGATTTCTACGACCTTATTCGTGACGGGTTCCAATCTTTTGGACACATTCTACATAGAACGCGGCACTGACGGTTCAGCCCATGACCTGGAGTCTTTCAGGGGATTCTGGGGCTTCGGCCGCAATTTCAGTTTCGGTCTGCGGCTCTCTTTCAGATAAATTCTTTGTCCCTCTGTCTGAAAAACGGAACTTTTTGCGTAAGTTTGTTTTGTTTATGAATGAACTTATGGATTGTCATGAAATTGTGATAGAAGACGGGGGGCATGTTCTGAGCAGGATATATGTCGGGAATGAACTGGCGGGGGTCGGAAGATGCCTTGCCGGATTCCCGGCAGTGTATGTCGTGTACGACAGGAATGTGGAGCGGCATGCCACGGACCTTCTTTCATCTTTGTCGGAGCAGGGGATAAGGATTGCAGATTCATGCCCTTTGTCTGCGACAGAGGAAGAAAAATGCATGGACACTGTGACGGGACTATGCCGATGGCTGATGGAGAAAGGCGCGGACAGGAATGCCCTTCTGCTGGCCGTGGGTGGGGGCATAACTACCGATATGGCAGGATTTGCGGCATCGGTGTACAAGCGAGGGATCCGTTTTGCATATTTGCCGACCACGCTTCTTGCCCAGGTCGATGCGGCCATAGGAGGCAAGACCGGGGTGAACCTTGATTCATACAAGAACATGATCGGCGTGATCCGCCAGCCGGAGTTCACATGGCTTTGCCCTGAGGTCCTGTCTTCTCTTGATTACAGGACATTTTTGTCCGGTGCGGCTGAAATGCTCAAGACATTCATCATATCTGACGGCGGATGGTATGACCGTGCAGTAAGATTCCTGTCGGAAATGAATGGAGTCCGTTATCGGGATTTCATCAATTCCAGGAAAACGGAACTTGCCGCCATGATTGCAGCCGCGGCGTCTGTCAAGGCCCGTATCGTGTCTGCCGACCAGTTTGAAAGAGGTGAAAGGCGCAAGCTGAATCTCGGACATACATTTGCCCATGCGGTTGAATGGTATGAAAGGGGGTTGGTGAAACCTGAAGCCGGGAGGCTGACAGAGGCGGAAAGAGGCCAGAGCGGCGTGACAGCAGAATTTTCTCATGGCGAGGCCGTGGCTGTCGGGATTATCCTTGCTGCAAGGCTTTCTGAAGCAGCCGGTGTGGCTCCGGCAGGGCTGGAGGAGCGATTGAGGACAGATTTCATTGCCTGCGGGCTGCCTGTGGACTGTCTTTTCCCGTTGGAGGAATTGACTGGAGCAATGGCAAGGGACAAGAAAGCCGAGGACGGGAAAATACATTTCATCCTGATAAAAGGAATCGGAGAAGTGACAGAATATGACATGACGGCTGCCGAAGCGGCTGAATATCTGAAAGGGAATCATCCATTTGGCTATGGAAAATAATATCTGTAAGAATACCCCTTGTATTGTCCCGGCAGAGAATATGTCCGGGAATGAAGGGCCTGCAGCTTTCTTGGTTTCGGCCGGGATGTGATTCAGGAATATTCTTCCGGGTAATCAATTGATAAATTTATGATTTGTACCGTAATACAGAACAGAAATCTGGCAGGGGTGCTCGAAGCGTTGGAGCATTGTGAAATGGCGGAGATAAGGCTTGACAGGTGTCTGTTGTCGTTGGGTGACATCAGGACCTGCTTTGCTTCGGATGTCCCGCTGGTGGCGACATGCCGTGTGCAGGATATGATGGCCTCGGATTCTTCGCTGAATGAGATTTCCGCCTCGCTTGCCTGCGAAAAAAGGCTTGTAGCGGCCATTGAGGCAGGTGCCAGGTTCGTGGATGTGGAGATCGAGGCTCCACGCCCAATGGCGAAGAGGGTGAGGAAGGCCGCATTTGAAAACGGCACGGTGTTTATCCGTTCGTATCATAATTTTGACGGCACTGATTCTTTGCCGGCGCTGATGGCCATTGAGGAAAAATGCAGGAATGAAGGGGCGGAGATAGTGAAAATTGTGACCATGGCGCATTCGGATGCGGATGTGGCGCGGGTGATGTCGCTTTATGATGATGCAGAGCCCGGTCTGCTTCTGGCATTCTGCATGGGAGAGCAGGGCAGGGAATCTCGGATTGACTGCCTGAAGAAAGGTGCCCTTTATACTTATGCGGCGCTTTCTGCCGATGAGGCGGCTGCTCCAGGGCAGTGGACTGCCGATGAGATGGCGGAGAAAGTATATGGGAAATTCCGCTTCATCGGTGCCAATCTGTGGCATTCAGAGATTGACAACCATGGTGCCGGTATCATTTTCGGAGAACCGGAGGCTGCCCGGCATGGAAGCCCTCTCCATATCCCGTCTTCCAAAAGTTTCGCACAGCGGGCAATAATTGCATCGGCACTTGCCGATGGAGAGTCGCATCTCAGCGGATATACTCCATGCGGTGACAATGAATCTGCAATAAAGGTGGCGGAATCACTCGGGGCTGAAATTTCCCGTGACGGGGATGTCCTGATTGTCCATGGCATTGGGGCAGAACCGCAGTCAGTTGCCATAAATGCACTGAATGTGGGGGAATCCGGTCTGCTGACCAGGCTGATGATACCGCTGGCGGCTCAGATTGCAGCGGGCGATGTGGTGCTGTCCGGAGAAAAGACTCTCCTTCACAGGCCGATGAAAGGCGTGAAGGAAATTATGGAGAAATTCAATGTGGGGCTTGAGAGCATGCCATGTGCGGAAAATGCTCATGAAGATACTTTCATGGGCGGGCATGACTGTCTCGTGCCTATGAAAATAAAGGGGCATCTGGCTCCTGCAAGGACGGAAATATCCGGCCGGGACGGGTCGCAGATCATTTCAGGGCTGCTGATGGCCCTGCCCCTGTCCCCAAAGAATTCGGCAGTGACAGTCCATGATCCGAAAAGCATTCCCTATATGTTCATCACCCTTGATGTCATGAGAAAATTCGGAGTGAAGGTCACGAATGAAATGCTCGGAGGACGGGAATTCATCGATTCCGGCGGGGACTGGTCGTACTGTACTGACATTGAATTCAAGATACGCGGAGGACAGCATTATAAGGCTGCGGATTTTCCGATTGAAGGGGATTGGAGCTCGGCTGCCAATTTCCTTGTGGCGGGGGCTGTTTTCGGCAAGGCGGAGCTGTCCGGACTTGACACGACATCACTGCAGGCCGACCTTTCCATAATGGACATATTGATGGATGCCGGGGCAAGCCTTTCACAGACGGACGGGGAGAAAGGCGCGATAACGGTGCAGAGAGCCCCTTTGAATGCCTTTTCAGTGGACGCATCCAATTGCCCGGACCTTTTCCCTGTGATTTCCGTGCTTGCTGCCTTCTGTCAGGGGCAGAGTGTCATCAGCGGCACGGACCGCCTTGTCCACAAGGAAAGTGACAGGGGGAAGGCGATATTGGAAATGCTCGTACAGATGGGCGTCGAGGCGGAAATAAGGGACAATTCCCTTTTTGTTGAAGGCCATTCTTTGGCACAGAGGATCCTGACAGGTTCTCTGCTGAAAGGCGGGGACTATTCTTCATTCCATGACCACAGGATGGTGATGGCACTGAAGGTGGCGGAACTCGGGGCCGATTCTCCGATAAACATTGATGACACGGAGTGCGTGGCGAAGTCTTTCCCGTCATTCTTTGACCTGTTTTCAAGTCTGGTCGGACTTACAGAATGATCATGTTTTCGTAAAAATATCGTTAAATGAAGATGGTCAGATAAATATACTATGAATACTTTCGGTCAAATTTTCCGTATTTCCATATTCGGGGAGTCGCATGGAAACGGTGTCGGGGCCGTGATAGACGGCATTCCGGCAGGAATCAGCCTCAACGAGAAGGATTTCGAGCATGACATACTCCGCCGCAAGAGCGGTGCGAGGGGGACAACTCCGCGTAAAGAAGATGACATGCCCATGATAATGAGCGGTGTGCTCGGCGGATATGCCACAGGAGCCCCGCTTGCCATAATGTTCCGGAACAGGGATACGAGGTCGTCTGACTATTCCCTGTTCAAGGAAATTCCCCGCCCCGGACATGCTGATTTCGTTGCAGGAGTCAAATGGCATGATTTCAATGACCCGCGTGGAGGAGGTCATTTTTCCGGCAGGCTGACTCTCCCTCTTGTCGCTGCCGGGACAGTGGCAAAGAAAGTGCTATCCGCAAACATTTCAGGTATGGCGGCAGTGCCGGATGTCCCTTCCGGAGAACGGTCTGAAAAATCTTCGGGAGAGAAACCTTATGACTGGTCTGCCGTTTCTGTCAACGCTGTCCTCACTGAAGTCGGAGGCGTTTCCCGTCAGGAGGCCCTTTCAAGGGCAGTACAGATGGCGGGAGCAGAAGCCGGCCGGTCGGCATGCAGTTCCGGCCCTGATGAAAATATCGGATCCGGCGACCCGGGGCAGTGCCATTTTTCAGATTCCGTATTGTGGCGTCCGGAGCTGGAATCTGCCGAAAAGGACGGAGATTCATTGGGCGGCATCGTGGAGTGTACGGTCACTCATCTGCCTGTCGGATTGGGCGAGCCGTTTTTCGGATCGGTCGAGTCTTTGATTTCCCATGCCGTATTTTCCATACCGGGAGTGAGAGGCATTGAATTCGGTGACGGATTCAGAGCCTCCAGGATGCGAGGCTCTGAGCACAATGACCCTATCAGTGCACATGACGGCAGCTGTTCGCGAAACGGTGCGGGCGGCATCAACGGCGGCATCACCAACGGCAATCCTGTCGTTTTCCGTGTGGCGTTCAAGCCGACATCCAGCATCAGGAAGACACAGCACACCTACAATTTCACCAAAGGGGAGGTTTCCCCGCTGGAGATTCCGGGGCGGCATGACACATGTTTTGCCCTCCGCACTCCCGTGGTCGTCGAGGCTGTGGCTGCAATGGTGTTTGCGGACTTGAAATTGCTTTATTTGTGATTGCAGACTTTTGTCTGTGATTATAGGCAAGGTCTTCAGATTGCCGCTTCTATCCCTGGATCTCCCCTCTGAGAGACATTTGACTTTAGGAGGGGAGCAGGCGTTTTCCGAAATAAAGTGTATTTTTGCACCGCGAAAAAATGAAAGGAATGGACAGGTATCTTTTGAGACGGTATTTTCTTTTTGTCATAGCGGTCTTTATCAATGCTTTCGGAATAGCCTTCATCACAAAGGCCATGTTGGGCACATCACCCATCACAAGCGTGAACTATGTGCTGAGCATGTTCACTCCGCTGACTATGGGGCAATGGACCATCATCACCAATCTGCTTTTCATCCTTCTCGAACTGCCCCTGATGAGAAAAGGCGAACTCAAGGCAGACCTGCGGATTTATCTGCTCCAGATACCCATAACATTCTGCTTCGGATGGTTCATCGATATTTCCATGAACACTCTAGGCTGGCTCTGTCCGGATGCCTATGGTGCCAAGATGCTGAGTCTTGTGACCGGATGTTTCATCCTTGCCGTCGGCATTGCCCTGGAGGTGAAGGCCAATGTGGCCATGGTGGCGGGAGAGTTTTTTGTCAGGACCATATCCCGGCGCTTCAGCAAGGAATTCGGGTTTGTCAAGCTCGGCTTCGATGTCACTCTGGTGGCTCTTGCCTGTTGCCTTTCGTTGATTTTCATGTCGGGAATATACGGAGTGCGGGAAGGGACGGTGATTGCGGCGGTGATTGTCGGTCCTATGGTGCATTTCATCACGCCGGCCTACCGTCTGTTTGATTCATGGATAGGTGACAACAGGCCTGTGCCTGCATCCGAAATGGCCGCTTCGGTGCATCCCGTGATAACTATTGCCAGGGAGTACGGAAGCGGAGGACATGAACTCGGTGAAATGCTCGCCAAGAGGCTCGGAATCCCGTTTTATGACAACCAGCTGATAGAGCTGGCCGCAAAGGAGAGCGGAATGACGGAGCGTTTTGTTTCGGAAAGGGAGCAGTCCCTGTCTCCTGTGGTTGTCATGTCGCTGATAATCCAGAATTATGAGACCCCGCTTGAGCACAGCCTTTCTTCCGATGATGCCCTGTTTGTCGCCCAGGGAAGAATCATCAGGCAGCTGGCCGCCAAAGGTCCATGCGTAATTTTGGGCCGGTGTGCCGATTACATCCTGCGTGGCTATCCGCATCTTCTTAAGGTGTTCTGCTATTCGGATCTTGAAGACGAGGTCAAGAGGTCCATCATGGAATATGGCGTAAGCCCCGGCAAGGCCGAGTCCGAAGTCCGGCGCATCAACCGCGCAAGGGTCGCCCATTATGAGTATTATACCGGCAACCGCTGGGGTGATCCCCACAACTACAACCTTATGATAAACACCGGCAGTATCGGCCTTGATGCCGCCGCCGACATGATCGAAGGCCTGTACAGAAAAATATCGGATTAAATTGTCTGTGATTGTTGGGGATAATGTCCAATAATCATTAAATTTGTCTTTGGTGCGCACCACTCATGACCGGTGCGTTTCATGATTTTATTAATTTCAGTCATGCCTATGTCCAGCCTCCTCATAAGCCTTCCGATTACGGATCCGACCTGGATTTTTCTTATTGTATTGGTCATCATATTGTTTGCTCCGCTTCTGCTGGGCAAGCTGAAGATTCCGCATATCATAGGGATGATCCTGGCGGGGGTGATCATCGGCGAGCACGGGCTTAACATTCTGGAGCGGGACAGCAGTTTCCAGCTTTTCGGGCAGGTAGGTCTTTATTACATCATGTTCCTGGCGGGGCTGGAGATGGATATGGAGGACTTCCGGAAGAACAAGGTGAAAGGTCTGGTATTCGGGCTTCTGACATTTGTGATACCTATGGCCTTGGGGGTATGGAGCAGCATGGCCCTGCTCGGATACGGGGCGCTTACGGCAGTGCTCCTGTCAAGCATGTACGCCTCGCACACCCTTATCGCCTATCCCATAGTCAGCCGTTACGGGCTGTCGAGGCAGAGGAGCGTGACCATTTCCATCGGAGGAACGGCGGTCACGGTGACATTGGCCCTTGTGGTCCTTGCCCTCATCAGCGGCCTGTTCAACGGGTCGGCGACACCGATGTATTGGGTGATGCTTGCCCTGAAGGTGACTCTGATAGGGCTTGTGATAGTCTTCGTCTTCCCGAAGATAGGCAGGCTGTTTTTCAGGAAATACGACGATGAGGTGATGCAGTTTGTCTTCGTCCTTGCACTTGTGTTCCTGGGAGGCGGGCTGATTTCCCTCGCGGGGATGGAAGGCATTCTCGGGGCGTTTCTTGTCGGTATGGTGCTCAATCCTCTTGTGCCGAAGGTGTCCCCGCTGATGTCGAGGCTCGAATTTGTCGGCAACGCCCTTTTCATCCCTTATTTCCTGATAGGAGTGGGGATGATCATCGATGTACGGAGCTTTGTTGCCGGCGGTACTGCCCTGAAGGTGGCAGCCGTGATGACGGTGGTCGCGACATTAAGCAAATGGCTGGCGGCATTCTTCACGCAGAAGATATACAAGCTGTCGTCGAATGAGAGAAAAATGATTTTCGGGCTGAGCAATGCGCAGGCTGCAGCCACACTTGCGGCTGTGCTTGTGGGGCATGAGATAATAATGGAAAACGGGGAGCGGCTTCTCAATGATGATGTACTGAACGGCACCATTGTGATGATATTGGTTACCTGCATAATCAGTACCATCGAGACTGAACGGGCCTGCCGGAAATTTACTGTGGTGGGCGAGTCTTCTGCCTTGGATACGCATGAGGGGAATGAAAAGGAGAAGATTCTCATACCTGTCGCCAATCCGGATACCATTGAAAATCTCGTAAATATAGCATTGATGATAAAGGACGGCCGCCAGAAGGACGGCATCGTCGCTTTGAATGTGATAGATGACGGCAATGACCCGAGGATAGGGGAGGCCGGAAGAAGGTATGTTGAAAAGGCGGCGAAGATTGCCTCTTCTGCGAAGGTGAAGGCAGACATGCTGACCAGATATGACATAAGTGTTTCATCCGGGATAGTACATACCATAAAGGAATGTTCGGCTACGGCTCTTGTCATCGGTCTGCACAAGAAAGGCAGCATATTGGATTCATTTTACGGAAACCTTACGGGAAATCTTCTTAAAGGTACATTCAGGGAGGTCATTGTGGCCCGGATGGAAATGCCTCTCAACACATTGAAAGGCATAATCGTCCTGGTCCCTCCGCAGGCGGAGTTCGAAACCGGCTTTGCCAAGTGGGTCACACATCTTTGCCGGATGGCGATACAGATAGGCTGCCGTGTCAAGTTCTACGCTTCCTCTGCCACTGCGGATTGCATAAGGACAGCGGCAGACAATGCCGACATCGGTACCCTTGCTGAGTATGTGACTGCAGATGACCTTTCGATGGCGGAAATGGCCAATGTCCCCGTGGCAAGTGAACAGCTTCTGGCCGTGGTGAGTGCCCGTGCCGGCTCCATTTCGTACGACCCGTCCTTTGACCGTCTTCCGGCTGTGCTCAACAAGAACTTCGCCGACAGCAACCTGATGATAATATATCCGGAACAGATTGACCGTCAGGATATAGTATCCTTCTCTGATCCGCGTGGCAATTCATAAGGACAACAGAAAAAATACCCCAGTCCACGCTGCAATGCAGTGCCCTCTACCTTATGAAATTGGTCATTATTCGCTCTTCCGGTGTCGGCCTCTGCTGACCGCCTTCTGCGATGCTTTTTATCATCCAGGCCATGTTCCTTCCTATGGCCCGCATGGTCTGCATGCCCTCCCCGTCGAGAGCGGCTTCTCCCGGAAGGCGTCCGTGCACATTGTTCCAATAGAATGCAGGAACCACAGGCATGTTGTTGATGGTGAAATATTTGTTGAGCCTGTCGAATGTGGCGGTAGCCCCGCTTCTGCGGCAGACAGCCACCGAGGCGGCCGGCTTGTATTGGAGATATCTCCCGAGAGAATAGAACACCCTGTCCAGAAGGGCGCATAAGGAGCCGTTCGGACCGGCGTAATATACCGGGGAACCTACGACAAGCCCGTCAATCCCTTCTTCAAGGCAGGTCCTGATCCTGTCATATACATCGTCCTTGAATATGCAGTGTCCGAGTTCTGCGCATTTTCCGCAGGCGATGCATCCCCGTACGGCATTGGTGCCGATTGAGATTATTTCAGTGCCGATGCCCTCCGATTCCAGTGTGCCGGCGATTTCGCTGAGGGCGATGTGCGTGTTCCCGTTCATTCGCGGGCTTCCGCTTATGAGCAATACTTTCATTTTTCAGTCTTTAAGTGCCGCGATGTAATCCTTGTAGTCCTCCTGGGAGCGTCTGATGACCTCTTTCGCTTCGGTGGCCCCGTAAGTGCTGATGAACACCATCCTCTTGGTGTTTTCTCCCGGGATGTCCTTGTAGGTGGTGAAATAATGCATCAGCCGCCTTACGATGTCTTTCGGCAGCTGGTCGATGTCAGTGTAGTTCCCGTATACTGCATCATTTTTCAGCACTGCAATGATCTTGTCATCTGCCTGGTTGTGGTCCAGGAGCCGCAGTCCGCCGATGGGGTGAGCTTTTACGATGATATCTCCGTGAGTCACATCCTTTTCCGTCAGCACACAGATGTCCAGCGGATCCCCGTCCCCGTCGATGTCATATCTTGCAAGTGCCAGATTGGTCATCTCTGCCATTTTGGGCCCGCAATATGTTCTCGGAAGAAACCCGTAGAGCGACGGGACTATGTTCGAGAATTTCTGCGGTCTGTCCAGCGAAAGGTAGCCGGACTCCTTGTCCACCTCGTATTTTACAGTGTCCGTCGGAACTATTTCGATGAAGGCAGTGATTTCTTCCGGAGCATCCGGACCGAGGCTTATTCCGTGCCACGGATGTGCCTTGTGGGCTGTGTCAGGTTTCATTTCAAGCGATTTTTTACAAATTTAGGAACAGTTTTGAAAATTCAGAATATAAATTTCACGGATAAGTGACATTTTGTGCCATTGGAATATTTTGTATAAGTTTGCGGGAATTTTTACAGGAGACGAAAGAATGTATTATGTATCTAAACGCTTGGAAATAGCCTTTGCACACAGCCTTTCCCTTGATTATGAGAGCAAATGCACCCGTTTGCACGGCCACAATGCCATTGTCACGGTGTTCTGCTGCGCGCAGGAGCTCGACCGCAATGGGATGGTGACAGACTTCACACATATAAAGGAGCTGGTGGCCGGAATGCTGGACCACCGTAATATTAATGAAGTGGTGGATTTCAATACAACCGGAGAGAATCTTGCCAGATGGATTTGCGACAGGGTGCCCAACTGCTACAAAGTCCTGTTCCAGGAGTCCGAGGGCAATGTCGCCGTGTATGTAAAGGACGGCTTTGAAAATGCCGCCCTGTAGCGTCCATGCAGTTTCCGGTCCGTTATGAAGCAATACAAAATCAACGAAATATTTTATTCCCTTCAGGGAGAAGGCTACCATACCGGCACTCCCGCCGTCTTCGTGCGCTTTTCCGGCTGCAATCTCCGCTGTCCTTTCTGCGATACCTCCCATGAGGAAGGCCGTTTCATGACGGCAGAGGAAATCGTCACGGCCATCTCGGAATATCCCTCCCGCTTCACCGTCATCACCGGCGGCGAACCCTCCCTTTTCCTGACAGATGAACTTGTCGCCGCCCTCCATGCCTGCGGCAGATACATCGCAGTCGAGACCAACGGTACCCATCCTCTTCCGGACGGCATTGACTGGGTCACCTGTTCCCCGAAGTACGATGTTATTCCCTCCGCAAAGGTCTGCCTCACAAAATGCAATGAACTGAAAGTCGTCTATACCCGCCAGGACATGCGCATCTACGATTCTGTCATTGCAGACTGGCGCTTCCTCCAGCCCTGCGACACCGGCAATGCCCGGGAAAACCGCCTCCTGCTCCACGAAACCATTGAATACTGCAAGTCCCACCCCTCCTGGCGTCTCTCCCTCCAGACCCACAAGCTCATCAATATCCGCTGAACAGCGCAGCATTTCCAGAGTCTGCCGCAGATCTTCTCATATACAATAAACCCTCCCGTTTCAGCAGGAGGGCAATTTGTATCTGCTATTTCTTGAACAGGTCTGAATGTGTGCCTGTTCTTACGAGTTCCAGTATCTGCAATTCGTTGTTGTCTGTCTTTCTGTATATCAGAAGCCAGTCCGGTTTGCTGCGTTTTGCCAATTCCCAGTCTTTCCTGTATTTTCTGGTTGTCGCAATCTGTCGCATCACTTATATGCTTCAAGGTAGTCCTCGAATGTCTTATACACTGTGACATCCCCGTTCTCTACATCCTTTATCGCCTGCAAGGTTTCCTCGTTTGGCTCTTCTATCACTACAGGCGACTTCAGATAATTGACAAGGCTCTTGCCCTCCTTTGTCCTCTCATTGACCGTTATTGTGTATGTTGCCATATCAACCTCCTTTGTTTGTCATCTATATGTAAATATAATCTTTTCCCAAAACCTTGTCATTGCTTGAAATGGAAATCCCCGATTCAAATCTCATTTTTCAGAAACCGAATCGGGAATTTGCATGATTTTGAATGCTGTCCTTATGCAGGAACTCCGTTCTCGTACAGATACTCTGGTGCTATGTCCGCTCCGTTTGACCAGAAGATTGTATCGAAAAGACCGAACTGGATAAACTTTTCCTTGTCTTTCAGTTCTTCAAATGCCGGATATTTTAGAAGCGGCGACAAGTCCACCATTTTGCGTGTGCCGTCACTGAACTCACACAGCAGGGTGTAGTCCTTTATGTATTCAACATCCTTTACCGTTATCATAGCCTATCTTTTTATTTTAGTTATGAGTTCTCCACGTTGAGCCTTTTCCCAGAGTTCCTCCAACTCTTTTATATGCTCGTCCATGAACTTGTTTATGTCATTTATCTGCTTCGACTTCGCCTTTCCCTCGACAACCCTGTCCTTTAGTGTTATCGTGAAATCACAGCCGCCTCCTTTCACATGGATATGTGGAGGATTGTGGTCAAAGGCGTATATATAAATCAGAAGTCCCCGTATTACAAATATTGACCCCATAGTCACTATGTTTTATGCAAATGTAGCAAAATTTTCCTGCTAGCCGTCTTTTCAATACGACTTCAGACATATCAGGGTACGAAAAAAGCACCTGCAGAGAATTGCAAGTGCTTGAATGTCTTTGGGTCGGTTTTGTAGCGGGTCGCAGGATTGAACTGCGGACCTCATGATTATGAATCATGCGCTCTAACCAGCTGAGCTAACCCGCCATCATGATGTCAAGTTGAGATAGAAGGACTCGAACCCTCACTGACAGAGCCAGAATCTGTAGTGCTACCATTACACCATATCTCAATATTTCAATTGCTTTCCCGAATTTGGGATTGCAAAGGTACTAAGGTTTTTTGAAAATGCAATAAAATTCTGATAAAAATTGAACGCCAATCATAAAAAATTCCTTTCCAAAGCATTGAACTGCCACATCATTCCGGATAAAATGAAGCATGGTCAATGGATGTTGTCTTGGATGTGTATCCTGGTTTTTTCTGGCCTTCTAATTATGCCGGATTCTTCAGCAGCAGCACGACGGCATACGCTTCGCAGCCTTCACCGCGGCCGACGAAGCCGAGCTTTTCAGTGGTGGTGGCCTTGACAGAAACGGAGTCTTCAGGAACAGACATCAGGCCGGCGAGGGTGCTCCGCATCTGTCCGATGTAGGGGGCGAGTTTCGGGCGCTGCATGGCTATGGTAATGTCGGCATTTCCGACACGGTATCCTGCGGCCGAAACAAGGTCCATCGTGCGCCTCAGAAGAATCTTGCTGTCAATGCCTTTGAATTCGTCGGAGGTGTCAGGGAAGTGCTTGCCGATGTCCCCGAGGGCAAGGGCGCCGAGAAGGGCGTCGCACAGGGCGTGTATCGGCACATCGCCGTCAGAATGGGCTATGCAGCCTACTGGGCTTTCTATCTTTACTCCGCCCAGCCAGAGTGGGAGGCCCTCGGCGAGGGCATGCACATCGTATCCGTTGCCTATTCTTATGTTTTCCATTGTCTTTTATAAGTTTTTGCTTTGATTATCAGTGTATTCGTGTTTTGATTTTCCGTTTTTATCTACGATGGCCTGGCGGTTGAGGTCATAAAGTTATTAAAAATTGATATATTTGCAAGAATATAAATGTGAACGGATATGGGATTCAATTTCGGCTTTTTCGGCAATCAGGAACATCGGGTATTCAATTACAAGCCCCGGTACTATGATCCCGAGAAGGAGGCTCTGAAGGAAAAGTTCGGCCATGTGGACGGACGGAACGAGAAGGAGCCGTATTCTCCGGGGTCGTATCTCCAGGGAAGCTTCAGGGGCGGAAACTATCAGAAGACCAGAAAGACAAGCAAGGCCCAGAGCATCATAGGGGCTGTGGGGCTTGTCATGTTTTTCGTAGTGCTGATATATATCGTCAAATTCTACCAATTGCTCTGACGGAAGATGGACATAAGGATACTTCCAAGCAACATAGCCAACATGATAGCCGCCGGAGAGGTGGTGCAGAGGCCGGCCTCGGTGGTCAAGGAATTGATGGAGAACGCATTGGATGCGGGCGCTGACCAGGTGACGGTAGTCATTCAGGATGCCGGCAGGACGCTGATACAGGTGATTGACAACGGGTGCGGAATGTCACCCGATGAGGCGGTGCTGTGCTTTGAGAGGCATGCCACATCGAAGATCGCAACGGCGGAAGACCTGATGAATATACATACTTTCGGGTTTCGCGGTGAGGCACTGGCTTCGATAGCCGCTGTCGCGGAGGTCACTTTGAGGACGAGGCGCGAAGGGGATGAAGTCGGCTGCGAGGTGCGTTTCGCCGACTCGAATCACATATCCACAGAAGAGGCAGCGGTGCCGAGAGGCGCCAATTTCGCCGTAAGAAATCTTTTCTACAATGTCCCGGCAAGGAGAAAATTCCTGAAGTCGGACAATGTGGAATTCAAGCATATATTGTCGGAGTTCACACGGGTGGCCCTGACAAGGCCGGATGCCGGCTTTACGCTGATGCACAACGGGAAGGAAGTGTTCGTGCTGAAGCCGGCGAAGTCGCTGAAGTTCAGGATACAGGACCTGACAGGGCCGAATGTCGTGAATGAGCTGGTGGATATTTCCGCCGATACTTCAGTAGTGAAGGTGTCGGGCTATATCGGCCGTCCGGACATGGCGAGGAAGAGCCTCGGCAACCAGTACATGTTCGTGAACGGGCGTTATTTCAGAAGTCCCTATCTGAACCGTGCTGTGCTGAAGGGGTACGAGCATCTCATAACCGAGGGTGCCACTCCGTCATATTTCATCTGGCTGGAGGCTGATCCGCGGTCGCTTGATGTCAACATAAGCCCGACAAAGACGGAAGTCAAGTTTGAGGACGATTCCGTGATTTTCCAGATACTTTACGCCTGCATCAAGGAGTCACTGGGAAAGAATTCCTTTGTGGCCAGCATTGATTTCGACAGGGAAGGGGCTCCGGAGATACCTGTCTTCGGCAAGGACTTCGAGAAATTCCATCCGGTGTCAGAGCCGGTGCCGTCGCTCGACCCGACATACAATCCCTTTGACAATGACGGCTTCCCTTCTGAGAACTCGCCTTTTACAAATGTGTTTCCCGGAGAATCGGGTGCATCAGGAGGGGAATTCCGCCAGAGTTTGTCTCCCGCAGGAAAATATCCCGGAGCAGAGGCTGTGGATGACATTCTGTCACATGGAGATATATGGCCCGGGAATGGCGGGGGACAGAAAGAGGCTGCAGGGTATGGAAGCGGGCTGTCCGGCTATGTGGACCGCAGGGATGACTACGGGAAACTGTTTGAGGACAAGACACTTCCGTCCAAGGCGGTCGTGGTCGTGAAAAACAAGTATCTTGTGACTTCCGTGAAGTCCGGACTGCTTGTGGTCAATGTCCGGAGGGCAAGGGAACGGATTTTCTATGAGCGTTTCATGAAGGCGCTTTCAAAAAATGAACATATTACGCAGACCTCCCTTTTCCCTGTCCCGGTGCAGGTGGGAGTGGAGAACAGGCTGCTGTTCGAGGAGCATGCGGACCTGCTTGCTTCCTTGGGCTTTGACATTTCCCCGTTCGGGAATGACACTGTTGTGGTGAACGGGGTGCCGGAGGGGTATTCCGTGGATGCGGGAATGGTTCAGACCATGGTTTTTGACATGATTGTCGCCCTGTCCGACGACCATAACGCAGTGGCAGGGATGATGGAGTCCGCGATGGCAGAAAGATTTGCCCGGATGGGTGCCGCGGGTGACAATTCTGCAGTCACCTCCGGAGAGGCACAGAGATTGATAGATGCCCTGTTCGCCTGCGAGAATGCCGAGTACACAAGTTCCGGACACAGGACAATGGCTCTGCTGTCGGTAGAAGACCTAGACAGGAAATTTTAAATAACGAAAACGATAATGGGATTCTTAGACAATGGGGGAACAGCCCCTGCCACCAAAAACATCATCCTTATAAATGTGCTTGTGATGGTGATGATTGCCTTGAACATGGAGTTCATGATAGAGCACTTTGCCCTTTTCTATCCGTCATCGCCGTTTTTCCGGCCATGGCAATTCGTCACCCACATGTTCATGCACGGGGGCTTCTTGCACATATTCTTCAATATGTACACGCTCTGGATCTTCGGAAGTGCACTTGAGCGGGCATGGGGATGGAAGAAGTTCCTTGTATTTTATTTCGTGACAGGTCTCGGCGCAGCTCTCCTTCATACGGGAGTCCAGTTCATACAGGCGCAGGTATGGATGTCGCAGATTGCAGAGGGTTCGGTACAGGCCCAGGCCTCCCTTCATGCGCTCAAACTGACACCTACCGTGGGCGCTTCAGGAGCCATTTACGGTGTCCTGCTCGGATTTGCAATGCTCTATCCAGATGCAAGGCTTACACTGATCTTTCCTCCTATAACATTGAAAGCCAAATGGTTTGTAATAATATTCGCTATCATAGAACTCATTATAGGAATTTTCAGTATAGGTGGTGTTACAGATGAGAAAGTGGATATTGCCCATTTTGCACATCTCGGCGGAATGCTCTTCGGCTGGCTGTTAATAATGTACTGGAAAAAGAAGCGGACGCTGTACGACTACAAATATTGAATGTTATGAAAGATACGAAAAATATAATTGCAGAGGCTTTGGAGGTCCTGAAGAAGGGCGGGGTGATACTTTATCCGACCGATACGGTGTGGGGGCTCGGATGTGATGCCACCGACCCGGAGGCGGTTGAGAAAATATACAGAATAAAGAACCGCCCTGACAGCAAGTCGCTGGTGCTGCTTGCAAGTGACCTGGACATGGTGGCAAGATATGTGAAGGAGATTCCCGAAATGGCGGTCCAGCTTGTAGAAGTGAACGACAGGCCGATGACCATTATCTATCCGGATGCCATAGCCGCTGCGGCCGGAGAGCCTGCAGACCGTCATTGCCTGGCTCATAATGTGGTGGCGGAAGACGGGACTGTCGGAATCAGGATTCCCATGATGGACTTTTGCGTGGAGCTTGTCAGCCGCCTTGGCCGTCCGATAGTTTCCACTTCGGCGAACATATCCGGAGAGCCTACGCCGAAGAAATGGTCTGAAATTTCCGCTGCGGTAAAGGATGCAGTGGACTACACCGTCGACCCTTCCCTTGAAAGCGGGGCCACCGGCCAGTCTTCCTCCATAATAAAGGTGGGCCTTGATTCCACCATTCAGATCATCAGGAAATAGCAGGTCGTCATTCCATCCATCTGAAGTAGGCCGCTTCCGCAGCAGTGACTGCGGCAGTTTCCGTGCGCAGCCTGGACGGTCCGAGATGGACCGGTATGAAGCCGTGGCTGAGAGCCAGTTCAGCTTCTTCCGGGGAAAAATCCCCTTCAGGGCCTATCATGACGATTGCCTCATGCCCGTCATATCTGTCAAAAGCTTCCTTTATGGAAATTCTCGGATGTGATGCGTCTTCAAAGCAATATGCGATGAGTCTCAATGGTTTTCCTGTATGAGTCCTGTCTGTGTGGTCCGGATTTGCAGCCGTACCGTGGATTGGAACCTCCTTGTCTGTGGTATGGAGTTCAGCTGGTGTTTCGGTGTCGTCATCTCCGTATTTCAGGATAAAGTCCTTGACCGGCATCGGCTCATGTATTGCCGGGACGGCTCCCTTGAGGGATTGTTTCACCGCTGATACCAATATTTTTTCCACTCTGGAGGTCTTGAATATCTTCCGTTCCGAGTGCATCCCTATTATAGGGGAGATTTCATCGGTTCCGATTTCACAGGCCTTTTCGGCAAACCATTCATATCTGTCGGCGTTTTTTGTCGGAGCAACGGCAAGGTGCAGCCTGTACGGGTGTGTCCCCCAGTCCGGTTCGGAAGAAATTATTTCCGCCTCGACGCATTTCGGCGACGCTGAAATGATGCGGCACCGATACAGTGTTCCTGTTCCGTCTATTACGGAGATGATATCTCCTTCCCTGTGCCTCAGCACCTTCGCGCAATGTGCCGCCTCGTCTTCGGAGAGCCTGCATCTGCTTCCGTCAATTTCTTTAGAATAGAATATTTCCATGAAATCCCGATTGAATCCAGTGACAAATCAAATATTTCGGCAAAGATATAAATGATTGTCCTGAAAATGTCACCGGGAAAAGATCAACCGGCGGAAAATTCCATGTTTTGGACATAAAATCAAACCGGGTGCAATTGCGTTGTCAATAAAAAGATTACCTTTGTGCCCGGAATATATTACAGTTATTTGATGAAGACATTTGAAGAGCTTGGCGTCGCACCGGAGATCCGTCGCGCCATTGAAGAGATGGGCTATGCGTACCCTATGCCCGTACAGGAGGAAGTGATTCCGTACCTTTTGGGCGAAAACAATGACATTGTGGCACTTGCGCAGACGGGAACCGGAAAGACCGCTGCCTTCGGACTGCCGCTGATACAGAAAGTTGACATTGAGAATGTTGTACCTCAGTCGCTTATTCTGTGTCCTACGAGGGAACTTTGCCTGCAGATTGCAGGGGACCTGAATGACTATTCGAAATATGTGGAGGGACTCAAGGTCCTGCCTGTCTACGGAGGCTCTTCGATTGAAAGTCAGATAAGGTCGCTGAAAAGGGGAGTGCATATCATCGTGGCCACCCCGGGCCGTCTTCTGGACCTGATGGAGCGCAAGACCGTTTCGCTTGCTACGATAAAGAATGTGGTGATGGACGAGGCGGACGAGATGCTGGACATGGGATTCACGGACAGCATCAATGCCATTCTTGCAGATGTTCCGCAGGAGCGCAATACTCTGATGTTCTCAGCCACGATGAGTCCTGAAATATCAAAGATAGCAAAGAATTATCTCCGTAATCCTAAGGAAGTCACCATAGGCCGCAAGAACGAAAGCACGGCCAATGTGCGCCATGTGGTCTATATGGTGCATGCCAAGGACAAATACGAGACTCTGAAAAGGATAGTGGACTACTATCCGAGAATATATGCCATCATCTTCTGCCGCACCCGCAAGGAAACGCAGGAGATAGCCGAACAGCTGATGCAGGAGGGATACAATGCCGATACCCTGCACGGGGACCTTTCGCAGGCACAGCGTGATACTGTGATGCAGCGGTTCCGTCTCCGCAATATCCAGCTGCTTGTAGCCACTGATGTCGCAGCCCGCGGTCTGGATGTGGATGACCTTACCCATGTCATCAACTACGGACTGCCGGACGATGTGGAAAGCTACACCCACCGCAGCGGCCGTACAGGCCGGGCAGGAAAGACCGGTACATCCATCGCCATCATCAACCTCCGCGAGAAAGGGAAGGTGAAGCAGATTGAAAAGGTTATAGGCAAGGAGTTTGTCCCGGGTGAAATTCCTACCGCAAGGCAGATCTGTGAAAAGCAACTGATCAAGGTTATCGACGAGCTTGAGAGGGTACAGGTCAATGAGGAAGAAATCAATGACTTCATGCCGGAGATATACCGCAAGCTCGACTGGCTGGGCAAGGAAGACCTCATCAAGAGGGTGGTTTCACATGAATTCAACCGTTTCTACGAATATTACCGCAACAAGCCTGAGATAGTTGCCGCCACTGATGACAAGAAGAGCAAGCGCGACAAGGCTTCCGAGGGTGCCCGTCAGGCAGAGCCGGGCTATACCCGTCTTTTCATCAATCTGGGCAAGATTGACGGACTGACCGTGGGCAAGCTCATGGAAATCCTCAACAAGAATATCCGGGAACGTGTTGAGGTCGGCCGTATCGACCTGATGCGCAGGTTCTCGTTCTTCGAAGTCAAGGAAGAAGATGCAGATATCGTGGTTTCTTCTCTGGACGGGCAGTCATGGAAGGGTTACCGTCTGGGTGTCGAGATAGCCGGAGGCGAAGGAGCTGTTCCAGCTTCGAAGCCGGGACGCAAGGGCGACAAGGGCGGCAAGAAAAAATCCGGCTTTGATGACCGTGAGCCTCGCCGCGGAAGAAGAGACGAGCGTGAGTCCGGCCGTTCCGGAAAGCGTGGCCGTTCAGATAGGCCGAAGAACTGGAAAGACGACTGGAAACAGTTCTTCCAGAACGATGCCTGGGACAGGGAACCGTCAGGAAAAGGCGGCAAAAAGAGAAAGAAATAGGCAATCCCTCGACTGAACTCAGAATCTCTGAGGGGGCTTTGGATGACAAACTATGTATATAGGGCTCATATCTGATACGCACGGGGTCTTTGACGGTCCTCTGATGGATTTCCTGCAGCCGGTGGATGAAATCTGGCATGCAGGGGATTTCGGAGGGCTGGAGACGGCGCAGAAGATAGCCTCCTTCAAGCCGCTGAAGGGAGTCTACGGCAATTGTGACAGTCAGGATCTGAGGCTGGAATATCCTATGTTCCAGCTTTTTGACTGCTGCGGAATGAAGGTGCTCATGATCCATATCGGAGGATATCCCGGACGGTATGACCCGAGGGCAAGGGCCTTGATTGACGAACACAGGCCTGATATTTTCGTATGCGGGCATTCCCACATTCTCCGTGTCATGAACGACAGGAAGAGGAACATGATGGTCATAAATCCCGGGGCTGCCGGAATATATGGCTTTCATACGGTCCGCACCGCCTTGAGATTCCATATTGATGCAGGGAAAATTCATGATATGGAGGTCTACGAGCTGGACAAGCCAGGCCGGGGTGGCCGATAGCCGGAAATGAAAATAGATATTTATGGCATTGAAACAGAAAACTGTATGGTTCTGCACTTCCTGCGGGAACGAGAGCATCAAATGGATGGGCCGGTGTCCTGCGTGCGGGGAGTGGAACACAATGGTCGAAGAAAAGGTGGCGACGGGGAAGTCCGGAGATAGCCGCCGTGGCATTTCCGTACCCGGAAGCAGCCACAGGCCGATGCCGCTTTCCGACATAGACACGACTCAGGACAGCAGGATTTCATTGAACAATGCCGAGGTTGACCGGATTCTCGGAGGCGGGCTCGTGGAAGGCTCACTGGTGCTGATTGGCGGAGAACCGGGTATAGGAAAATCCACCCTTTCCCTGCAGATCCCTCTTCATTGCAAGTCGTTGAGGACATTGTATGTCACGGGGGAGGAGAGCGTGAAGCAGGTGAAGCTGAGGGCTGTGCGCCTCGGGGGCGATGACAGTAACTGCTTGATCTACAGCGAGACGCTGATGGAAAACATTCTGGAGGAGGCGAAGAAGATAATGCCGGACCTGATGATTGTGGACTCCGTGCAGACGGTCTATACCCAGACGATGGAATCTTCTGCAGGCTCCGTGTCGCAGATAAAGGAATGCGCATCCATGCTGCTGCGCTTTGCCAAGGAGACGGGAGTTCCTGTGATACTTATAGGCCACATCACCAAGGAGGGAAGCATTGCCGGGCCGAAGGTCCTCGAACATATTGTGGATGTGGTCCTGCAGTTTGAAGGGGACAACAAGGGGGCATACAGGCTTTTGAGGAGCATCAAGAACCGTTTCGGCTCCACTTCCGAGCTTGCCGTGTTCGAGATGACCGGAAAAGGGCTGAGGGAGGTGAGCAACCCTTCTGAAATGCTGATTCCCATGCATGAAGACGGGCTTAGCGGAGTGGCGGTGAGCGCAATGCTTGACGGGACCCGTCCGTTCCTGATAGAGGTGCAGTCCCTTGTCAGCTCAGCCGCTTACGGGACTCCCCAGCGTTCTGCAACCGGCTTTGACGTGAGGCGCCTGAACATGCTTCTGGCAGTGCTTGAGAAGCGTGCCGGCTTCAGGCTCGGTGTGAAGGATGTGTTCCTGAACATGGCCGGAGGTCTGAGGGTGAGCGACCCGGCCTGCGACCTGGCAGTCATCTGTGCCGTGCTGTCTTCCAATTTTGACTTTGCCATTCCGTCAAATGTCTGCTTTGCCGGTGAGGTTGGTCTTAGCGGTGAGATCCGTCCGGTATCCCAGACCGACCGCCGCATCATGGAAGCCCAAAGGCTCGGGTTCAGAAAAATATACATTTCATCATTCGGCAGCCCCGACAACGTTCCTGACGGCATAGAAGCAGTTAAGGTCAGCGATGTCCCGGCCCTATGCCGCAGCCTGTTTTCAAAATGAAAATGATCAGTTCAGACATGCTTGCCGCATTGTTCGCTGCAGTGACGGCGGCGGCCTTCGTTGTGCTTGTAGCTTTGTCAGACCGTCCTGAGAAAGAAGCGGGGCTGACATTCACCCCGGAAGAAATTTCTGTCATCAGTTCTGCCGATTCTGTGATGAGGGTCCTGACAGTCAATGATTCTCTTGACCTTTCGGCGCTCAGGGATTCTTCAGTGGATTTTTCCGATGCAGACCTTGCGACAGAGCATTACAGAAGGCTGGCCGCACTTATGGTCAGCACCATGACCGATCCGTCACAGGACGGTGTCGGCATAGCGGCTCCTCAGGTGGGCATAAACAGAAGGGTGGTTGCCGTACAGCGTTTTGACAAGGAAGGCGAACCTGTTGAGGTCTACCCTTGCATCCGGATAATCTCTGTTGAGGGTGTCCCTGTCCCAGGTCGTGAAGGATGCCTTTCCATTCCCGGTCATTATGGTACTGTCCTCCGTTATCCGCAGATTGTAGTGTCATACAAGGATATTGACTCCAAGAAAGAGGTTACCGATACCATTTCCGGCTACACTTCAGTCATCTTCCAGCACGAAACCGACCATCTCGACGGCATCCTCTACACTGACAAGGTCATGAAAGACAGTCTTTTCACCGTTCCTGTCCAGCATTGACGCCTGCCGAGGGGATTTCGGTGGTGAGGAGGTAGAGGATTTTTTCAAGGATCTGGCGGACTCGGTAGGGGGAGGAGGTGCAGTTGTTGGTCATGATGGAGAAGATGATAATGTCATTGCGTCCGAGGGAAGCGTCCGTGCCGAAAGCCGGATTCTGTCCTGTCATGCATGACAACACTTCTGCCGATGTCACGCCGGGAGGGAGGATGTAGCCGCTGTAGCAGAGGACTCCGTCCATAGAGCCGCTTTTGATGAGGATTCTGGATTTGGTTTCGGAGGCATATCTGCTCATGAGGTATGACATTGTGCCGTTGGAGCCGGGTGACGGCATGGTCATGAGGTAGTCTGAGGCGGCAGGGGAGCCGAGCATGGCGTTCAGGAAAGTGCAGAAAAATTCCGGAGAGATATAGTTCTGCCTTGAAAGGCCGCTTCCGTCCTGAATCTTTACTCCATTGCATTTTACTCCGAGATCGGACAGGATGGATTTCACCGCCTGGCGCCCCGTTTCATATGAGCCTTTTCCGGAAAATTCCCTGCCGAGGGTCTTGAAAACGGTTTCGGCGAAGAAATTGTTGCTTTCGAAATTGGTTTCAAAGGTTATTCTCTTCAAAGTCGGAGATATTGTGCTGCCAATGACTGTGATGGAGTCCGCCGGACAGACCGTCCCTTCAGGCAGGCCGAATGTGTCACCGAGGTCGGCCGCTCCCTCTGAGCATTCCACCCCGCATCCCCGCAGATATTCCATGAAATGCCAAGCACAGGTGTAGGCAGGGAACTTGTTGCTGCCTTCTTCCGTCTTCGGCGCCCTGTCAGATGCAAAAGTCCCCCTCATTTCCCCTACAGGGGCCAGTGAGGAAGTGTAGTAATACAGCTTGTTGCCTGTGCCGGGCTCACCTGTCGTGCATGAGTATCTGTATTCCATCCATGGCGCTTCCGGATATCCCGGGCTGACTTTCACCGCCTCGCCGGGAACTGCTCCGGGAGCCACATTGAAGTCCTGCACATTCTCGTAGAATGACAGACCGCTCACTCCTGTGCCGTAATATGTCCCCAGGTCGTTCCAAAGCCATGAATCCTCCTCCATCACCCTGTCGAAGAACCTGTCGTCCCCCACTATGTGCCCTTCAATCCTTTTTATCCCGGCATCGGCGATGAACTGTCTCCACTGCCTGAATGTCTGCTCCACCGGCACGGCGATGGAATCCCTTGAAGCAATGGTTGGATCTCCGCCTCCGATGATGTACAGGTCACCGTGGAGAATCCCGTCCTTTACCGTCCCGGAATAGCCTATCCCGGTCTTGTATCGGTAGTCCGCTCCGAGCCGGTGCAAGGCTGCGCCTGTCGTGATGAGCTTCATGTTGGATGCCGGGACCATTGCCC